>CAYRGM010000112.1:0-6594 GCA_964423765.1 uncultured Desulfobulbaceae bacterium
AACAAGCCCCATAATGGTGAGCGAAAAAGGATGGTCATCATGATTAAAACTACGACAAAGCTGCCAAGAAAAGCATCACGCATACCAGTAACCATCTTATCCTGCCAGACAACATTAATATAGGTCAGACCGGCCCAGCTATGCTCCAGCATAACCGGTGGAGGGTTGGCTACAAAAAAATCTGCCACCGCATTAATCACCCGCTCCATATCCTGATTATCACCGCTTTGCAATTGAAGCATGATATTAGCTCTTTTATAATCAGGGGTGATAAAATGAAAAAGATCGTCTGGATGGTGACTGTTCTGAAAAGAGATCAGGGTCTGGGCCACAGCATTGACATGGTCGGGAATCCTGAAATATTCAGGCTGACCGGCAAATAATTCCTGATGCACTTTTTTCACTAAATCCGCCACAGAATTACTCTTACCGATCACACCACTTTCCTGAAGATAGCTCTGCAGGCTGGCAATATAGCGTAACACCTCGGGCTGTTTAAATATCTGATCTCGGTTTTTCAAGGCAAACAGTTCATCTATAAATTCAACCCAGATATCATAGGCCTCATCAGTAGCATTATGCTGCTGATCTTCCCAGATATTGAGGAGTTCAGTGAAGAAATCGGCTGGTTCGCTGTGAGCAACGGCTGTTTCAGCCGAGATAGTAAGGGCAGTTTCTCTGACTTTGGCAAGATGCTGATCAATGTCAACAACATTAACTTTATCAGTCAAAAGAAGATGGAGCTCCGGCGTGTCTATTATGGTTTCCTGCTCCGAGATAATCAGAAACGCCTCATAGGTCCCACCAAAATGCTTATTAAGTACCTTATCGGCAATGCGGATTGAATGTGCTTCATTAAACCATTTGACCGGGTTATCGTTGACCTCAATCTTGCTGATCCCGTAAGCTGAGATCATTAATGCAACAAGAGTAAAACTCATAATCAACTTGGCATGGGAATAGGTACGAGTGCTGCAATAATGCAGAATTTTACCGGTAAAACCAGACCCGGAGGCTGCTGCACCTTCTTGGTCTTTTTTCTTTAAACCAAAACCGGCCAGGCTTTCTTCCTTCATCATCATGATATAAGCAGGAATAAAGATAATGGTCAGCAACCAGGCCAGGATAATACCGAAAGCAACAAACATACCAAAGGTTTGTACCGGCGGAATAGGGGCAAGAACCAATGAAGCAAAACCGGCAGCCGAGGTCAGAGAGGTGAAGAGCATCGGCACGAATAAATGCTTCATGACATGGACTAAGGCCTTGCGGCGATCTTTAAAGCGCGGATAGACATCAAAAAACTCCGAGATTATATGAATGCTGTCCACCACGGCAATGGGCATCAGGAAAATAGGAATCATGGAACTCATTATATGCAGAGTATGACCGGTACCGGCCAAAAGCCCCATGGTACTGATAACCGTCACCATTGCCACAATCATGGGGGCGATAATCAGTTTTACTTTTTTAAAAAAGATCAGCATCAGAATAAAAATAACCAGCATGGCAAGCGGTGCTGAAATTGCCATCTGGACAAACATCTCCACTCCGAAAGTGCTTTCTGCCACTGGCAGCCCGGTTATATGATACTCCTCATCACCGGTAAAGGTGTCAATCTTTTCAAGAAGACGCTGCCGCACCTGGTGGGCAAACTCCTTTGAGCTAAGCGGCAGATAAATGGCGATCGCCTTGCCATCCTCTGAAACCATGGTCCCTTTAAGCAAAGGGTTTGCCATGGCATTATCCCTGATGGCCAAAGCCTCTGCTTCTGTGGTCGGCACCTCTTTCATCAGCCATTCAAAACGGATTTGACCGGGACCATCCTGCGTGATAATATCAACATTGGCAGGTGCAATAATATCACGGCTGATTATTCTTTGCTCCGGATCATCCGGATCATATAAGGTTTGTGCAAACTCAGTAAGCTGCTGGACACGCTTTAGAGTGGCAGGATTAAACACACCATTCGGATGCTGGTCATTGATAATACCTACAACCACCATATCGTGCAGGGTAAAATCTTTTTTTGTCTGGTGATGAAATACGCGGACAGGCTCATCTGCAGAGAGCATATTCTCAGGGTTGGTATCAACCTGAACCTGAAAAATCATAGTTCCCAAAATAATGGTCATGATCATCATGATGATCGTAACCAGCCGGGGATGATCAGTGGCAATTTCGGTTATTGTTTCGCCTATTTTCATAACTTCACCCTGTTCTCTCTCTCTTATAATATTTTAACCTGAATTGATTGAGTTTATCGTTTCTACGCAGGAGCGTGGGAACGAGTACATACAAGGAGTCACAACTTTTCCGCCGTCGGTGGCAAGTCTTGTTATGACACCGACAATAATTATATTATTTATTTCTGACAAAATAAATCCCGCATATGCCTAATCAACTCCATGACATTCGGATCAGTTATCCGGTTATAAATAAAATTGGCATCTTTTCTGTAATCAATGATCCCCTGATTACGCAAAATAGAAAGATGCTGAGATATATTGGCAGTACTCGTCTCTACTTCCCTGTGTACTTCGCTGACGCTCAACTCTTTATCCTGGAGAAGGCAAAGAATTTTTAAGCGAATCGGATGCGACATTGCCTTGAGCAGTTTCGTTATTTTCAGAATATCCTTATCATCTACTTTCACAGATTAACCTCATCCCTCTTGTTCCCCTATTTAATAATTTAATTAAATACTGAAATACAAAAATTGTCAAGAAAATATTTCATTTCTTCTGTACCTGAACAGCACCATGGGATATATTACCCCATGGAAATAATAACCGGGCATATTAATACAGACTTTGACTGTCTTGCCGCCATGATGGCGGCAAAACGACTCTATCCTCAGGCATCCCTTGTGTTCCCCGGCTCCCAGGAGAAAAATGTCCGTGATTATCTCGCCCAGGAATTCCCGCATATTTATGACTTTAAAAAAATAAAAGATATCCCCATGGAAACCGTCAGCCGCCTGATCCTGGTTGACACCCGCAGAGCAAAGAGAATAGGTCGTCTTCAGGAATGTCTTGCCAACCCCAAACTTGAAATCCATATCTACGACCATCATCCTGACAGCCCCGATGACCTGAAAGGAAACCTGGAAGTTATTGAACCAGTCGGCTCTGTAACAACTCTATTCTCCCATATTTTTCAAAAAAAAGGAATTATTCCAAACAGAGATGAGGCCACACTGATGGCTCTGGGCATCTACGAAGATACCGGCTTTTTCCTGCACTCAACCACCACTCCCGCAGACCTGGAAGCCGGTGCCTGGCTACTTGATCATGGAGCCAACCTCGATGTGGTCAGCCAGTTCATCTCCCGCGATTTAAATGCAACCCAGATTGCCTTATTAAGTGATCTGCATAAACAATCCACCATCTACAATATCCAGTCTGTAAAAATAACCATAACCAGAATAACCCTGCCTGAATATGTGGGTGAACTTGCTGTTTTACTCCACAGATTAATGGTTATGGAAAACCTTGATGTCATCTTCGGGCTTATCAGCATGGACGAGCGGACCTACCTGATCGGACGCAGCCGAATCCCAGAGGTTAATGCCGGTGCCATCGCCCGGGAATTCGGGGGGGGAGGACATAGCTCCGCCGCCTCAGCGACTATCAAGGAGATGACGATTTTTGCAGCCGAAGAAAAACTGCTTAGAACTCTCCACCAACATATCCGCCCCCGGGCCATTGCCGGCGAAATAATGTCATCTCCGGTTTTAGCCGTACCGCCATCCACCACCATTGACGAAGCAAACCACCTCCTGACCCGCTATAATATCACAGTATTGTTAGTGGCAAGCTATGTCCCTAAAAAACACAACCTGCACCCTGCCGGGTTATTAGGTATGATTTCAAGAAGAGTTGTGGAAAAAGCTATCTTCCATAAGCTCGGTCATCTGCCGGTCAACGAATATATGACCTCTGATATCGCCACCCTTCCTGCTAATGCCACCCTGTCCGACATTCAGAAAATGATCATCAAACATCAGCAACGACTGATTCCTATTATAGAAGATAACAAGAAAGGTCAAGAAAAGATCAATATCACAGGGGTCATAACCAGAACCGACCTGCTTAATCTGCTCATTAACGACCCGGCCCACCTCCCTGAAAACCTGATCAGAGAAGATCAGCACCCGTCCACCGCCCGCACCAGAAATTTAAGCAGATTGATGAACCAGAGGCTAAGTCGAGAGATAGTGGTTCTCCTGAAAGATATCGGAGAGACTGCCGCCGACCTCCAGGTAAGTGGATATGTGGTTGGTGGCTTTGTCCGAGACCTGCTTCTTAATATTAATAATCTGGACCTTGATATCGTCATCGAAGGTGACGGAATATTCTTTGCCAAGAAATTTGCCGAAAAAAATGGCGGTACGGTTCGCAGCCATGAAAAATTCGGGACAGCCACAGTTACTCTTACCAACCACTATACTATTGATATAGCAACTGCCCGGCTTGAATATTATGAATACCCTGCCGCCATGCCAATAGTTGAGTTATCCTCACTCAAACTTGACCTGTACAGGAGAGATTTCACCATAAATGCAATGGCCATTGCCCTTAATCCTGAAAAATTTGGAACTCTGATCGATTTCTTCCACAGCCAGAACGACTTAAAAGAAAGAAGCATACGGGTTCTTCATAATTTAAGTTTTGTCGAAGATCCAACCCGAATATTCAGGGCTATTCGTTTTGAGCAAAGGCTTGATTTCCGTATCACCAGGCATACTGAAAAGCTGATCAAAAATGCAGTCAAAATGGAATTGTTTGACAGTTTCTCCGGCACCCGTTTTTTCAGTGAACTGAAACAAATACTTATTGTAGACAACCCCTTACCGGCTCTGCGGCGGATGGATTATTTCTCTCTTTTCCAGTTTCTCTGGCCGGAACTACAACCCAATCTAAAAATAGACCGCCGATTTATCCATGTCATAATTCAGGCATCCCGGGCGGTATCCTGGTTCAAACTGCTCTATCTGAAAACCAACTGTGCATTCTGGGCAGTATATCTGCTTGCCATCATGAGCCGTTCCGGGGTAAAAGAATTAGCCGCATTCTGTGATCGTTTTGAAATAAAAGAACAACAAAGGAAAATGCTTATCCAGCAAAAAAATGAAGCTGAACGAATCGCCAATGAAATACTTCGCAGACCTTACCTTAAGACCAGCGAAATATACTGGTTACTCATGAGCCTGGAAAATGAAGGATTACTTTATCTCATGACCATTGCCCGCAAAAACCACATCAAAAAAGCTGTTTCCATGTTTGTAACCAGCCTGAAGGGTACCAAACCCATGATCTCAGGAAATGACCTGAAAAATATGGGATTTTCTCCGGGTCCACTATACAGAACTATAATCAACTTTATCCTTGAAGCCCAGCTTGATGAACAGGTACACAGTAAAGAAGAGGCTGTGGCCCTTGTCAAAAATAAATATCAGCCTTAAGGTTTCAACCTGATCTCAGTGTAAACTACTAACAATTAATTACAACTCTACCTACAACCTGATCAAAAACAATCCATGGACATACAAAACATCCTCCAGCAAATAATCATTCTGGCTCCGCCTTTTCTCCTGGCTCTCACCTTTCATGAACTTGCCCATGGGTATACAGCCTGGAAATTTGGGGACCCCACAGCAAAAAACGCCGGCCGCCTAACCATGAACCCCATCAAACATATTGATCCCATAGGGGCAATAGCTTTTTTTATTATGAATATAGGCTGGGCCAAACCTGTGCCTGTTGATCTCCGTTATTTCAAGAACCCTCAGAAAGATATGTTGCTGGTCGCCCTTGCTGGACCAGCCGCCAATCTGTTTCTTGCCGTGGTCAGCGCCATTCTAATAAAAACTCTTCTCATGATACCAGTTCTACCCATGTTTTTTTTGGAGCCGCTGGCAAGGATGCTTGCCGCCAGCGTCTGGATCAATATTATGTTAGCCGTATTCAACTTCCTGCCCATTCCCCCCTTAGACGGATCCAGAGTATTAATGAGCATACTGCCGCCCGATATGGCCCGCAGCTACGCCCGTCTTGAACCATTTGGTTTTATTGTTATCCTTGTTCTCTTTTATTTTGGTATTATCTCACAGATAATCATGCCGATCATCATGTTTGCCAACAACCTGCTTCTTGGTTAAGAGAATTGTAATAGCAGGAAAACGGCGAGTACAGACTTCGGTGCCTGGTATACATTCAAAGAAGGTTATTCTGAGCTTCAACAGAGGGACAGGGTAAATAGGGGACATCTATGATAGATGTCAAGTCAAGATAATACCTTAACCATTTTTTAAACTGAAGTTTCTCAGTGTTATTTTTATGATAAATTTTCCAAAATCTTGTATCTTACATTGAAATATTGAATACTTATCCGACGGAACAGGATTCGTGTGTTAAGGGATAATAAATGGGGTTTTGTTAGTTGCACGGCAAACACTGCAAAAAAATAAATTCATTCCACCACTATGATGGCGTACCACAATAGCTTCAGAAGCTTTTAAAACCAGAAAACTTCAGTTTTTCAGACCTCGTAAAATAGGTTTCAAAATGGTCTATTTTTTGGACACTTTTG
>CAYRGM010000113.1:0-3329 GCA_964423765.1 uncultured Desulfobulbaceae bacterium
AAGCGGGCCTACGGCATCAACGCCACCTGTGCGGTGTTTCTCATGGAAAACGGGCGCAAACTGCAAGCTCAGGGGGTCTCCCATGATGAAATACTGGCATCTGCCAACTGGGCGATTGTCGAGAATATGGCCCGTTCTCTGTGGAGTCAGGTTGAACTTCCCCCCAACTGTGTGGTTCTTTTGCATGGTCAGACCATGTTGTCTGATCCTCTACCGCTTGCTGTCACCCAAAGGCTGCAGGAGTATACCAATGCTCGCAGTTACTGTCTGGTTCCCCCGTATCCCGGGCATCGGGCCTGTACCGGACTTATTAAAACCATGTTGCAGGAGCGACTGCCAGCTACAGTATCATGTAATCTTGAGGTCTTTATCAAGCAGTCCTTTCAAAAAAAGGTCATCCAGTGCCGGGGCATAGCATGTGGCGATAAAAAGGCTCTCTGTAACCGTACTGCACTCTCAGGGATTGATTTATCTGGAAATCGGTTTAGCTTTACTCTTGGTGGTTGTACTGCTATCAACGAGTTGCTCTCACAAAAACAACAAGAGAAAAAAAATCAAAAACAACTTCAGCAGTTGATACCTGATCAGCCGCAACAACAGGTTGAGGGCAAAGGCAAAGCCGCCACTGATACCTATAAACAGATTTGGGAATTCATTGATGGATGCCAGCCTCGTACAGATGACCCGAACAGGCTGGTGATTCCGCGCTGTTTCTCAATTTCAGAGTGGGGATTTTTCTTTGCCAGTTTTTTTCGTTATTTTGATGTGCCGGTGCATGTGGATAATGTCCAGGCCTCAGACCTGATTGAGGCCCAGCCCTTTTTTAATATTGATACCTGTGCCCCCCAAATTGGAGCGGTCGGTCATCTGCGTCGTCTGGCAAAAGAACCGCACGGTATGATTTTAACTACGCAGATTGAATACCTGGACACCGGTGATACCAGCCTTGGCCGAACCTGCACCATTAACCAGGGCGGAATTATGGTGGCCCAAACCCTGGCTGCAAAGGATTATCCAGAAGCCAGGTTTCATCTCTTTAATGTAGATTTAAAACAATTTGATCCGGTTTCTGTTGCCAGTCAGCTGCATCTGCGTTTGCAGCCGGTATTTGCTCACTATAAGATCAATCCGGATATGCAGGAAACGATCTTGGCAGTGGAGCAGGCCATGGCTGATCGTCTTGATCTTCGCAAGCAGGCGGCAGATAAGGCAGCCGATATTATGGAGGCGGCTCTTGCACAGGGGCGTTCTGTGGCAGTGGTGTTAGCGAGGGAGTATATTCTTAATCCCGGGATTTATGACAGCCATGTGGGCCGTCTGCTCCGTGATAAAAACATCGCCGCCCTGCCAGCGTATCTGTTTGACCTTGCACTTGACCCTGATTACAATCATATCTATTGGCGTAATTCTCATTTTATCATGACTGTGCTGGCGGCAATCGCTAAGCGTCGTCTCCACAAGATCCTGATTCATCCGCGCCTGAAGGAGTTGTTTCGTAGACTTGAAACCCAATCTCCGGAGACTCTGATTCCGGTGGTTCAGGTATCCACTTTTCGCTGTGGTCCTGATAGCACCGTTGCCCCGGTGATCGCGGAAATCATGAAAAAACGACCATTTTTACTGATCCAGTCCGACGCGGTGGTGAAGGAACTTGCTCATCTTGAAAATCGCATGAACACTTATATCAAGCAGTTGGAGTCAGGTTTGCATGGGGAACTGGTTGGGGCGGATGGTGAACCATTTGAAGTAGCCCTGCTTAGTGATTTTGCCAATTCCAGAAAGCTTGATAAAGGCAAAGATGTTATTTATTTCCCTACATTGGCAGATAACCGGACAATTTCCTCGGTCATGCGGGGGGCAGGGTTCACCTGTTTTGATCTTTATAGCGATGAATCATACGACCTTGAGGAACTGGTTCAGGAGGGACGAAAGATTGTCGGAGACTCGGTTTGTTCCCCTTTGGCAGGGGTATATGGAGATATTATCCGGGCTTTGGGAGACTTTACCAGCCGTAAAGACAGCAGTGACCCGATGGTTTCCGGCAAAAACCGGATTCTTGTTTTTAATAACAAAAGCCTGGGACCCTGCCGTCAGGGGCAGTACAGTGAATTACATAAACTCTTTCTCTGGCAGAAATTTGGCAGTGTAACTGATTCTGACAGTGGCTGTAAAGGAGCGTCAGATGATTTTCTTTTGCAATTCATGGTGGCAGAGGAAAAAGCAGGATTTAATGTTGGAATTGAAGAATGGGTGATGATCCGTATGTTCCAGGGGGTTATTCTTCAGGGATTACTGCAATCCATGCTGTTTGAAGCCGGCAAACGATGTGTTGATTATGAGGAATATAAACAGTTATCAGTTGCACATCGGCAGATGAAAAAAAATATTTATAAATTTCTTGAAGAGGAGATTGAACCTAATAAAGTCGGTCTCTGGTTCGCCAAACATTTTGGCCGGTTGTCGGCTCCGGGGATTGCGGTTAAATATTTGGCTTATCGTTTTCATCAGCGAGGGTTGCAACGGCATCTGGAAAAGTTTGCAAAAAAATGGATTCAAGTACCGGCCGGGGAGAAGACAGGAGAACGGATTAAAATTCATATAGATGGTGAAGCCTATATGCGGGTTGCCCAATCTGAAGAAATTTTTCGTATTCTCTTTTCTACTTTGGGGTTTCAGCGTTTTTCTTTATGTTGTACGCCTATCTGGAGTTATCTGGAATATCTTTTGGAGGAAAAATTATTATCTTCCACTGCGAAGATTGAGCTGATTAATGGTCGAGATGCAGGGGGCTCAGCAAAAGACAATGGTAAATCAGGTGAACTTAAAGAGCTGAACAAGAGTAGGGCGGCGGCAAAAACAGGACGGACACTGTTACGGACGGTGTTGGCGGGTCCGCTTTATCGGGCGGCCGGAGTTGCCATGCCTGAAGCAATGGATTCTGTTTTACAAGAGGCCAGAGCTGTGATGCCAACTCTGCTACCCTGCGGTGAACTGGGACCTTATGTGGGTGAAGCTCTGGTCAAGCTGCGGCAGGGTTATGAACTATTTCTTAATGTGGCCCCGGAGGGATGTATGGTCTCTTCCATGGGCGAGGTGTTAACGCCCGGGATTCAACAAAAAGCAGGAGCTAAGGGGAGATTACAGAATTTATTTTCTGCTGATGGAGAGATTAATGAAGAATTATTGACTGTAGCCTTGTTGAAGGTGATGGGGCCGGAAAAATATTATCGGGCTGTTTCCTGATCAGCGTTTGTTTATGTTATTTTGTAACTATTCAGAGAGCTGAATAGTGACGAATATCTTTGACTACCACCACCGTAGGGGCGAAC
>CAYRGM010000113.1:3429-6590 GCA_964423765.1 uncultured Desulfobulbaceae bacterium
GGGCGAACACATAGGTTCGCCCCTACGGTGGAATTCCGAAAAAAATGGGTCAAGAAAAAGGAATCGAGTCTGCCATTTTTTTCGCTTTTTCGGGTCAATTTTAGGTTGTCATTTATAGAGTTTGTTCATCTACCTAAACAGTTACATTTTCACCACGAATTAACACGAATAAACTTTAGTCTTGTACATTCCCACGCAGGAGCGTGGGAACGAGGGAAAAGTGGTTCAGCGATATGGAGGGGGTCAGGAAGGGGGTCAAGTCTACCGTTGACTTTTATATAACTGGAGGATACTATATCAATCATGTCAAGACCATTACGCATAGAATATCCCGGAGCCTGGTATCATGTTATGAACCGGGGCAGAAGGGGAGAAGATATTTTCCTGTCTCCTGCCGATTATAGCATGTTCATTGAAGTGCTTCGGGAAACGGTGGCAGGATGGCATCTCAAGGTGGCGGCTTACTGTTTGATGCCTAATCATTACCACTTGTTGCTCCATACTCCAGACGGCAATCTTGCCCGTTGCATGCGCCATATCAATGGTATTTATACCCAGCGTTTTAACCGGCGTCATAAAAAAGAAGGCCAGCTTTTTCGGGGACGATATAAGGTAGTGTTGGTTGATGCTGACAGTCATCTCCTTGAGGTCTTGCGTTATATCCACAATAATCCGTTGCGGGCCGGAATCTTACCAGGGTTGAACGACTATTCCAGGAGCAGTCATCAAGGATATTTGTCCAAGTCAAAAAAATGGAAATGGTTGTACAAAGATTTTCTGCTGACCATGTTAACCGCTAAGAAGAGTCGGCAGCAAGCGGTATATGTTGAATTTATTTCCCATGACGATTCAGAAGAGATAGAACGATTTTATGGCTTAAAGAATCAGCCGTCAATATTAGGAGGAGATATATTCAAGGATTGGGTTAAGGATCAGTTTAGTAATTTAGCTTTTCAGCCGGAGATCCCTGAATCTCGCACCCTGGCACCGGATGCTGATGATGTTATTGCAGAGGTGTGTAAATATTTCAAAGTAAGCAAAGAAAACATAGCGGCCTCTAAACGAGGGACTGAAAACTTACCGCGGGATATAGCCATATACTTTGTTCGTCACTGTTGCCGAAAGACTTTATCAGAGGTAGGAGAGCATTTTGGGATCAGTAGCTATAGTACGGTCAGTAGTGCAGTGGAGCGGATTAGAACCAGGAAAAACAAGGATAAGAAATTACAAAAACAGCTGAAAAATATTGGAGTCAGACTGAATAAAGACATCTTAAACGCCCTATAAAAATCCCCTGTTTTTCTTGGACAATTTTCTTTCCTGCTGCACCGGTCTTATCTACCATACCTTAAACTGTCTGGATTTGGTAGAGACGGGTTTCAAACCCGTCTTTCACGGTGGCAGTGAAATTAACACATACTTTGGTTCTACGACTGGTTTATTTTTGTTGAAAACTCGCTTTTCTATTCTTTCCAGATGAAAATCATATTATTTAATCATCTTCCTGTCATTAGACTCAACCTGATTTTGTTTGGAGAGTTTTTGGATCTGCACCTTAAGGCGAAGATGTTTGCGTTGAATTTCAAAACAACAGGCCATTATTTTATCCCGGTCTTCCGGTTCTATCTGGGTAAAGTGCAGGGCTGTGTGATGCTGGTCATCGGTTATTGCTCTCGTTCTCACCACCTCGGCAATAACCTTTATTGGCTCGGGGCTGCCAGTGGGCAGAATCAGTTTAACCAGAACATTTTTTTTCAGTTCTAAGGCCTGGGGGAATATTGCCAAGATCCCGCTGCCGCTGACATCAAGTGTTTCTCCGGATATCGACCATGAATCATTATCATGTCCTTCTAACAGTGCCAGATTGGCAATGAGAGGTGCAGAAACATCCACCCTGAAATAATTTCGGAGCTGTTCATGAGAAATTATTTCCCGAGCGATGAAACGAAATGCCCGTTCATTGATAATTTCTTTAAGTTCGGCTCCTACTGTAATATTTTTTCCGCCTATATCAAAGAGAACTGTCGTATTTCTGGTTCTGTCAATATCGTCTAAGGGTAGAGCCGAGGGTGGAATAATCAGGGAGAATTCAGGATGTGTCTCCTGCTGATAAACGCAAACTATATGAGTTTGTTTGTCAGAGCCTGTGGTCGGCAGGGTGAGACGGGCATTTTTTCCGGTTTTTAGAAGTGAAAAGAGCTTATCTATTGTTGTTGACATTTTTGTACTCTTTTTAGAAGTCGGGATTAGAACTTATTATAAGAATGCCATAATTTGGTTAGAAATAAAAGAATTTTTTTGAATTTTTTTATAAAAGCCTGAATCTGCGATCGTTTGCTGGTGCTGTAAAGCTACAGTGCCAGCGGATGAGCCGAAGGGCGGCTTAAAAGTTCCCTCTCGTTCCCACGCTCCTGCGTGGGAACGAGAGGGAACCATATTCACCAAATTCAAGTATATATGAATATCATTGCCACCGTAGAGACGGGTTTCAAACCCGTCTCCCCCCGCAACCATCAGCCATATCGCTGACCACCGTGAAGACGGGCTTGAAACCCGTCTCTACCAAATCCAGACAGTTTAGGTATGGTAGATGAGATCGGTGCAGCAAGAAAGAAAATTGTCCCCAAAACAGGACCTTTTTATAGGGCGTTTACGAGGTCTGCTATAACTAATTAGCAGTATTGATGATCGAACCGGCCGTCCGCGACGAATCCGCATAACCGCTCATGGTATGGAGACCATGCTGTATGGTTAACAACTCTGTCCTGTAACCGGCAAGTCTGGTTTGCAGCTTAGGGATAATTGCCCGGTACTGTTCAGTTACAATCCCTCCTATTGCCATTCTTCCTGTCACTAACTCATGGTACTCCCTGACTGTATTTTCATCAAGAAGGCTGAAAATCTGCTGGTCGGTTGCCTTTATTTTTTGAAAAATATTGTTTAAATAATCTACAGCTTGGACAGTTGACTCCATATCAAGGATCGGCAACTGCCCGGCTAATGCGGTTAATTTATCATGCAGTCCCTGATGCTGAACAAGCGAGTTGCCAAGCAGTTGTTTTAAAGAAATATTTTTCATCCTTTTTTCCTCAGTGCAAACCTGTAAACGCCCTGTTTTTTGGACAATTTTTCATGTTCAAAAATTATCAATTATCAATTAT
>CAYRGM010000114.1:0-6528 GCA_964423765.1 uncultured Desulfobulbaceae bacterium
TTTTTTTACCAACCCGAATATTTACCAAGCCACAACAAAGCAGGCACAAAAAATTACGGTGCAATATTACGCCATTTCATCGTTGACACGACACTAGCTCCCCATCCTGTATTCATTAAAATTTTCCGCTTCATGATCACACCATGCTGAGTTCGAGTTTATGTTTTATCTTCTCCCATCCCGGGATGACAGAGTCAAGGAGTTTATAGAACTCGGGGCTATGATCATGATATTTCAAATGACACAGCTCGTGCGTAACAACATAGTCAATACACTCCTTAGGTGCTCTGATCAGATCTGTATTGAGGGTTACTGTGCCTTTGTCTGAAAGGCTGCCCCACCTTTTTCTCATTCGCTTAATAGATAGCCTGGGCTTGCCAATACCAAGGCTATTAAATTTCTGCCAGCAGCGATCCACACTCTGTGCAAATTGCAACTGAGCTTTCTCCAAGTACCATTGATTCAAAAGCTTTTTTACTATTTCTGGAGTTGGTGCGTTGCGACAAGTGATATGAAAAAAGCCACGAGATAATTTGACGGAGTTTTCTATGCCTTCCATTAATTTTAATCGGTACTGTTTTCCGAGATACAGGTGGGTTTCACCATTTACGCAAGATCGATCGGGAGTTTTTGGATTAAACTGTTTGAAGTAATTCAGTTGTCTGAGAATCCAACGAGCTCTTTTAATTATCTTCTTTTCTATTAATGCGATGTCTGATTGTACGGGTGCTTTGACAATAACGGTACTGTCAGGATGCACAGCAATTTCCATCGTTTTTCTATCACAATATAATAGACTAAAATCAATAGTCTTTCGCCCGTAAACAACCGAGTGTCTGTCGTTATGGTTTATTGCCACCATCAGTTATAACTCCTGTACTTTGCCACCTGCAGCACCTTCTCGATGATGTCATCCATCTGATCAAGCGACAGTTCGATGCCTTTTTCTGTTTTAAGTTCATCATAGAGATAATCATCGATCTCGTTAACCGCTTGCTTTTGAGCATCTTCATCATCCCAGAAATGAACTTTATTGTGTTTTTCCAAAATGCCATGAATAGCAATTGCCGTATCTGCCGCAGCGGATTCAAGGTCTTCTTCATCTAGTTCGTGTTTTTCAAGGAAAGGCTTAAGCACACCGAAATAGGCCATAGCATCTTCATTACCGGAAAGTTTATCTGGTATATCATCATGTACCTTTCCGACAACCTTGTTACGGATGTTCACGACTTTGTTCAGATAATCCAGGTCAGATAGCCTTTTAGTCCTGAAATCTTCGATCGCTTGCTGGATCAGCTTGGAGAACTTCTCGTAAAATGCCGGGTCTTCATCCATCTTTTCGGTTATAACTTTCTTCGTGGCGTGCGCAATCGTATCAGCCTTGGAGGCCGTGGTTTTCCTGGTTTGATATACCCCTTGCTCCTCTTTGACTTGATTAAACATTTTGTCGTCAAAGATATTGACCGGCTCATTTAGCTGAACAACTTCATTGGCTTGAATGTGAGTATCCAGCAGCTTTTTTAGTTTTGGCTCGTAATCCCGGTAATCAATTGCCTCTGCATATCTCAACTTGACAGATGCCTTGAGTGACTGGAATTTTCGAAGGTCTGCCTTGTATCTGGATAATGTTTTTTCATCGGTTTCGGTCAAGAATTTTTCGGAAGAGAGTGCAATGCCGAGATTTTTCCCGAACTCTGAAAGACGGCTATAAAACTCTTCTCTCAGCTCGTCATCGGCAAGCAACACTTCATAGGCTTCTTCATCGTAGGAATGCTTAACCTTTTTGAATAAATCCCAAAGATCAGAATACCGGCCCGGCAGCTTTTCTATTTCGTTATTAATGGATGTCAGAGTACCAACAAGGTCGGATTCATCGAATCCTTCAAATGCACTGTACATTGTGAGTGCTTTGTCCAGTTCACCGAGGACGCTTGCATAGTCGACAATAAAACCGAACTCCTTGCCTTCATGAAGCCGATTGACCCGTGCAATTGCCTGAAGCAGCGTGTGCTCTCTAAGTACCCTGCACAAATAGAGTACCGCGTTTCGTGGAGCATCAAACCCCGTCAACAGTTTATCAACGACGATAAGGATTTCAGGTTCACTGCCGTGTTTAAACTGGTTGATGAGCTGCTTGGTGTACTCTTCTTCACTGCCATAGCGCTTCATCATTTTCTGCCAGAATTTTACAATCTCGTCGGTTGTCTCATCATCGGTTTCCTCATAGCCTTCACGCATATCCGGCGGCGAGATAACGACCTCTGAACTGACAGTACCTATCTCATTCAGGTAAGCGTTGTATTTAAGCGCGGATGCTTTATTCGGTGCCACCAACTGTGCTTTGAATCCTGTTCCCTGCCAGTTGGAGCGGAAGTACTCACTAATATCAAAGGCTCTCATGTATATGACCTGATCCGCTTTGTTCAGCATTTCCGCTCGTGCGTATTTCCGTTTCAAATCCGCTTGCTGCTCCTTGGTTAACCCTTGCGTGTGCCTTTCAAACCACAGATCAACAGCCGTCTTATTTTGAGTCATCTCTACATGCCGCCCCTCATATAAGAGCGGAACAACAGCACCGTCTTCAACAGCCTGTGTGATTGAATAATGGGGCTCCACCAGTTCGCCGAATTTGGTGAAATTGTTTTTTTCCTTTTTAAGCAATGGAGTACCCGTAAACCCAAGGTAGCAGGCATGAGGAAACATCTGCCTCATCCGGGCGGAAAACGAGCCAAACTGTGTGCGGTGGCTTTCATCCACAAGAATGAAAATATCTGATGACTCATCCTGATATTTCTTTACTGCATACGCCTTATCGAACTTATGAATAAGGGTAGTAATGATGCCGGATTTTTTTTCAGCAACCAGTTCCAGCAAGTTTCTACCCGATGTAGCCCGGTTAGCCTCAAGGCCGCAGGCAGCAAAAGTATTCCCTAACTGTTTATCTAGGTCATCACGGTCGGTGACCAGCACAATTCTGGGGTTGAGTATTTCTGGATCGAGGGCAAGGTTTCTAACCAGCATCACCATGGTCAGAGACTTTCCCGAACCCTGTGTATGCCAGATCACACCCCCTTTGCGTGAACCAGTGCTGTCAAAATGCTTTACTCGATTCAGCGTAGACTTAATAACGAAATACTGCTGATAACGGGCAATCTTTTTGATACCACCATCAAACACCGTAAACTTCCACGCCAACTCCAAAAGCCTTTCCGGACGGCACAGGGAAAAAAGAGCTTTGTCCTGTTCGGTAACAAGTCTGTTGCCTTTTAGTGTTTCCGGCTTGACATCAAAGGTGACTGAGATTTTGGAAACAACATCTTCTGCAAGCCGTTTGTTGACTACACCCGCAACTTTTTCAAACTCCCGCTCGCCGTTATCCATCTTAGGCTCTTTCCATACCCCCCAAAACTTCGCAGCGGTTCCCGTTGTTGCGTACATGGCACTGTTCTTATTTATGGCCATGACCAATTGGGTGTAGGTGAACAACTTTGGAATATAATCATCATTCTGATTCCTGATGGATTGCGAAACAGCCTGTTCTACCTCTACCTGCGGCACTTTACATTCAATCACGCAAAACGGAATACCGTTGACGAAGAGAACAATGTCCGGCCGGGCGGTCTCGAGGCTTCGAGACCGCTCAACACTATATTCAACCGTTATGTGAAACTTGTTACGACCGGGCTTGCGCCAGTCGATATAGTTCAAATTGAAACTTTTTGAGTTACCCTCAATGGTCTGCTCCATTGCAGTCCCCAAAGTAATCAGATCATAAATGCTCTCGTTCGTTTTTAGCAGCCCGTCGTACTTCATGTTTTTCAGCTTCTGGATAGCCGATTGAACATTTTCCTCGCTGAAAAGATACTCATTCCCTTTGTAACGAATGCGGTTAATTTCTTTGAGCTGATTGCGCAGAACATTTTCCAATAAGACATTGGATGTTCTGTCCTGCCTTTCGCGGAGAGCCTCTGCCGGTGTCAAAAATTCGAACCCCAGGCCAATTAAAAGCTGTAACGCCGGGATTTGAGAAAGATGTTTTTCATTTATCTGAAAGTTACTCATATTATCCTCTCTTACTCTAAATTCGGTTCCAGTCATTCAAGGCATGTGCTTTGAACCATGACACAGGTGCCATTTTGCGAAACTCATTCAACTTATGATGAAGCGGACAAGCCCCGAGTCTTTTCCCGCATTCGCAGGGACAGGGTCTTTTATTTGCGATTCGCTTTTTGACACCCAACAACTGAATAGCCTGTTTTATCTGATGACTTTGTTGTAAGCCGAGCATAATGGAATAGTCATCCACAATACCTTGGTCATCATGGGCCAACTCACCAAATACAAATTCTCCACCGTGCATCAGCTTGTAAGAAACATTATAGATGTACGGCACGAGACATTGATCTGCAAAGCCAGTCAAATTTGGAGCACTATGGACTTTCTTTAACAGCCTGAGCGGTGAACCAAGACAAAGGGTTCCGTCAGAATTAACATGAAAATTACCGTCTCGCGGAATCTTGCCACCGGTTTCCTTTACCTTTGGAAGGGCCTGAGGAAACTTGTCCGGAACAAAGATTTCCAACCTGTAGAAATCTTCAATTTCATCACTGCCAGACATGTCTGCCTTGAACCGAAATTTTCCACGCAGGCATACGCCAGCATCCGAGCATGGTGCTGTCGACATGCCGGGATAATCGCTCAGAAACTGGCTCAAGCTGTTCAATGCCAATACTCCCATTTAGTTACCATTTCCACGGTCTGGCCGAGTCTTGTCGGTCAATCGAGTGTGTTTTGGAAGTTATAATATTAACGCTGGCAGCACTGATCCCCAGCTGCTTCTTGAGCTCCGACTGGTTCACTCGCAATGAAAACTTCTCTTCGATGTGTTCGCAGAGAAACTCAGTATCAGTTGTGGAGGTAAGATGTTGAAAATCAATTCTCGCCTGCAGAAGCCAGGCATTGAAATTTTCTTCCAGTCGTAAGGGCAAACAGTCATCCCTATACCAACGGTCGGCAAAGTCCTCTTCAGGATCAACAGGATTAGGAACCCGTGGTTTTGTCGGGCTCACCAAACCACCCATCTTTTCAAGCACATTTCCAAGTGCCGCAACGATATCTGTCTCGCCGTTATAGGCTCTGGCAGCCAATGTCGTTATGATGATTGAAATAGGCTTAGAATCCGAGTTGTCCTTGCTCCAGTTGTCACGATGGCGCTTCAGAATCTGAATTACCCGCTGCAGGGGCGTTTTCTTTTTGAATAAAGGCACATCGTCCACCTGGGCTTTTTCCAGAAGGATTCTGGTTTGTTGTGGATTCATTCGGTATTCAAACCACTTGGCGTACCCCTCAGGATTGCTGATGTTCCAGTCATCACAAATATGCTTATAGCCCTCGTGCCGGTCGTCTGTGATGGATACTGTTGTTTGGGATGCGGACCCGGCCACATACTCGTCCAACCCTGTATTACAAATGGATTCCAATATTGCCTTTCGCCGTTTTTCATCCGCTGGAATACATGGAACAATATCCATGTGAAAACTGAGGTCATCCTGATATTCAAGACGCCAGCAGCGATGCTTCGCCTCCAGTTCATTTTTGATACCACGGGCATTCCGATAAGCTTCCAACTCAATGCCAATTAGCTTTTTAAGGGTTTTTTGAGTATGGCTATCCTTGCTGATTCCGTCCCGGAGCTTGCAGGCAAGATCGAGGTCATACTCTTCACTTTCATCAAGGGGGCGTATCGCTGTACCAAGACGGAACGATCCCTGCGGGAAAATGTGTGGATTGTTTCCCGACACTGCTGATTCAGCACGATCAAACCATTCCCCGAGATCTTCATACCTTTTACGGGCTTTGTCGTAGGCAGAATCAGGGAGCTCCAGCAATTTGACCATGTTGTCAATAACGACTCGTTTTTGTTCGTTGGTAATCATTGGCTGTCTCCTATTGTTATTGCTTTTATAAACTGTTTCTCTTTGTTGTTCTGGTCATAAATAATCCACGGCATATCCGCCTTCGGCATCCTTGCTCTTCCCATCTCTATGGAACAGGAAACAGCCATTGCCGGAAAAACAGAAAGTGGCGTGGTAGAACCATGTGCTTCCTTAATCAGAACCATGAATTTTCGAATGATGGTCCGCATCATGGAAAGCTGTGTACTGTTACGGATATTATCGTTACCGATATGTTCCTCCGTGACAGTCAACTCCCAGATAGAAACCTGATCACCCATGACCTTTCTGATTCGTTCATGATTGATGATGTCACTCAATGAAATGACCAGAACCGGGTCTCCATTTACCGCCTCAGGTTTCTTGATAATAAACTCAAACCCTTCAGGGAATTCCTGCCAGTGCCAGCCTTTCGGCTCTCTGATCGGCTGATAGGTATCGACTGATATCTTATCCGTAAACAATGCTCCCAATTGAATCAATAAAGGTATGTCTGCTAAACAAAACAAAGAGAAATGCTTTGTCTGGTCGCTTTCAATCAAAGGCAAAACCTTCTGATCAAATACCCGATTAA
>CAYRGM010000115.1:0-6507 GCA_964423765.1 uncultured Desulfobulbaceae bacterium
GTGCAGATCAAGTTATAAAATCGCTCAACTCAGGTATAAGTTAATTGCAATCCGCAAAGCAAATATTTATCACAAATACAATGAATCATATTCATTTGCAAGAAGTTGCATGAAATAACAAAATAATACCGAAAATTATATAATTACCTAATCAGATGAAAATGGCTTAAAGCTGAATAATCAAGAACAATAACTACTGAAAATTTCTCAATAAATTCGACAACGCTTTAGTAGACCGGAGATGAAAGAAAGGGGATTAAAACGAATAGGTGTGAGTTTTTCAGGAACAATAAAGTCCGTAGCCAGCATATCTTCCGGATGAGATAGGGGAAAATGCAGATCAATAAACCGGCTGCCTGGTAAGGATAAAGAAATTGCCTGCTTGTGCAGGGGCGAATTCTCAGGAGCAATGCCAAGTACAGCAAGCAGGGCCATATCAACAGCCAGCGGATTCCATCCCCCGCCAACAAGCTGCAGGGGATAGGCCCTGCCAGTGAGCGGCCCGGTTTCATGCATGGCCTCTATACCGTCAACCAAGGTGATGGTTTGGGGCAGAACGGCCATGAGTTCAAGCAAAAGCTCAGCAAAAAGACCATTCTTACCGCCATGCACCATGTGCCACCATGGTTTATGCAGTCCGCTCAGGCAGCCAAAACAGTTTTTCACTGCCATTGTAACTCTGGTCTGGGCATGGGCCTTAACTCTTGGCAGATTGACCAGAAGATCACAGGTAAGGGCATCCACAGCCATTGCTGCCTTGACTTTGTTGGCAAGAGTGATCTTACGGGTATCCTTGAAATTACTTATCCGGATCCCAAGTTGGTGCAGTTCATCAATAATACCCAGCTTATCCAGCACTAAAGAGGCGGAACCAAGAGCCGGAGAATCACCAATCTCAACTCTGGCTCCATGGTCAAGGAACCAGCGGGCCGCCGCTAAGATAAATTTTCCATTGGTGCAGGACAGCATACATTTTCTGGTAGAGATCAGGTTAGGCTTTAGCATAACCCTCAGCCCTGAAAGGTTATCGGGGCTGCCAATAGCTGCAATAACCTGGTTAATGGTATCAGGAAGATTAGGACTGGTGTAGTCCTGGCAACTTGTTAGAGCAACTATTTTTGTCTGCATACTTTATCCTAACATAGAGGACAGAGACCAGAAAACAAAAAAACCGGCTCAACCACAACGGTTGAGCCGGCTCAAAAAGGAGAAAAGAGATGAAAACTACTCTGAATTAATGCACGATTCGTGCCATAAGGGAAAGTAAGCCTGCTTAGTATGAAAGCTAATAATCACCATTAGTTAGGTACGGCATCTCTTGATGGGCAGAAATGATATCCTGCCAAAGAGTATAATATTTTACACTGTATGTTTGAGATAAATCGATATTATCTCATAATTATTCCTATCAAAACAGAATGTTATCAGGATGTATCATTTTTCAGAGTTAAGTAAAAAATATTGGTCAGTAAGCGGTCATGGGAAAACAGTAACTGCTTACCAGGACCTTATCTTTCTTGATTTATTTGTAACTATTCAGCGAGATGAACAAACTCCCATAAACTTAGGCTGTAACTGTTCAGATGTGCTTTATATTCGTTTATTTTGAGCTTCGCAGCGTACTAATGCTACTCAAGAAGCTCAAAATGGGCGAAGATGGAGTGCAGCTGAATAGTTACATTTATTTTCACATGAATCATCAAATCACCTGGCCCAGTTAAGAAGACCGCCGGCAACCATAATTTCCCGGTGGCGGCGGGAAAGATCAAGCACCGCTTTAATGGCAATGCCATTCACCTCAACCACGATCTCATCAAGGTCATTAAGCAATGCCTGACGGATCCCGTTAATTACCAGATCATCACCAACTCTCAACTGATTGTAATCATCCGGGTTGCTAAATTCGAGGGGCAATATTCCAAAATTAATCAGATTAGCCTTGTGAATACGGGCAAAACTTTTAACGAATTTTACCTCCACGCCAAGATACCGGGGAGCAAGGGCAGCATGTTCCCGACTTGAGCCCTGACCGTAATTATCACCGCCGATCACTGCCCCGAAATGGCCTGCGGTAACGGCCTCTTTCATGTCATCGGCAAAGTTTTCAGCAACTGAGTTAAACACATACTCGCTGATTGCCGGGATATTACTGCGAAGCGGTAATATCTTCGCCCCGGCCGGCATGATATGGTCAGTGGTAATATTATCACCAAGTTTAAGCATTACCTTGCCCTGCCAGGTCTCCGGCATTGGCTCAAAATCAGGGAAAGGGGCAATGTTGGGACCACGGATAACCTCCACCTCGCTCCCTGCCGGCCATGGCTTTTCAATCCGTTTATCACCTGGCAGGTACTTCTCCGGCAAGGTAAAAGATGGATACTCTCCGAGTTCTCGTGGATCAGTGATACAGCCCCTGATCGCCGAAGCCACAGCCACCTCCGGGCTGCATAAATATACTTGATCATCTTTATTTCCACTTCGCCCGGGAAAATTACGGGAAAAAGTACGCAGAGAGATCATGCCGGATGGAGGGGCCTGCCCCATCCCGATGCAGCCAAGACAGCCGGATTGATGAATCCTTGCCCCGGCCTGCAACATGGGTAGCATCTTTCCCGATACACTCAAATTTTCCAGGACTTGGCGGCTGCCGGGGTTTACTTCAAAACTAACCTCCCGGCTTACTTCCCGACCTTCAAGAATAGATGCCACCGCGGTTAAATCTTTTAAAGACGAATTGGTACAAGAGCCAATTATAACTTGGGCAATCTTACGACCCGCTACTTCACTGACCTTAACCACATTATCCGGCGACGAGGGACAGGCAATCATCGGCTCCAAGGCTGACAGATCAATTTCCAGCACCTGATCGTAAACTGCATCTTCATCAGCTGCCAATTCCTGCCAGTCGCATTCCCGGTCTTGGGCTAACAAAAAATCTCTGGTATATTCATCAGAGGGAAATACTGAAGTGGTTGCGCCAAGTTCAGCCCCGAAGTTGGTAATGGTGGCCCGGTCGGTAACCCCAAGAGTCTTTACTCCCGGCCCGAAATATTCCATGATATAACCAACTCCGCCTTTAACGCTCAACCTGCGTAAAATCTCAAGCAGCACATCCCGGGCTGCAACCCAGGGCTGCAATCTGCCAATTAATTTTATGCCGTAGATTTTTGGCATTATCAGATAAAACGGTTTTCCGGCCATGGCCATGGCTACATCAAGACCGCCGGCACCCATGGCTAACATCCCCAGACCACCGCCGGTGGGAGTATGGGAATCAGAACCAAGCAGGGTTTTACCAGGAGCACCAAACCGCTCCAGATGAACCTGATGGCAGATACCATTACCGGGCGGAGAAAAATAAAGCCCAAACCTGCGAGCCATTCCCTGGAGAAAAACATGGTCGTCAGCGTTTTTAAAATCCGATTGAACCAGATTATGATCCACATAGCTGACCGATAATTCAGTTTTGACCCTAGGTAGACCAATGGCCTCAAATTCCAGATACGCCATGGTTCCGGTCGCATCCTGGGTCAGGGTCTGATCAATCCTGATCCCAATTTCCCTGCCCTTGACCAGCTCTCCTTCCATAAGATGTGCTGCCAATATTTTTTCCGCAACAGTCCTGCCCATAATTTCTCCCTTAGATTTCATTCAAAAATAAGTCAAACCTGAATCCGTGACGGACAACAAGATGCCTACTCTATATCAATGTGGTATTATATGATAAAATAATTGTAACTATTCAGCTGCACTCCATCTTCGTCCATTTCGGAGTCTCGTTCCTCGCTTACCTGAGCTTCTTGAGTAGCATTAGTACGCTGCAAAGCTCAAAATGAACGAATAGGTAAGCGAGGAACGAGACTCCGTGAAGCACATCTGAACAGTTACAGCCCGAGGTTATGGGTGTTTGTTCAGCTCGCTGAATAGTTACAAATAATTGAGCGATTTTATGACGAAGATATCTGTGCAGATCAAGTTAGAAAATCGCTCAACTCAGGTGTTAATATCACCGCCACCGTAGAGACGGGTTTCAAACCCGTCTCCTTTCGCAACCATCAGCCATGCCGGTGGCCACCGTGAAGACGGGTTTGAAACCCGTCTCTACCAAATCCAGACAGTTTAAGAGGATAAATAAATGAGAATTATCGACCACAAAAGGCTTGATTCTCAGGGGACATACGAAGCAGGAAAAAAATTGTCCTAAAAAACAGGGCATTTTATAGGTTGCTGAAGTTTCCCGCTTTTCAAAGCTTCTTAAACTGCTGTGACACGCCACAGCAGGGGAATGAATTTATTTTTTGCGGTGTTTGCCATGCAACTAACAAAACCCCATTTTATTATTCCTTAACGCACGAATCCTGTCCCTCAAGATAAATATCCAATATTTCAGCAAGATACAATGTTTTGGAAGATTTGCCATAAAAATAAAAGCGGGAAACTTCAGATAGGTTGTTTAGGATGTCTGAGTGAAATTGCCAAATATTTCAAAAATCTATAGCATCTGTACTCTTTATCCGGTACTATGCCAATGTTCCTTTTTTGCAAACAAGTTTCAGGATACGAATTTTAAAAACACCAGTTGTAATTTCAAAAAAGAACATAAACCTGCTGCAATGAAAATATATTTTTATAGGAAAAGACCAATGAATATCCATAAAAACAAGAACAAGAACAAGCATAAAATACCCTGCACTCAGAACGATTACAGACAAACAGGAGCTATGATCATAAAAACAAAAACCCTGATTTCTCGATACCTGGATATACTTCCCCTTCATAGAGGAATCATCCTGTTGTTCCTATTTTTCCTTATCTTTCCGTCAACAGGTACCGCAGATAGCAAAAGCATAAATATGGTGGGCCACCATGCTATTGCCATAAGTTTTGATCTGGAAAACTCTTTGCTTATCGGTACTTCACAGATAACTCTACCCGCCGGCCAAGCTCTCTCTCTTGACTGCGGTCACCTTGAAATTACCGGCTCCATTCTCAAGCAACAAGATCGTACTCCTCTTCAGCCCCTTGCGGACAGTGATAATATCATTCATATTGGCAAACAGGAGAGTGAACAGACTATCCTTATTTCTTGGACGATGAAGGCAGACCAGCCAATGGCAACAGTCAATCTTATCTCAAAACAGGGTATCACCCTGGCCGGTTTCTGGCATCCCATGCCTGATCTTGATATGACTTATTCTCTCAATGCTGCCCTGCCGGAAGGATTTAGCGGAATCAGTGAAGGAGAGCAGGTGGAAACTGTTATAATCAATAATATCAGACAGCTGCAAACCCACTTTCCCTGGCCTACTCGTTCAATTAATTTTGCTGCCGGCAATTATATAGTTCGTTCCATCCAGGTCGGCAAGGTCTCACTTTACACTTATTTCTTTCCGGAAGACGATCATTTAAGCCAAGGTTATCTTGAACAAGGAGCCCAGTTCATCAGACGCTTCGAAAAACTGATAGGCCCTTTCCCGTACAGCCGTTACGCCATTGTCGCCAATCGGCTGCCCACTGGTTACGGAATGTCGGGATTCACCCTGCTTGGTCAGGCGGTGATCAGGTTGCCCTTTATCAAATACACTTCCCTTGGTCATGAAATTCTTCATTCCTGGTTCGGTAACAGTATTGGTCTGAGCGAGGGAAGCGGTAACTGGTCTGAGGGACTGACCACTTATCTTGCTGACCAGAGCTTTGCCGCGGATCTGGGCAGGGGAGTGGAATATCGCAAAAATCAACTACTTGGCTACCAGGCCTTTGTTCACCGGGACAACACCATACCCCTGGCAGCGTTTATCGGAGCAGTTGACCGTCACCAGCCTCGCACCATGGCAAGAAAAATCCGAGCCATCGGTTATAATAAGTCCAGCATGGTTTTTCATATGCTCAATAACAAAATAGGTGAGGAAAACTTCATCAGAGGGTTACGGAAGTTTTACAGTCAGAAAAAACATCAACGGGCCTCATGGCAGGATTTAGAGGATATCTTTTCTGAGGTATCTGCTCAGGATTTAAGCTTGTTTTTTGAGCAATGGCTTAAACGGACCGATATTCCAAAATTAAGCCTCCAAGATATTTCTGTTGAACAAAGAGATGGTCAGTCAATCACAACTTTCACCCTAACTCAAACCAGCAGAGACAATATACCATACCTGTTAAAGGTACCTGTTACAATAAAAACAATATCCGGCATGAAGACACAGGAGTTTACCATTAATCAGCAACAACAAACTTTTACCATTACCACAGATACCATGCCCCTGGAGCTTATCATTGATAAAAATTATGATCTTTTCAGGGAACTGACATATCAGGAAACCCCGCCCACCTTGGCCGGTTTTTTAGGGAGAAAACAAAAATATCTCATCCTGGCGGATGATAAGCAACAGGCAGCTATCTATCAACCACTGACCCTGCTCTCCTCGTTTGGTGTAAAAACAACAACAGCAAGCCAGGTCAGTAATCAGGAACTTAGCGAAGCAAGTTTTATCTTTGCCGGTGATTCAG
>CAYRGM010000116.1:0-6447 GCA_964423765.1 uncultured Desulfobulbaceae bacterium
TGTTAATACTGGTTCCCTGGAATCCCAGCATGAACATCTGCCCTGTATTCACATTTTCATCCCCCTTTCCGCACTGTCATTTTTCCGACACGATTGACATGCCCATAAGAACAAGAAAAATGACTCCAGCTAACATCTTGAAATAAAAACACATTTACCGTGATGTTATTTTGGCACGATTATAGCATTATTACAAACAACTAAGATCAGATAGCAAACCTATCACTATGGTAATAAAAAATATTATGGATAACTTAGAGTACACCGCCGAGACTACCGTTCACTCCAGTAACAAAATGGAACAACTGTTAGCTGAATTAAGCCATTATCGCCAACAGTCGGAGAGATTACAAAAAGTAAATACCCTCCATCAACGATTGGCCGGTATTCTTGACCTGTCCACGATGATAGAAACATATTCAATCTGGTTGGCTGAACATGTTTCCCACGAGCTGATCGGATATAATAATCATACCCGGCAACGCAAACACATGTTTTGCTCAAGCCATGGTCACAAGAGAAGATTAGTTATTGATATCGCCGATCAAATTCTACAAATAGCCAGTAATCCCCCCTTTCAAACCGACAAAACCGACAATATTTTTCCTTATCAGTGGGATTTCGAGAACAATGACCATGCCGCCCGACTGATTCTCCTTCGAAAAGGCCGTCCATTTGACAATGATGATATAATTTTAATCAACGAATCCATGTTCGTTCTTGCAGACCCGCTCAGGAGGGCAATTGCCTATGAAGAAGTTTTTGAGCAGGCCCGTAAGGACATTCTCACCGGGCTGCCCAACCGGTTTGTCTTTGAAGAACGAATTGATTCCATTATAGAACAGGCGAGGCGACATAAACATCCAGTTACCCTTGCCGCTCTTGACCTGGATCATTTTAAAGAGGTCAATGATACCATGGGACATCTTATGGGCGATGAAGTGCTCAAAAAAGTGGCAGCTACCCTGCAAAAAGAAATGCGTATCACCGACCTGCTTGTCAGGATGGGAGGTGACGAATTTCTCCTGATCCTGCCTGATACAGACATTAAAGCCGCATGCAGCTTAAATGAAAGACTTTGCCTGGCTATAGACGAGCTAAATATTCAAGCAGGCAACATGAAACTCGGTATAAGCATCGGTCTTGTCCAATGGCAGCCGGACATGAGCAAAAAACAATGGTTGGAGCAGGCCGACGATATTCTTTATCAGGCCAAGAGAAACGGTCGGGCCCAAGTGGCAGTCAATTAGAGGCGAAATGGTCAGGGATTTATTGTCTCCAGCCTCTTAACCATTATTATTAACCAATCTTGATGGTCTCGTAAAAAGTCAAATTTGCCTCTATTTCGTCATTCCGGCGAAAGCCGGAATCCGGTTAATTCAATAGGTTATGGATACCGGATCAAGTCCGGCATGACGACCATGGGACTTTTTACGAGTCCATCAATCTTAACGAAAAACGAAAAAATATCCATCAGGCTAATTGGATGTTAAGAGGGATACAGTGAAGAGATTTTTCCTTTTGCACTGTACTACCCAATTTCCAGGCACCGCATTTAATCATGCCCTTTGCTTTTTTCTCAATATCAATCATCAAGCCTTTAATGTTGATAACCGGATGACGGGAAAAGACCTCCGGCAGACCAAGGGTCAGGTGACAGGCCAGGCAGCATCCTGGTCGCTCAACAAGTTCCAGAGAAAAGTTAAGGCTATTTCCTCTGCCATCATAACCATCATATTTAAGGTAAATATCATAAGAACCATCGTTGGCATCACCAAGTAACGCCTCAAAAAAATCATTGGCCCGGCTGGTCGGAAAAAGTTCCAGCAGAGTTTGTGCATCAAAAAAATCATCAAACTTATCTTTCATGTTTTTTTCTCCATTCGGGTTATATATTTTCACTCAAATCTTGGGAAATATTTAGGTAATGCCTGAGACTCATTCATTCAGGAATCTGCAGTCACCGTTTCACTTCTACTACAAATCGGAAACCAGAAATAATGATTCTACATTAAATAATCAGGTTATGTCAACACTCCGTTGCATAGCTCTTCTGCCTATGGTAAATAACATGCCATGCTGAATAATTTACCAGACAATCCGGATAAAAATAAAGTAGCCCCAGACTCATCCGTTTCTTCCCGCACTCTGAACCCTGCCCAATATGCGGCGGTTACCCATGGTGACGGTCCTGTATTAGTGATTGCCGGAGCCGGCAGCGGCAAAACTAGAACTCTAATATTCAGGGTGGCATGCCTGATTGAACGGGGTGTCGCTCCGGAATCCATCATGCTGCTCACCTTTACCCGCCGTTCAGCCCAGGAAATGCTGTACAGAGCTGCCCGGCTCACCGATCAGAGCTGTCAGCGGGTTATCGGCGGGACCTTCCATGCCACCGCCAATATGCTTATCCGCCAGCATGGACACCATCTTGGTTTTCCCCAGGGATTCACCATTATTGACCGTGGTGATGCCGAGGGTATCATCAACCTGATTAAATCTTCGCTTGGTCTTGCCGGTGCCGGTAAAAAATTCCCCGGCAAACGGGTCATAATGAACCTGATCTCAGGTGCCGTCAATAAGTCCCGCCCCTTAGAAGAACTTGTTTTTGAGAATTGCACTCATCTATCAGAGTTTATAAGCGATTTCAACAAAATCAAAGATCATTACAATCAGTTCAAGATAGATCACGCTCTGATGGATTATGATGACCTGCTGGTTAACTGGCAACGGTTATTAGGAGAATCTGACCAGGCCGGTAGCGAGATTTGTAACCGTTTTCATCATATCCTGGTTGATGAGTATCAGGATACGAATCTTATTCAGGCAGAAATTGTCCGTTTGCTTTGCAAAAACCATAATAATGTCATGGTAGTTGGTGATGATGCCCAGTCCATATACAGTTTCAGGGGGGCAAATTTTTATAATATCATGAGTTTTCCCGACCAGTTTCCCGGAACAACCGTGATTAAATTAGAACAAAATTATCGCTCCACCCAACCTATTCTCAATCTGACCAACAATATTATCAGCCAGGCCCAAGAAAAATTTACCAAATCCTTGTTCACAAAAATAGAAGGCGGCATTACCCCTGAGCTGTTCAGCGGCATTTCAGAAGCTGCCGAAGCCCGCTTCGTAGTTGAAACTATAAAAAAACTACTTGCCACAGGAACTCCAAAACAGGAAATCGCGGTTTTGTTTCGCTCCGGATTCCATTCATACAAGCTTGAAATGGAGTTAGGAAGCCATGGTCTTGATTTTGAAAAACGAGGCGGACTTAAACTGACCGAGTCTGCCCATACCAAAGATGCCCTTTCCTTTCTCCGGATCATGGTCAATCCCTGGGATAATATATCCTGGAACCGAATACTCCTTCATCTTGATAAGGTTGGTCCCAAGACTGCCCAGAAAATAATTGCTGCCATCAGTGAATCAGACAACCCGGTTAATGCCTTAAATGATTATCAACCATCACCAACCTGGCGGCAAGGATTTACAAAATTGCTTGAGCTGTTCATCAAGCTACAAACAGATGCTCTGACTCCAGCGGCTCAGTTTGATCTAATCATGGAATATTACCAGCCGATACTTGAAAGGATACATTATGATGATTATCCAAAACGAAACAAAGAGTTAGACCATATCCGCTCCCTGATTGGCGGTTATAGCGACCTCCAATCTTTCATCGACGATACCACCCTTAACCCGCCGGAATTAACGGCAGCCGACCAGGACACCATACCAGAAAACAATATTATCCTTTCCACCATTCATTCAGGTAAAGGGCTGGAATGGGATGTTGTTTTTGTGATCAGCCTTGCCGAGGGCAGGTTTCCACACCAGAATACCCTACTTGGCAGTGAGCAATGGGAAGAAGAACGGCGGCTTCTTTATGTGGCTGCCACCAGAGCTAAAAAACAATTGTTTCTGACCTATCCCCGCCAGTTAATGACTCCGGAGCGTCAAATACGCCGAGCGGTAATGTCTCCATTTTTAAGGGAAATCAATCCCGGTCTTTATTACCGGCAAGAGCCAGGTCGCCCGCATGACAACTCAGTTGCAAACTCTTCAGGCTTGGCTCTGTCTGAACCTGTATCCAGACGAGAAAAGAAAAAAACCATCTCGGCCCGAATAGAATTCAAAGCGGGAATGGCAGTCATCCACCCGCTGTTTGGTCCTGGTACAATAAAAAGCATTCCCGGACCGAGACGGGTTGAGATATTTTTTGATCGCCATGGTGTCAAAATTCTTCATCTTGATTATACCAGACTGGAATGTCTGGGGACAGGGGACAGATAATTGATAATTGATAATTGATAATTCTCGACCATAAAAGAGGCTTGATTATCAGGGGGACAAGAGACAGATTGTCTTTTATAGAACCTAAGTTGAGCGATTTTTTAACTTGATCTGCACTGATCTCTTGCACGCCAAGGATTCCCGAAAATCCTCAACAGACCAACGGGTATGCCTGCGGTTTTCGGGAAGCCTTGGCACGCAAGATATCATCACATATCTGCGTCATAAAATCGCTCAATTTAGGTAGAAGTTAAAATACAAAAACAAAAAATGAACTATCAACAAGCCTGGGACTTTCTTGATAAACTCCAGTTTTTCAAAATCAAACTTGGTCTCGATGCCATGGATATGCTGATGTTGCGGCTTGGCAATCCCCAGCGGGGCATGAAGTTTATTCACATTGGCGGAACCAATGGTAAAGGGTCGGTGGGAGCAATTCTCTGCTCAATTCTTACCCAGGCAGGTTTTAAGGTTGGCTTTTACAGCTCGCCGCACCTTACCTCTGTCCGAGAACGGTTTAGAATCGGCATCTCATATATTTCTGAAGATGATTTTGCCAAGTTAGCCAGTACAATAGTAGCCGTGCTTGGTAGAGATCAGATAACTTATTTTGAATTTACCACAGCCCTAGCTCTCCTCTGGTTTAAACAGCAAGAGGCTGATCTGGTTCTGATGGAAGTCGGCATGGGCGGCCGCCTTGATGCCACCAATATTATTTCTCCCATGGTCTCGATTATCACCAATGTCTCAATGGATCATGAAGAATATCTTGGTGATACCCTGACAAAAATAGCGAGAGAAGAGGCGGGAATCATCAAACCGGATATCCCGGTGGTTTCCGGTGCGGATACGGATGTCACTATAGATGTCATCCAAAAAACAAGTGAACAGAAAAATGTTCCGCTATACCTCTCAGGTCGTGATTTTTCCGGCAAACAGACAACTGCCGGACACTGGGACTACGAAGGAATAAACAAAAATCACAGCAACCTGCCCTTAAAGATGAAAGGCAGATATCAGGTACATAATCATGCCATTGCTTTAGCTGCCATAGAACTTATCAAACCCCATGGTTTTGGAATAACCAATGCAAAATTACAGGCAGGTCTTGACCAGGTTAGCTGGCCCGGCAGGTTAGAAACCATAGAGAGCGGAATCAATAAGCCGGCAAACAAAACAATAACCATAACTGAAAAAAGGCTCTTTCTCTTGGACGGAGCCCATAACCCTGCCGGAGTAGAAGCATTACGGCTGGCTCTAAAAGATGAGTTTTCATACGACCGTCTTATTCTGATCTGGGGAGCTATGGCTGATAAAGATATCAGGACCACCATGGATACCATAGCCCCTCTTGCAGAACAAATTATTTTCACCAGAGCTGAATCTGAGCGTTCAGCCGACCCTGAACTTCTTAAGAAACTTCTCCCTGAAAACAGGCATAAAATAGTTGAGATACGAAAAACAGTTAAAGAGGCAATTACACTTGCTGTAAGCCTTGCTTCAGCAGATGATCTCATCTGCATAGCCGGTTCCCTCTATCTTGTAGGCAGAGCCAGGCAACTTATGCTGGGAGAACTTGTTGATGAATAAGAGAACAATAAGTGATAATTTACTATTCTTCAGCTCTCCGGATGAACAGTTTACCAAAGCCGAACGAAGTAAAGCACGCAGTCTGCGTAAAACCCGCTGGTGGCAGCAGAAGACCAGCTCCGGTACCTGCTATTACTGCGGAGAAAAAGTTGGTTTTAAAGACCTGACCATGGATCATGTCATTCCTCTGGCAAGAGGTGGCAGTTCCCGCAAAGATAACCTTGTTCCATGCTGCAAAGATTGCAATAACAAAAAAAAAGATTATCTTCCTGTAGAATGGGATGAATATCTGGAGAAGTTGGATAGCAAATGATAATGCTTAAACCTGAATTGAGCGATTTTATGACGAAGATATGTGCTTAGCTCTCGCCGTTGCACTGCTGCACACTAAGGCTTCTAAGAAAACCGCAGGCATACCCGTTGGTCTGTTGAGGATTTTCTCAGAAGCCTTAGTGTGCAAGGGATGAGTGCAGATCGAGTTAGAAAATCGTTCAACTTAGGTTAAAAATAAACCAGTCGCAAAACCAAAGTATGTGTTAATATCACCGCCACCGTAGA
>CAYRGM010000117.1:0-6393 GCA_964423765.1 uncultured Desulfobulbaceae bacterium
TGTAACCACATTGTTGAGGATGGCGGCATGAAGCTTTTTCGGGAAACTTCAGCTCCTGAAAGTCTGTCATGAAAAACAGGTAAGCGTAGACTCCGAGAAATCCATTTCCCGTAAGCTGGGCAGCTTACGGAATAATTGGGTTGCGGTCTTTTGCCAGCCTTAGTGTGTTAAGGAATAATAAGATGAGGTTTTGTTATTTGCATGGCAAACACCGCAAAAAATAAATTCATTCCCGTTACGGTGGCGTGCCACGGCAATTTGAGAAGCGTTTAAAACCGGGAAACTTCAGTTGCCTAACACAACAATAATATAGTTGTCAACTCCGATGAAACCACTTCTCAATCTCAGCTTTGCTGAAGATCTTGAACACTGGTCTGCCATGGGGGCAATGAGAAAATATCTCACTCTTTTCCATCTGTTCAAGCAGAGCCAAGATTTCTAGCGGAGTTAGATGATCTCCGCCTTTGATTGCCGCTCGGCAGGCTGTCCGGGCAAATAACTCATTAATAGCTGTTGGCAGGGCTCCTTCTTTTCTGTTCACAGTTTGCAGAGCTTCAATGCTCTGAAAAAAGATATCCTCCGGAGCCGCTTTGGCAAGCAGAGCCGGCACCGCCTTGATTATCCAGGTATCCTCGCCAAACGGCTCGGCCTGCACCCCAAGTGAGGCGAGCTCCTCAAGGCCTTGTTGGGCAGATTCAGCTTGGTCAGGAGGTAAGTCAACGGTTACCGGGAAAAGCAGAGTCTGACTAAGAACATTACCATCAATATAAGCGTCAACCAGTTTTGTATAAAGAATTCGCTCATGGGCAGCGTGCTGGTCAATCACGATCAGCCTGCCTGCTCTTGTGCAAAGCAGATAAAGATCAAAGATCTGACCGATCAGAGTTAATTTCTCGGGGTTCTCCGTTAATTCAGGATAAATAGTCTCCAGAACAGGTTCTGGAGCATAACCTTGTTTAGCCAAAACATTTTTTACAGGTTCCGGCTCCCTGCTGATTAAAGAAGCATTGTTAGGGATCTTCGCGGTGGGTTCCCCCGGAGCCAATAAGATAGCATCAGAATAGGAGCGAGAATCAAACCGGTCATGTTCCCCATCCCCGGGTATCTTTATCTCTCCGTCCTCCCCCGCATATCTGTTTGTTCCCGGTCGGTCCCGGTCTTGCTGAACAGAAAATATTTCCGCCCGGATTCTTTCCTGATGGACACGAACAGCCGCCCTGACCATTAGCACCATAAAACGGTGTATTTCCTGACTCCGGCGAAATTTAACCTCCCGTTTGGCCGGATGCACATTGACATCAACTTCTGCCGGGGACAGGTTAAGAATAACCACCCCGGCAGGGCTATAGCCCTTCATTAAAAAACCGTGCAATCCCTCAAGCACCGCATGCCTGAGCATCCTGTCCTGCACCGCCCTGCCGTTAACCAGAAGTCTTAATTTTGCCCTTGATGAAGCAACCGATTCCGGCAGCAGCAGAAAACCGCTCACCCCGATTTCATCCAGGCCCGGGTCATCATCCTTTCCGCCGCTGTCACCTGTTAAATCCAGGAATTGACCCTGATAGCGAAACACCGCCCTTACCCGTTCCTCAAGCTCGATGACCGCAGGGTATTCCAGGGCAAGCCGACCGTCAATCTCCAAAGTAAAGGTCACCTCACCATAAGCAAGTGCTTGATTTTTAATCACCTCTTCAATGTGAAAGAGTTCAGTACGGCCCGATTTAAGAAACTTTTTACGAGCCGGAGTCTTGGCAAAAAGATTACGAACTTCAACAATAGTTCCCGGGCTGCAACCATCCTCATGAACGCCATGGAGGATTCCGTAACGAATCTCAGCCCTGGTTCCTGTGGGTTGCCCGTGCAGACGGGAAATAATGGTCAACCGAGCTACAGAACCAATACTGGCCAGGGCCTCACCCCGAAAACCAAGGGTGGCAATGGCAGTTAACTGTTCCTCTTTGGCCAGCTTGGAAGTAGCATGCCTTTCAAGACAAAGAAGGACATCATCGCCATTCATCCCCATACCATTATCAACAACCCGCAACAACCGGGTTCCACCCCCCTCAACCTGAACCAGTATTCTGGTTGCACCGGCATCAAGGCTGTTTTCAACAAGTTCCTTGATCACCGAAGCCGGTCGTTCAACAACTTCGCCGGCAGCAATCTGATTGGCAAGATGGTCTGAGAGAATACGAATTACAGACATGATCTTTTAAGTTTACGATTTATGATTTACGGTTTATTCTGATTTTGTAAATATTCAGCAGCTGCACAAACTCACTTACCTTGATTTTTTTTTGAGGAAAAAATTAATATAACACCCCTCATAGATCAAGGTTATAACTTTTACTGGTTTCCATTAATCTTGTCCACAAAAGCCGTAAAAAAAACAAGTCCCCGCAAGCGAAGTGCAAAGGGGAAAAATCCCCTTGATCATAGCCGGATTATCATCTTTCTTTTGACCATCTGCGGCTTGACGACCTTGTCTATTGGTTTTTTTTTAGCCTGGTTCATCTCCCTGAATCTTCCCGATATCCGCACTGCTGCTGATTATCGTCCCCTTGTTGCCACCATAGTTCTTGATCGCAACGGAGTTCTCATTGACACTATTTTCAAAAAAGAATTCCGGATTCTTATCTCCCAGGAGCAGATGGCACCTCTGCTTGCCAAAGCCTTTATTGCCGCTGAAGATGCCCGTTATTTTGAGCATCCCGGTCTTGATCTCTGGTCAATTGCCAGGGCTGCTATCAATAACCTTAAATCCGGCAGGCGTGGCCAGGGTGGCTCAACAATCACCCAACAGGTAGCCAGGGCCTTGTTTCTGGGCCGGGAAAAAACCTGGACAAGAAAAATCTCTGAAGCCATTCTCAGTTACCGGCTGGAACAGATGCTCAGCAAGGAGGAAATACTCAACATATATCTCAATGAAATATTTCTTGGAGCAGGGGCATACGGAGTGGAGGCTGCTGCCAGAATTTATTTTTCAAAATCGGCAAAAGATTTAAACCTGGCCGAAATCGCCATGCTTGCCGGTCTTCCCCAGTCCCCCAGTCGTTTGTCACCTATCAGAAATTTTCAAGCAGCAAAGGCAAGGCAACGCTATGTCCTCAACCGGATGGCAGAAGATAAAATAATCACCCCTGAAGCGGCCCGCAAAGCCTGGGAATATGAATTGCGTATCAACCCGGCCGGCAAATACAAAAATGCTGTCGGCTACTTCACAAGCTATATCCGTATGCTTCTCAAGCAACGCTATGGGAACGAAGAGATATATCGAGAAGGATTGACTGTCTGGACCACTCTTGACAGCCGCATTCAGGCCATTGCTCAAGAAACCATCAGTAACAGCACCCTGGCCATCAGTAAAAGACAAAAAAAGCTGGGTCGTCCCCAGGGAGCTCTGGTCGCCATTGACAGCTCCAACGGCCATATCAGAGCCATGGTTGGCGGCAATAATTACCGGCAGAGCCCATTCAACCGGGCAGTTAGGGCTAACCGGCAGCCAGGCTCCGTCTTCAAGCCCTTTGTCTTTGCTACGGCATTTGAAAAAGGAATGTACCCTGATATGAAGATTAATGATGCTCCATTTTCCTTCCGCAACCGGGATGGCTCAGTCTGGCGGCCTAAAAACTATTCCAATCGCAACTACGGTCCAACCAGTCTTAAAACTGCTCTTATTCATTCAAGAAATATTGTTACCATCAAACTACTCCAAAAAATTGGAGTAAAGCCGGTTATCAAGTTGGCAGAAAGATCAGGAATCTTCAGCGAAATGCTGCCGGAACTGACCCTTGCCCTTGGCTCATCACCGGCAACCCTGCTTGAAATGACCGCGGCATACACTATTTTTCCCGCCGGGGGACTTTTCCGACAGCCCCGGGCAATTACCAGAGTACAGGATCAGACAGGCAGGATAACTCCATGGCGAAACCGTGCTGCCACGCGAGTCATTTCAAACGAGACTGCCAGGCAAACAACCGAAATTCTCCGCCAAGTCATTGAGCAGGGAACTGGAAAAAAGGCCCGGGGTATCCCCGGGGCAGCCGGTAAAACCGGAACATCAAACAACAACTTTGATGCCTGGTTCATCGGTTATACCGAAAAACTAACCACCGGTATCTGGTTTGGTCATGACAGGGATAAAAGGCTGGGCAATAAAGAAACTGGCGGCAGAACTGCTGCCAGACCTTGGAAAAACTTCATGGAACAGGTTCAAAATGATATCTGAAGCTTGCAAAAAGATAAGTAACTATTAAGCTGCACTCCATCTTCACCCACTTTGAGCTTCTTGAGTAGCATTAGTACGCTGCGAAACTAAAAATGAACGAATAGGTAAGCGAGAGGAACGAGACTCCGTGAAGCACATCTGAACAGTTACAGTACAAGGTTATGGGCGTTTGTACTGTAACTGATACCTGAGTTGAGCGATTTTTTAACTTGACCTGCATCGATATTTTGCACGCCAAGGCTTTTAGGGAAATCCTCAACAGACCAACGGGTATGCCTGCGGTTTTCTTAGAAGTCTTGGCATAAAAGATATCAGCACATATCTGCGTCATAAAATAGCTCAATTAAGGTGATAATTTTATGTGAATACAATGAACATACACTCATATTGACTTTTTTTCGAAACTTTAGATGTTATACGGCAGTAGGTACTGGAAATAACCTTATTTTTCAAGAATTTTCCCCTGGTTTAACATCTGATGATAATGGTTATATTTCGTGCTTAAGAGCTTTGTTTTATATCTTTTTCTCTGTATATTCAGCAGTTATTCAAAAGGGATGCGTTTTTCATGAAAGATATTTTTATCCTGCTACGCGGTCTTAAACGAGTTAGTTTTTTACTCTTATTTTTCCTCTCAACTCTGACATTACCGGTTTATGCTGCTGTCGACCTGCTCACAAATCATAGTGACGATCTAGATCCGGTTCCAGCTGGAGGGATTGTTACCTATACCATCCGCATTACTAACACCGGTAATACCGATTCACCAACTTCGACTCTGACAGTGACAATTCCACCATCAGCAATCTACATAAATTACAGCAGTATCCATGGCGTGAGCTGTAGTGGTCCGACGAACAATGTACTGACCTGTGAATTTGGTTCTTTGCGGGGCTTACCGAACAGCCAAGAGAAAGTGGTTAAGGTCAGGTTACAAGCGTTTGAGACTATGACTGTCGGGGCTACAGTAACAACCAGAGATGCCGGTCATGATAGTAATATGGGTAACAATACCGATGACGAAGTTACCACTGTTGTTCCTGGAGCCAATGTCTCCCTGGAAAAAACAGCATCTGCTGGCAATGTCCCTTCCGGATCAGTGCTGACTTATACTCTGGTCATCACCAACAGAGGGCCAGATCCAGCTTCCTGGTTGCGGATTGAAGACCCCATTCCAACCGGATTTCATCTCACCAGTCTGCCTACTGGTTGTAGCAATAATGCTGGAACTATAATTTGTTACATTCCCGGTTCGATTGCCTCTGGCCATTCAGTTGATATTGGCCCGATTACAGGGGTGGTCATCAGTGCTGGTGGTTCCACTTTGACCAATACCGCATCGGTTGCCGTTCGACCAGACTCCCCTGTTGGAACGCCGCAAGATCCGGATACCGAAAATAATACCGGTATTGTCCATACAACCGTGAGTGCAGGCAGTGATGTGAAAATCACAAAATCGCGAAGTGTTGGCGGTTCATTGCTGGTCGGAGATACTTTTAATTTTATCCTCAGCCCCAGTTATTCCGGCGACAGTCCCCAGGATCTGAGAGTAACCGACATAATTCCAGTCAATTACACCATCAATATAGATGCTTTTCAATCCTCACAGAATGGCTGGAGCTGCTCTTTGAGTGGTCTGGAGGTGAACTGTACCATGGCTTCTGGGGGGGTATCCGGTGTTTATAATCAGGCACTTGGAAATATTATTATTCCGGTTACGGTGGCATCGTCCGATACGAATGTTGTCAACAATACGACAATTATGACCAGTAGCCACGATCCCAATATAGCCAATAATACTGCCACTGACGGTGGCGTCAACCTGCTTGACCCGACTGTTGATCTGGACATAAACAAAACCGGCCCGCATCCGGCTCTGGTTGTTGTCGGAGTGCCATTTAATTTTAATGTCAATGTCAGCAATAGAGGAAACAGCAATTTTTTTGGCATAGTTAGGGTTACCGACGAGATACCCGATAACCTGAGGGTCACTAACTATACTTTAAATGGCTGGACTTGTTTACCACCAGCTCCGGTTGTTGGACCAGCAACTATCACTTGCGAGCGGGTGTACACCTCAGGTGCACCATTGGCTGCGGGAGCCCGCAGCCCGTCTATTATTATGAGAGCCGAAACAACAACTGCCGGAGTTTTTACCAACAATG
>CAYRGM010000118.1:0-6362 GCA_964423765.1 uncultured Desulfobulbaceae bacterium
AAAATCAGAAAACACGGATACTTTCCGGCATTATAAGACAAAAAATATTTCCTCCATTTTTTTAATTTTATCACAATTCATGGCATAATAGTAAGCTCAGGGATATTCTTATATCAAAGATAGACTTGACCCCTTCCTTGTTGTCAGCAAAGATATAATCACCCATTGCGCGACCCCGATTCATCAGATGATACCAGGCACAGGGGTATTCAAAGCGTAATGGTCAACTCATGGTAACAGAGTGTAGCTCCGTCAAAGCTATATGTCAAGATGAGACTTGACCCCCATGTTTTTCTATATATAGACGGGGCTTGTTCAACAGCAGTGGAACGGCGAACGGTTCAGATTGTGGTTCGCTACGCTCTCACAATCTAACCTTATTCGTTAGGCTGTTTTTTCGTGTTGTTGGATAATTTTAGATAAAGCTCTTAATGCTTCATTGACTGATTTTCCAGTAGGAAACATTTTTGCTACATCTGGTTCAAGCTGAATAAGCTTTACGCCTTCATGATATTGTTTGGCGTATTTTCCACGAACTCCGTTTTTCATCTGAGAAAAATCATATTCCTCTCGAAGTTCATCATTTAATTCGTCATTAAAAGTGGGGTCAGGTCTCATTTTGATACATTCTTTTCCCTTGATAAAGAAGGTCAAGTATGCCGTTGATTTTTAACAGGAAAATCATAAAACACGGATACTTTCCGGCATTATAAGACAAAAAACATTTCCTCCATTTTTTTAATTTTATCACAATTCATGGCATAATAGCAAGCTCCGGGATATTCTTATATCAAAGGTAGACTTACCCCTTCCTTGTTGTCAGCAAAGATATAATCACCCATTGTGTGACCCCGATTCATCAAATGATACCAGGTGCCACAGGGTATATATCCAAGGCGTAATGGTCAACTCATGGCAACAGAGTGTAGCTCCGTCTGTCAAGATGAGACTTGACCCCAATTTTTTGCGGTGTTTGCCATGCAACTAACAAAACCCCATTTTATTATTCCTTAACGCACGAATCCTGTCCCTCAGGATAAATATCCAATATTTCAGCAAGATACAATGTTTTGGAAGATTTGCCATAAAAATAAAAGCGGGAAACTTCAGCTGTTGTTATATGTGGTTAAAAATAAATAGTCAATTTTTTTTGTTTCAATAGATTTATTTCTTGAATGCTTCTGCCTCTTGTGTCAAGATAGTTGTCATCTCCACTTTAAAAGGTATGAGGTGGACAGGAGTTTCCCGTCTGCATGGGAATAACAGGAGCTGGACGCTAATTGACAATGTAGACCTTCATCCAGGAAAATCCCTAAAAAAGAAGGGAGAATTCAAACAAAAAATTGCTCTACTCCACGGTCATTAACAGGATAAAAACATAGAGCATTTTATACCACCTGCCGGGGTAAATAACCAGAAAAAATCAAACAAGAGATGACTCGACTTTTTATTGCAAAATATCATTTGAAGCTTACATGTTGTAGTGTAAGATGAATCGTACTCGAATGGTTCAAAAAATAGTTATTCGGTGATATTGTGCCATCTATGATAGTTTATAGCTCATAAAAAGGTAGATAGGACAACTTATAGGGGAGGATGGATATATGGCAAGTGAATATACAATCCGAGTAGGTGGTGCTGCCGGTCAAGGGATGCAGTTCATTGGCAGTCTTCTGGCCAAGTGTTTCAGTGATGCAGGTTTTTATACCTTCACGCACCAGGATTACATGTCCCGCATTAAGGGTGGGCATAATTTCTATCAACTTCGGATTGCCAACCATCCGGTTGCCTCATCACGAAACAAGATTGACATCTTGCTTGCCTTAAACCAGCAAACCATTGAGATCCATGCTCAGGACCTCAATGAAGGTGGATTTATCCTATACGACCCGAAAACCATTAAACAACATTATTCCCAACCTGGATTTATTCAAATACCTTTTGTTGATATCATAACAGACCTGGGTCTCAATAAGGTGATGACAAGCTCAGTGGCTACTGGTGCAATTTTAGGCTCTGCAGGATTTGAAAATATTCTTGATTTTAGAAACATTATCCATAACTTTATTTCTGTCGCAACGGAAGAAGTAATTACATCGCAAACCGATGCAGCCCAGGCGGGACTTGATTTTGTGCAACAAAATATTGACTCCCAACAGCGTTTAAAACCCCTAAAGTTGATTGAACAGAACAAAGATCTAACCTTGATAAATGGCAACCAGGCCATCGGCATGGGTGCATTGGTGAGCGGCTGCAAATTCTACTCGGCATATCCAATGACACCGGCCACCTCGATCATGCTCTACTTGATCTCACAGGCAGAAAAACATGGTGTAGTCATCGAGCAGGCTGAAGATGAAATATCTGCCATAAACATGGCCTTGGGAGCCTCATACGCTGGGGTTCGTGCCATGACCGGAACCTCGGGTGGTGGATTTGCCTTAATGACTGAAGGAATTTCCCTTGCCGGGATCACAGAAACACCAATTGTAATTGCTGAAGTACAGCGTCCGGGACCGGCAACCGGCTTACCGACCAGGACAGAGCAGAGCGATCTGTTATTTGTCATTTTTGGCAGTCATGGAGAATTTCCCCGGGTGGTTTTTACGCCTGGCACTCCAGAGCAGGCATTATTTCTGACCAACAAGGCCTTTCATTTGGCTGAGAAGTACCAAATTCCTGTGATTATCCAGTCGGATCAGTATTTAGCAGATTCTCAATGGACTTTTAATGATTTTAATATTGACTTGCTCCAATATGAGGATTTTCGTCTCCGCGGCTCAGAGTTGTTAAACACTGAGTCTTATCGCCGTTATGCTTATTCCGAGAATGGTATCTCACCTCTGGCAATACCTGGGGCATCAAAACATCTGGTGGTATTTGACAGCGATGAACATGACCAGGACGGACATATCATTGAAGACGCCAAGACTCGCACCATGATGGTGGAGAAAAGATATCATAAAAAAATCCCCCTCATCAGGCAAGAAATTGCTCCGCCCACATTCCATGGAGATCCAAAGCCAGATATTGTCCTGACGGGTTTTGGCTCCACATTGGGTGTAATCAAAGAGGCGGTTGACCATCTTGGCAACGAACACTCAATCGCGATGCTTCATTTCAGCGAGGTCTATCCCTTTCCCATGAGAAGTGAGTTTGACTATGTTGAAATACTCAATCAGGCAAAACTAACGATTTGTATCGAGAATAATGTTACTGGCCAGTTTGCCCAACTGATGAGAATGGAAACCGGGTTTGATTTTGGTGCCAGAATTAATAAATTTGATGGTCGTCCTTTCGGACTCGACTACCTCTTGGGAGAAATCAATGCTTACCTTCAATGATTATAAAGGTCAACCACCATCCTGGTGTCCCGGATGTGGTAATTTTGCAATTTTGAACACCATAAAAAAAGCCCTGGTTGAACTGGATATTGCTCCCCACCAGCTGACATTAGTATCTGGCATTGGTCAGGGGGCAAAAATGCCTCATTATATGAAATGTAATACTTTTAACGGGCTGCACGGTAGAACCCTGCCGGTGGCCACTGGTATCAAACTGGCCAATCATGAGATGCTTGTCATAGCAATTGCAGGAGATGGTGACTGTTACGGGGAAGGTGGTAATCATTTGCTGCATGCCATCAGAAGAAATGTGAATGTAACACTCTTTGTCCACAATAACCAGATCTATGGTTTGACCAAGGGGCAGGCCTCACCAACTACGACAGAAGGTACCGTGACAAAAGCTCAGCCTTACGGCAGCTTTTCCTCACAACTGAACCCTCTTGCAATGGCTATCTCTCTTGATTGCAGTTTTGTGGCTCGAGGTTTTGCCGGTGCCTCGGGTCTGCCGTTTCTTAAGGAAATCATGAAAAAAGCTATCAATCATAAAGGATTCGCCCTGGTGGACATATTGCAGAACTGTATCACCTTTAATAAGGTGAACACTCTGCAATGGTACAAAGAAAGAACCTATGAACTGGCAAGTGACTACGATCCTTATGACCGCATTGAGGCTTTCAGAAAGTCTCTGGAGTGGGAAGAGAAAATTCCAACCGGTATACTTTATAAGAAGGATAAAAAATCTCTTGAGGAGCGTGTTCCCGGCATCCAAGAGCTTCCTCTTATCCACCAGCCCTTTTCATTTTCGGAAGCAAAAAAAGAAATCTTTGGGAATTAAGGGTCTGTCACGCAATAATTTGGTTCTTTCCGATCGTAAATATGCCGCGAATTCGGTTGATTTTGTATCTTTGCAACCGCAGGATGGCTTCGGGAATTGCTATGGTAAAATACTTATGTTAAACTTTGCGTAACTATTCAGCTGCACCCCATCTCCGCCCATTTTGAGCTTCTTGAGTAGCATTAGTACGCTGCGAAGCTCAAAATGGACGAATATGAAGCACATCTGAATAGTTACAGCCCAAGGTTATGGTAGTTTGTTCAGTTCGCTGAATAGTTACAACTTTGCAAAAAAATAAATAAGGGGAAGCCAATGCTGAAAGAGATGAAAAAGGACGATTTTATCGTTTCAAAAACAGATCTTAAAGGCTACATAACATACTGTAATGCAGTATTTATGGAGATGGCTGAATATACGGAAAAGGAGCTTCTTGGTGAACCTCATAGTATTGTCAGACATCAAGATATGCCAAAGGCGGTGTTTAAATACTTATGGGACACGATTGTAACTAAAAAAGAAGTTTTTGCTTATGTCATTAACAAAACTAAAAATGCTAATGATTATTGGGTATTTGCCAACATAACAGCATCTCTTGATAGTCATGGAGACATTATTGCTTATTACTCTGTTAGAAGAAAACCAAACCCTGATGCGTTAAAAATCATTAAGCCACTATATGCAAAAATGTTAAAAGTTGAAAAAAGTGATGGGGTAAATGCATCATTTAAAATCTTAGTAGATGTATTAACAGATAAAGGAGTCAGTTACGATGAACTTATTATCTCTCTTCAAGGGTAAAAACAATAAAGTAAGCAATTCTGAGTTAAGTGCGAGTATGATGCGTGTTTTAAAAAGTGTTGCACAAGGTGACCTGGAGGGCAGAGTAACTAATATACCAGATGATAACTCTGAAGAATCAGATTTTGCATGGGCTCTAAATGACACCCTCGATCAACTCGAAGCCTTTATAAGAGAGATTAAAACTTCTATCAAAGTTTCTGCAAGTGGAAAAACTTATAGAAAACCATACAGCTCAGGATTACATGGTATATTTAAAAATACTTCTCAAGAGTTAGCAAAGGTAATTGGTTTTATCGCTGATGGACAAAATTCAAAAATAAAAGGTGAGCTTTCACAAGAGCTTAACAATATAAGTGGTGGTACTGCTGGTGGCTTTTCCAACATTCAACACGATATAGAATTTGCACAAAATAACTCTAAAGAGATTGCTGAAGTATCCCACAAAACTGCTGAAAAATCCTCAAACTCTCTATATAATGTTGCTCAAATATCACAACAACTTGATACTCTTGTAGATATTATATCTTCTAGTCATAAAGGAATAATTACACTGGAGAAAAGATCAAGCGAAATATCTGATGTGGTTAATCTCATAAAAGATATAGCCGACCAAACAAACCTGTTAGCATTAAATGCTACTATTGAAGCTGCAAGAGCTGGTGAACATGGTAGAGGATTCGCAGTTGTCGCTGATGAAGTAAGAAAATTAGCTGAACGAACACAAAAAGCAACCAGTGAAATTGAGATGAATATATCAACTCTACAACAAGATGCACATGAGATGAGAAATAACTCAGATAAAATTTCTGAAATTGCTCACAATTCACATGCCGTAGTAAATGAATTTGAAAATATTTTTTCAGAAGTTAATTCTTTAGCAAAGCAATCAGCCAAATTATCACAGAAAATACATCACGGACTCATGGTTACATCAATAAAGGTTGATCATGTGCTTTACAAGGCCGAAGCATATGCTTCGGTATTGGATTCTCAAGAATCCGAAGTATTTCAAGACTATAAAGATTGTAAAATTGGAATATGGTACGCGGGTGATGGAGAAAAAACCTTTGGAAATACTAACGCCTTTAAGAAGATGGACGAACCTCTCAATATAGTACACAAGAGTGTTAATAATAATTTAGAATATATTGAAAATAATTCGGTCTTTAAAGATAATAATTCTAAAAAAATTATACAAAATTTTAAAGAGATGGAGGTTGCTTCAGAAAAGCTATTTTCAAAACTAGATCAAATGATTGAAGAACTTTTATAGCAAATATTCGGGTTGGCAAAAAAACTCTCATAAGCAAGGACTGTAAATGTTTGGGTAGTGCCTTAGATCCGTTCATTCTGGCCGGTGAAGCGTACTTTTGCTACTC
>CAYRGM010000119.1:0-6268 GCA_964423765.1 uncultured Desulfobulbaceae bacterium
ACTCCGTGGGGTGCTACCCGAATATTTACAATTCTCTTTCATCAATCCCAGTTGGAGGTCAAGTATGAGTGCCACTGCAGGAAATGGTGCAGTATTGGTTGTGGGCGGCGGTATCAGCGGTTTAACCGCCGCACTTGAGGCGGCAGAAGTCGGTAATGATGTTTTTTTAATCGATAAAAATCCATATTTTGGTGGTCGCGTAGCTCAGCATAATCAGTACTTCCCTAAACTTTGTCCCCCCACATGTGGACTGGAAATTAATTTCAAAAGAATTCAGAATAATAGGAAAATCAGGCCCTACACTCTGACCACGGTTAAATCGGTTACAGGTGAGGTCGGCAATTATGAAGTGACCCTGGAAACCTTGCCCCGTTATGTAACTGGCAGTGGTATTGACTACGGTAAACATGCTGAAACCTGTGTCGATGAGGTTGATAACGAATTTAATTTCGGGATGGATAAACGCAAGGTTTTGTATCTGCCCCATGAGATGTCGTTCCCCAGCAAGTATGTCTTTGACAAGGATGCATGTTCATTGGGTTGCCTTGAGGATATGAAAAAATCATGTCCTGGCTGTATTGATACTGATATGGAGCCGGAGGTTTTTACTGTTCATGTGTCTGCAATTATCTGGGCAACTGGTTGGAAACCGTATGATTATAAAAAGCTGAAAAACCTCAAACCTGAATCTTCATCTGCCATTATTACCAATATGATGATGGAGAGGCTGGCAGCCGCAAATGGTCCAACCAAGGGTAAGATTACCCGTCCCGGTGACCATAAAGAGCCGGAATCGTTTGCCTTTGTTCAGTGTGCAGGTTCCCGTGATGAAAACCATCTTGAATACTGCTCTGCTGTTTGCTGCATGGCGACATTTAAGCAGATGACCTATATCCGTGAGCAGTATCCAGAGGCAAAAATCCATGTTTTTTATATCGACCTCCGTACTCCGGGTAGGTATGAAAAATTTCGTGCTAAACTCATGGATGATGAGAATGCGGAATTTATCAAGGGTAAGGTCGCAGATATTATTGCTGAGGATGACGGTGGAGTCACTGTTGTTGCTGAGGATGCGTTGACTGGCGTTAAGGTCAGGCGGAAAGTTGATCTCTGCGTATTGGCTGTTGGCATGGAGCCGGCTATTGACAAGGCCGTAGAGTCTTTTGGCGTATCATTAGATGGTAATGGGTTTATTGTTTCCGAGCCTGAAAAAGGGATGATTGCTGCTGGTTGTGCCAAAAACGCCGCTGATGTGTATACCTGTGGACAGTCGTCTACAGCTGCTGCTTTAAAAGCAATTCAGATTGGGCGGACACGAGGAGAGATTAATGGATAAGGTATATGGTGCATATCTCTGCACTGGTTGTGGCATTGGCGAGGTCCTGGATATTGATGGGTTGCAGGCAGTCGCCTCGGAGTCAGGGGTCGAAATGCAGGCTCGTCCATCTTTTTGTGATGGCGGTGGTCGTAGCCTTATTGAGAAGGATATTGCTGAGAACGGGGTTAATACGGTTATTGTCTGTGGCTGTTCACCACGGGTTATGCAGAAGGAATTTGATTTTGGTAAAGAAGTGCAAACCATTCGCGGTAACCTGCGTGAGCAGGTAGCCTGGACAGTTGGTCGCCCGGAGGAAGAAGCAGAAGGAAGTGATGATTCAGGTGAGTCTGTTGAAGTTGCCGAGGCTGAAGAATCTTCTAAAGCAGAAGCTGTGGATGAATTCCTCCAAGAGATGGGTGAGGATTATGTCCGGATGGCAGTAATTCAGGCTCAAAAATCAGATATTCCTGAGCCGTATAAACTTGAGACCATGAACAAGGAAATTCTGGTCATGGGTGGTGGTATTGCCGGTCTGACTGCGGCATTAGAAGTTGCAAAGACCGGATATCAGGTAACTATTGTTGAAAAATCTGATAAACTTGGTGGCAAGGCACTCGGCTGGAGAAAGATGTTTCCGACCAGTTATCCATATCTTGATCTGGAAGAGCCTAATATTGCACAATTGGTTAATGAAGTAATCTCTGATGAAAATATCACTGTTCAATTATCCACTGAAGTGGCGAGGATAGGCGGTTCTCCGGGTTCATTTAATGTCACCTTGAAAGGGTCAGGAACTAAAACAGAGTGGGATGCACCTGCCAAAGTTACTGTTGATCAGCAGGAACTCATTGACAAGGGGGAGCGGGAAGACCCCAATGCCGGCATGATATCTTATGACGAAGCTAATCCTGACGGGGAGATGTTCGGCTCTGTTGTTCTTGCTACCGGCTGGACTCCAGCGGATGTGTCTGAACATGAACATCTCGGTTACGGTAAGGTGGAGAATGTGGTTACCAATGCTGAGTTTGAGAAACTTGCCAAGAACGGTAAGGTCCCTGCTCGGGTAGCCTTTGTTTTAAGTCCCGGTGGTAAGGATAATGATTATGACTTTGCCTATACAAGTTCAGTGACCTCCATGGTTGCCCTCAAGCAGGCCAGCTATGTACGAGAAGATAATCCCGACGGTTGTGCCTTTATTCTCTATCAGCACATGCGTACTCCCGGAAATGCTGAGCTGTTTTATAAAGGTATGCAGCAGAATGATGGTATCTTTATGACCAAAGCTGCTGTTATCGGGGTTGAAGAGATAGATGGTGTGCTTGTGGTCAATGCAAACGACACTCTTCTTGGTGAGGACCTGGCTCTGCAGGTGGATATGGTTGTTCTTTCGGCGGGAATGGTTCCAACCACGGTCCATGAGCCGACTATTAATCTGGCCTATCGGCAGGGACCGGGATTTCTTGATCTTGAGCTGTTTGATGGTTATGCTGATTCTAATTTTATCTGTTTTCCGTATGAAACGAGAAGAACCGGGATCTATACCTGTGGCGGTGTGCGTAAGGCAGAAACCATGGAGGAGAGCATTGACGATGCCACCGGTGCCGCCTTGAAAGCCATCCAGTGTATTGAATCTACCAATCGGGGAATGGCAGTTCATCCCCGTTCAGGTGATATGACCTTTCCTGATTTTTTCTTTTCCCGTTGTACCCAGTGTAAACGGTGTACGGAAGAGTGTCCGTTTGGGGCCCTGGACGATGATGAGAAAGGTACGCCATTGCCCAATACGACCCGTTGTCGTCGTTGCGGTACCTGTATGGGGGCATGTCCGGAGCGGATCATTGGCTTTGCCGATTATAATATTAATATGATTGGCTCAATGGTGAAGGCGATTGAAGTACCTGATGACGATGAAGACAAGTTGAGAGTGGTTGTCTTTGTCTGTGAAAATGATGCTTATCCAGCCCTTGATATGTCAGGTATGCACCGTAACAAAATGAACAGGCTGGTGCGTTTTATTCCGGTTCGTTGTCTTGGCTCGGTGCATATGGTCTGGATAAAGGATGCCATGAGTGCTGGTATGGATGGTGCTTTGCTTCTTGGTTGCAAGTATGGTGATGATTATCAATGTCACTTTGTCAAAGGTTCCGAAATCGCTTCCAAACGCATGGAGAATATTGGTGAAACCCTTGGTTCTCTCGGGCTTGAACCCGAGAGATGTGGTGTGCGTGAGATTGCAATTTCAGACTATGATAAGATTCCGGCGATCATAGATGAGTTTGTTGAGGAAATTTTGGAGCTTGGACCTAATCCTTTTAAAGGATTTTGATTTTTTTTTGATCTCAAATTTATTGCTGTCAAGATTTTTCCGGGTTGCAATAAAGTTATAATTGTGTAACTATCCAGCTAACTGAACAAACTCCCATAACCTTGGGTTGCAGCTGAATAGTTACATAATTGTGTTCATTATTTGTCTTGGCAAGTTGAACTATTTTCAAGACTGGAGAAGAAAATGTCTATTAATGTGCAACCCGATCTTGATTTTATCAGGGACATGAAGAAAGCAGGTGGTGAGACACTGAAAAAATGTTTTCAGTGTGCCACATGTTCCGTGGTCTGTCCTCTTTCCTCCGATGGTGACCCTTTTCCCCGTCGGGAAATGATTTATGCCCAATGGGGACTCAAAGAGAAGCTGATAAGCGATACCAATGTCCTCCTTTGTCATCAATGTGGTGATTGTTCAACCCATTGCCCGCGGGGGGCAAGACCCGCTGAGGTGCTTGGTGCTATCCGTGCCTATGCCTATCAGTTTTATGGCTGGCCCAAATGTTTGGCAAAACTGACATCTTCTGCAAAGAATCTGCCCATATTGATTGCTATTCCAGCTGCTATTATTTTATTGGTCTGGATTATTTCCGGGGGGATGCAGATTCCTACTCACGAGGCATTTTCAAGGTACGGTTATACTCGTTTTTTTGGTCATTGGGATTTTCGCTGGTTGGCTCAAAATGTTTTGGCTATTCAATTGATGTTTGTGCCTGTTTCTGCTTTGGCGATATATGCTTCGTACAGGGGGGTCACTGCGATGTGGAAAGCAATGAGCAAGAATGTCGGCATAACTGAGCCCTTATATCGTCCTTCAGTGTATCAGTTTGTAACTGAATTTTTCTGGCCATCTGTGGTTGAGATTGTTAAACATAATCGTTTTAAGAAATGTAAAACCAACTCAGCCCGCCTTAAAGGTCATTTACCGTTAATGCTGGCCTTTATAGCCTTGTTTTTTGTTACCTTGTTTGCTATGTTTAGACAAGATATTCTTGGTATTTTCTGGCCTCAATTTCATGGACCAATGGCAATGTGGAATCCGGTGAAGATCCTTGCCAATGTTGCAGGAGTGGCAATGATTTATGGGGCATGGGTCATGTGGAAAGATCGGCGGAAAATGGAAAAAGCTGGTGAGGCCTCGAATACATTTTATAACTGGTTTTTACTCTGGATGATTATGGCAGTGGCTATTACCGGATTTGCTGCTCAGAATCTTCGTCTTCTTGGTATGCCTTTGATAGGTTATATATCATATTACCTGCATCTTATATCGGTTATGATGCTTTTTGCTTATATGCCATACACAAAGTTTGCCCATCTTGTTTACAGGACCTTTGCCATGGCATTTGAACGATACTGTAAAAGTGCTTATGTGAAAAACCCACTAACAGAGGAATAATAGTAAATAATTTGGTTTAACTTTCAGAAAACCGGAGACTTTGTCTCCGGTTTTTTTTATATTTATTAGAGAAAGTTCTTGATTTTTATTTTTATAAGTCTATATTAGCCCAGTTTATGCTGGCGTAGCTCAATTGGTAGAGCAGCTGATTTGTAATCAGCAGGTTGCGGGTTCAAGTCCCATCGCCAGCTCCAAGTCAGGAGACAGGTAACAGGAGACAGGTGACAAAGGATAGATTTATGAAATACTATCTCAATCAGAAGGCCTGTTTCCTGTCTCCTGTTACCTGTCCCCTGATATGGAGGGGTTCCCGAGTGGTCAAAGGGAACAGACTGTAAATCTGTCGGCAAAGCCTTCGGAGGTTCAAATCCTCCCCCCTCCACCATATTGTTTGTTTTGATTGCAGGCTCCTTGGGCGGGAATAGCTCAATTGGTAGAGCATCAGCCTTCCAAGCTGAGGGTTGCGAGTTCGAGTCTCGTTTCCCGCTCCATTTTTTGGTAAGTAATATGTGGTTGGAGCAGCTTGGTTAGCCCGGCTGTACACGGTGAAAGGTGGATGCTGGGTCGTCATTAAGGTTTCTCATATAAAGTGATAGCTGGTCTAAGTGTGCCTAATAGGTATTTGGGCCCACGTAACTCAGTGGTAGAGTACCTCCTTGGTAAGGAGGAAGTCACCGGTTCAAGCCCGGTCGTGGGCTCCATAAAATCAGTTGGTTGTTGCAGTACCGGCTGGCGTTGGATTTTTGTAAGCGTTCAGTAACTATTCAGCTGCACTCCATCTTCGCCCATTTCGGAGTCTCGTTCCTCGCTTACCTGAGCTTCTTGAGTAGCATTAGTACGCTGCAAAGCTCAAAATGAACGAATAGGTAAGCGAGCGTGCGAGACTCCGTGAAGCACATCTGAATAGTTACAGCCTAAGGTTATGAGAGTTTGTTCATCTCGCTGAATAGTTACAGCGTTCACCAAGAGTATTAGAGTTTCATTAAGATGACTTACTGTAACCGTTCAGCCAGTGCTTCACGGAGTCTCGTCCCTTGCTTGCCTATTTGTTTATTTTAACCTGTGCATATTGTTAGGTAAGTAGATTAGAATGGGCTAAGATGTAAGCGAGCTTTCGAGACTTAAGTTAGGTGCTGATGCACGGTTACGAATTTTTGTCTGAGGAGATTTGGTTATGGCAAAGGAAAAATTTAAACGGACAAAGCCGCATGTCAATGTTGGTACAATCG
>CAYRGM010000120.1:0-6226 GCA_964423765.1 uncultured Desulfobulbaceae bacterium
AATAATCAATAATCAATTGATAATAATCAATTATTAACAGACTAAAAGCCTGCCCGAAGGGCGCTAAATTTTAACAGACCGGTGAGTGCCGGATAAATACAGTAAATATTCCTGATTACCCTTGGCTCCTTTAACCGGTGAGCGAACGGTCAAGAGACACTGCAAACCCAGAGCCAGAGAAAACTTTTCAACTCTACGCAAAGCCTCCTGTTGCAAATACTCCTCATGTACCACCCCGCCTTTTGCTACTTTTTCCCTTGGCAATTCAAATTGTGGTTTGACCAGGGCAATTATAACAATTTCATCGGCAAACAGCTTTGATACCGGCTCCAGTAGCAGCGAAAGAGAAATAAAAGATGCATCAATCACACATAAATCAATTGGTTCCTGAATTTCCTTTTTACTCAAGTACCTGGCATTGCAACGCTCCATAACCACAACCCGTGAGTCCTGGCGCAGTTTCCAGTCAAGCAGTCCATAACCAACATCAACAGCATATACCCGCACGGCCCCCTGCTGAAGAAGACAATCCGTGAAACCACCGGTAGAGCAACCAATATCAACACATACCAGACCTGCAGGTTTAATTCCGAACCCGATCAGCCCAGCAGCAAGTTTCTGCCCGCCTCTACTGACAAACTCCTGCCGGTCACGAACAAGCAGCTCACTATCAATACCATATTGATTGCCAACCTTACAGTTAGTTACCCCGTTCACTGTCACCCTTCCTGCACCAACAAGCACAGCGGCCATTGATAGAGTTTCAACAAGCCCCTGTTCAACCAAAAGAACATCCAGGCGTTTTTTCTTTGTTGTTCCCATGTCAATAAAAACAGTCTGCCCAGTTAAGAAACCGGGCAATCATTACCAGCTAAAAAAAGTCTATCAACCCAATCCGTAACTATTCAGCTACACTCCATCTCCGCCCATTTTTGAGCTTCTTGTGCTATTTAACGATTTCAATAAGATCAGCTGGGATTTACAGCAGGCTCCTAATTCAGTCATTTTTACAGCCACTTAGAGTTGAGCCTGTCGTGCTCGTGCCTTATCAGCTTCCGCTGTTCCCGGATGATCTTTAATCAATTTTCGATAAATAATCCTAGCAGTTTCATAATCGTTAAGTTTTTCAAATGACATCCCCTGTTTCAAGAGGGCGGCAGGGGTATGGGGATCCTGTGGATGGTTGGAAATAACTTTTTGATAATCCAGAATTGCCAGATCATACTCCCCCTGTCTGAAAAGAGATTCTCCCATATAAAAAAGAACCTGGGCAGCAACCTTACCTCTTGGATTATCAACAAGAATATGCTCAAGTTTCAGGTACGCTTCTTGGTACTGTTGATTATTAAATTTATTCATTGCCTGCTCAAAAGGAGAAGACAAAGCAACCGGATCAGCAGCATCACGGAGCATAGGATCAGTTGCCACAGGTATCCGTTGTGCTGGAACTACCGGTGATAATTGTGCCACTTGCTCAATGGTACCGACAACAGCCACACGACCTGTTCCAATCCTGACTTTTTCCCCGTCAGGAGTCAAGTTAACAAAACCGGTAGCTCTCCCGACAGCCATAACTGTTCGTTGCCTGGCCTGTTCCGCCCGCTTGGCCGCCTCAATAGCCTGTTGCTCAGCCATCTGAATTCTGGCTCGGTGGATATTATCCACCCCTGCTGATAACTGCTGGATCTGTTGTTGCAGACCAGTTATATTTTGTTCATTCACTCCTATATGCTCTTCAAGAGAAGTCTGGAGGAGCATAATTTGCTCACTGAGTTGATGTTGCTCAAGATTATCTCGATGATTGCTTTCTATGATCAAAGACTCAAGACGGACAACCTCACCACTGACCTGATCAAGTTGACTGACCGAAGCGGCCTGTCGTCTTTGTATCTGAGTTACTGTCGAGGTCTTGACATTGTCCACCTTCAGGTTAACAGCCCGTATCTGGTGATTCAGCTGCCTGACATCATCCCGGGTCGCACATTGACTGAGTAACAAGATCGCACAACCTGCCAAAAAAATATTTTTCATCAATTTCATGATATTTCCTCTCTTTAATGTGCTGAAACGACCACCATATTTCTCATAAAACTATAACCTGAATTGAGCGATTTTAGGACGCAGATATGTGACCAAAATTCTACCCAAAAATACCCGTTGTTACTCCATAAAGACATAGAAATTATCCGGTGACCTGAAACCTACTGAGGCTGAGGGGACCAGCGGGGAGAAATCTGGTTACCTTCCAGTGAAAATAATACCCGCATCCCTTTACCATTAGCAAAGATTGTCCAAATTTCAGAATGACCGTCTCTATTGCGGGCAAAAACCAACTGTTTACCGTCAGGAGACCAGTCCGGTGATTCAAAATCACCCCAGCCTGAGGTAAGCCGGGTCGACCTTCCTCCCCCTGGTTTTATGGTAAAAATATGATTACGACCATCAAACCGTCCGGTATAAACGATAAGGTCTCCTTTAGGCGACCATGAAGGTTCACTGCTCTCACTACCAAAGGTCAACCGGTGTACATCTCTGGTTTGCATGTCCATGATATAGAGCTGGGGTCGGCCGCTGCGATCAGAAACAAAGACCAGGGATTGTCCATCCGGCGAGAAATCAGCAGAGACATTAATTCCGGATCTTGAAGTAAGCCTCTCAATTACCTTCCCCTTTCTGTCCATAAGATACAGGTCGGGATTACCGTCTTTGCTTAAAGTAACCACCATGGTTTTGCCATCCGGGGAAAATGCCGGAGCGAGATTCATACCCTTTCTTCGTGACAGCGAACGGGTCACCTTATCCTGACGAAGATCAGTTATAAAAAGATCCTGATTACCTCGATGATAGGTGGTATAAGCTAAAAAATGTCCATCTGGAGTGAAACGGGGTGATACACAGAGAAATCTATGTCTGGTAACCTGTCTGTAACCACGACCAAGGACATCACTGATAAAAATATCTTTTGCTCCGGCTTTATCTGAAACATAGGCTATTGAAGTTCGACTTATTCCAGACGCACCGGTAAAATCTTTGACCAGTCCATCTGCAAGACGAAGTACCATATCATCCTGCTGACCAACCAGCCCTTTATATCTTTTCCCTGACAACATCCGGCTATCAGCAACATCTTCTAATCTTCCTTCAATTATCAACTCTGTGCCGCGTTTGACAAAATTACCCCTGACAACAAAATCCACACCATATCTTTGCCAGTCAGCCATTGTTGCAGAGCCGTACACTTGTGGGTCAACCACACGGACAAAACCATGGAAATAAAGAGCCTTGCCTAAAAGACTTGCCATCTCCCTGCCGGCAGCAGTATCAGCATTACCACTTCCCTGATCCCTGAAAACAGGAATGGCAATAACGAGTTTGCGAAGATCTGGGGCGGAAATATCGAGATAAATCCGCTCAGCCAGAACCGGTTCAATATTAATAACCATGAATAAAGCAAAAAACAAAATAGAAAAAAATTTCTTTCCCAGACAAAGCGTTACACATGCAGCCCTGTTTTTTATTTTTTCATTAAATTTCATAAATTATTACCTTGTATATGCACAGTAGCAATTAGCAGTATCTGATTATATCAGACCTCGCAAACACCCTATAAAAATGCCCTGTTTTGGGGACAATTTTCTTGTCTACTTTGCCGCCCCTGTCACCTGACAATCACTGTATCCCAGATTGGTCAAAAACAAGACCATAATCAATGGACATTTTGCGTAATGCGACAGGAATCGGTGGCAGGGGAACTGCTTTCTTCACCGTCTCTCTGGCAAAACGATCAAAAAATGGATACCCAGAACTACTGGAAATTCTCAAACCAGTAATAGAACCGTCCTTATGAACAGTAAACTCAACAATGGTCTCAATATTGTCCGGCCACTGCCTCATTCTGGGTAACTGCCAGTACTGCTCAATCATTGCATGAAGATTTGCGGTATATTGGTTCAGCAGAGCATTACTGACCGTCTGGTTGTTAGAAGCTCTCCGACCCTCCCTCTCACCGCCACCCACGCTGGCACTCTCTCTTATTTGATGGAACCTGGCAAGTTTCTGCCTTGCTATTTCGGCCTCATCTCTTGCTTGCTGCTCAAGGGCTTTTGCCCTGACAACTTCTCGCTTTCTTGCCTCTTCTTCCCGTTTCTTTTGTTCTGCGAACCGCTGCCGCTCCTCTTGCTGCCGTTTTCTCAGATCAACCTCAGCACGAAGATTACGCATTCTCTCTTCAATCTGCTTCTGATCCGCAAGTATCTTTTCCTCTTCCAGCCTTGTATCCACCGCTACTTGTTCTTTTCTCTTTAACGGAGTAAGTGATATAGGTTTTGCTGTAACAACCGGTTCCTGAACGGCTTCGGCGACAGGCTCTACAGCCACAGCCTCAACAGACGGTGGTTCAGGGACAACCGGAGCAATATTCTCCGGCTCGAAAACAGGCTCTGTTTCGGGTAGATTTTCACGAGAAATGGCTGGGGCTGGTTCCGACACGGAAACCAAATCAATGGTCATTATCTCATAAATGGCAGGTTTACTCTCAAAAAAAGACGGCAAAATAAAAGTTCCAGCAAAAAGAAGAACATGGCCAAGAAAAACAAGAAAAATAATAACAAAAGAAAGTTGACCGTATCGTTGCCTCTGCTGATAAAAATCCTGTTCAGAACAAGTTATATCGTTCATTGTTAGCGATTAAGCCCACCTGCTATCGGTTATGTGATTACAGGTTCTTTTTATCTTCTAAGGGAATGGTAATCATGCCCAGTCTATTAAAGCCGGCCCTCTTGATCTCTGCCATGACCGCAACAACAACCCCATAGGGAACCACCTTGTCGGCCCGAAGATACAGAGGCTGCTGTTTCTGCTCTGCGGAAAGGCGGCTAAGCTGCTGATACAACATAGCCTTACTAACTTTTATCTTGCCAATGGATACTTCACCGTTGTTATTAATGGTAATAACAAGCGGCTCTTCCGTCTGCTGTAAGGCTTGAGCTGTTGTCCTGGGCAGATCTACCTCAAGTCCCTGGATCATCATCGGAGATGCGATCATGAAAACAATTAACAGTACCAACATGACATCTACAAAAGGTGTCACATTGATCTCTGTCATCAATTTTTTTCTTCCTCGTCCGGAAACAGGTCTCATTTGACTGTTAAAGCACCTAATTTATAGTAAAAAATAAAAATATCAATTACGAGTCAACATATTATTGCGTTCGATAAGATTGAGAAAATCCGCTGAAAAATTTTCTACTTCCGCTTCCACATCAGCCTGTTTATTGGCAAAGAAATTATAAAAAAGAACCGCCGGAATAGCAACAGCCAAGCCAGCGGCCGTAACCACCAGAGCCTCTGAAATACCAGGAGCCACAACAGCAAGCGATGCAGAACCACGGATACCTATCTCGTGAAACGAGGTCATTATTCCCCAAACCGTCCCAAACAGACCTATAAACGGGCTGGCACTTCCAGTAGATGCAAGAAAAGACAAAGAACGCCCAAGTCGCTCACTTTCAATTAGTTCAGCTTTACGAACAGCTCGTTTAAGATTTTCCATTGTGGCAAACTGCATCTCAAGAGTTTCCCCTTCATCCTTTTGCCCCCCGGTACTGTTAATTTTTTTCAGCTCATTAAAACCAGTGACAAATACTGCGGCTTCCGGACTTGTATTATACTCCCTTGCAGCTTCATAGCCATCATTTAATGTCTTACTGGACCAGAAAAGTTCGAGAAAGTCATCGGATGCTGTGGCGATCCGATTATACATACGAAATTTGGCAAAAACAATAGCCCATGAAACAATTGAAAAAATCAGCAGAATCAACATCACCATCTTTATCATAAGACTGGCATCTGCCATCATTGAAAAAATAAACATTTTCGTTTTTTATATCTTTATAATTTTATAATTGACATTTCCCTGTTTTTAAAGCTTCTCAAGCTACCAGGGCACGCCACCGTAACGGGAATTAATTTGTTTTTTTTGCGGCGTTTTCCATGCAAATAACAACACACCATTGCATGATACCTGAATACATTGACCCTGCTCCACGATTAATATTCAATACTTTAACAAGATATAAGATTTTGGAAAATTTGTCATAAAAATAAAACCAGGAAACTTCAGTTTTTATAATACCCCATGAACAGAAAAAGGATTTTTAAATGGAAACAGCTTCCATATAAATTTGATTTAATTTTCCTTATCCATAAATAATACTCTATTCCCAGA
>CAYRGM010000121.1:0-6204 GCA_964423765.1 uncultured Desulfobulbaceae bacterium
GCCCAACTGCCCGGCAATGGAGGCAATACCTTTATGTCCCCCGCTTCCTCCTCTTGCCACCACTTTAACCCGTCCTGACTCAAGATCAAGATCATCATGGATAACCAATATATTGGCAACAGGTATTTTAAAAAAATTAACGAAAGCAGCGACACAATAACCGGAACGATTCATATAAGTTTCAGGTTTAAGCAATACTATCTGTTGACTGGCTAACCTGTGCCGGCAGTACATCCCATCAAACTTAACCTTTTCAATCACCCACCCATTTGCCGCAGCAAAATGTTCAATTGCCATAAATCCTATATTATGACGGGTTAACTGGTATCCTGCACCGGGATTACCAAGTCCAACAATTAAAAAATCAGATTGCGGCATCTCTGTTCACCCAATGGTCAACCATTCTTATCTAAACGATGGCAGTTAAGCTCTGCCCATGGATACAGGACAGAACTATAGATATATGCAGATGAATTGATACTTGAATATCCCCCTCGTTCCCACGCTCCAGAGTGGGAATGTATACGGAACCATTCCTGCTTGGGCTTAATATGCATTCCCACGCAGGAGCGTGGGAACGAGAAAGTATCAATTCATCTGCATAGACCTATAACAAAATAAAAAAGGCCGAGAGAAAGCTCTCGACCTTTAAATAACCTACATGGAAGAAATGATACCTAATAAACAGTCACACAGGTCATGGCACCATCATCCAGCATTTCAAGATTATCGGGAATTTCCAGGTCGGAGAGCAATATTCCGGCTTCACCACGATCTAAATCAGAAATATCAACTGTGATGGAGTCAGGAACATCCAATGGGCGTCCCCGCAACTGAACTTTATCCCGAAATACCTGAAGTTCACCACCCATATCAACACCACGGGCTACACCATCGAACTGAACAGACACAGAGAAAGTTCTCGGTTTATCAAGTTCAATCTCTAAAAAATCTACATGAACCAGCTTATCTGTAACAGGATCTTTCTGGATTTCCTGAACAAGTACCTGACGGATATCCTTACTGTCCCCTTCTAACTCAAGCTCTACCACAGCATTGCGTCCCTGAAAAAACAAAAGGTTTTTAAAAAGTACCGCTGCATCAAATTCCAGAGCCAATGATTCTGCTCCATTACCATACAGTACCGCCGGAGTTTTACCATTCATCCTTAACTGCCTCATGGGACCTTTCCCAAAAACCGAACGAATAGTTGCCGGCATTGTTACCTGTATCATCTTACGCCTCCTCTTAAAAAAAATGGGGGGACAGACCCTATTTCATGGCCAATTCCCCTGCCCCTGTACCCTGCCCCCAATTATCAATTCTCAATTTACAATGTCTTTCAGACAAATAAAAGACTTATAGAATCCTCGCCGTGAATTCTGCTGATCGCTTCAGCAAGTAATTCGCCAACGGACAAGACTTCTATTTTATCACATTTATTTTCCTTGTCACCAAGAGGTATGGAATTAGTTACAAACAATGAATTAATACATGATGCATTCAACCTGTCTATGGCCGGACCAGAAAGTACAGCATGAGAACAGCAGGCATGAACCTCGTTTGCTCCATTTTCTTTCAATCTCACGGCGGCACCACAAAGAGTTCCTGCCGTGTCCACCATGTCATCAAGAAGAATAGCTGTTTTCCCTTTAACATCACCGATTACATTCATGGCTTCACATTCATTAGCCCGTCGCCGCCTTTTATCAATAATGGCAAGATCAACATCCAATCTTTTTGCAAAAGCCCTGGTTCTCTCAACTCCGCCCGCATCCGGAGAGACCATGACCACATTATCAAAGTTTTCCCGAATATGTTTAAGGAGAACAGGTGCCGCATAAAGATGATCAACGGGTATATTAAAAAAACCCTGAATCTGACCGGCATGCAGATCCATACACAACACCCGCCGTGTCCCCACAGCCATCAGCATCTCTGCTACGGCCTTGGCTGTAATAGGCACCCGAGGTCTGTCCTTTCTATCCTGACGGGCATAACCATAATACGGCATTACCGCAGTAATTCTGCGGGCAGATGCCCGGCGCAAGGCATCAATCATGATCAAAAGTTCCATCAGATGATCATTGACCGGAGTGCAGGTCGGTTGAATGACAAACACATCCATTCCACGAACATTTTCACCTATTTCTACAAATATTTCCCCATCAGAAAAATTCCTAACCTCAGCTTCTCCAAGAGAAATATTGAGATAATCACAGATATCCCCGGCAATAGCCGGATTGGCATTACCGGTGAATATTTTCATAATGTTCGGCATATGAACGCCTCATTATATATTTAAAAATAACCCGCATGGCTGGAGCAGATTGGGCAGCTCTCAGGGTCTGTCACAAAACAAAATAAAAATGGCTGGGGCGGAGGGATTCGAACCCCCGCATGCAAGGATCAAAACCTTGTGTCTTACCGCTTGACGACGCCCCAACCCTTTTCTGGTAAACGGTTAGCTTTTTTCTATATCCTGCCTGCCGTCAAGAGGGAAAACAAGAAAAACCTGCTCATACAATTCTTTCATTTTTAACAGGCATTGTTCTGCCCGCAAACGATCTTTTTCAAGAAAAATACCAAAAACGGTAGGTCCTGAACCGCTCATCAAGGTACTGACTGCGCCAGAGGCAAGAAGATACTCTTTAATATCCGCAAGTTCTTTGAAGGCTCTTAAAGTAACGCTTTCCAGATCATTACTTACCTCATCAGATCGAAAATGATGCTTCCGACAGAAATATTCCATTTTTTTTATGTCATCCAACGAACTGGAATAGATCAGGTTATAAACATCTTCCCCATTTGTCAATGAGAATTTTTCATAGACCCATTTAGTAGATACAGCAAATCCCGGATTAACCAAAAGTATAAGACTTGGAGCCAATCCTGGAACCGGGGTAAGAACTTCACCAATGCCAACAGCCCAGGCAGCAGAGTGACTGTAAACAAAAAAGGGAACATCTGCCCCTAAGCACAGCCCAAGTTCGGCAAGCTCTCTTACCGAACAACTAGTTTGGTAAAGCCGATCCAAACCAGTCAAAACTGCTGCAGCGTCACTGCTGCCACCACCAAGCCCGGCAGCAACAGGAATATTTTTTTGGAGCAATATGCGAATTCCCGCTCTTGACGGCAACCGCTCCCTGAACTCCGAAAAAAACAATCGGGCGGCCCGAACAACGATGTTGCTATCATCAACCGGCAGAGTATTATCGGAACATTCCAGAATAATTTGACCGCTAACCAGCTCCATCTCTAAATAATCATACAAGGCAACCTTCTGCATAAGTGTTGACAAGAGATGGTAGCCATCATCACGACGACCAAGGATTTTAAGAAACAGGTTGATCTTGGCAGGGGCTGCCAGCTTAAGGTTGCTGATTTTCAATTTGCTCACCGACCATGCCAGTTTTAGTCCTGACCCCTGACACCTGCCTAGTGTCCTGTCAACGATGCTCTGACGCATCTTGTTTGTTTTTTTTCGCATCTGCGTTCTTGTAGCTTGAGTCACATAGTCCTACTATGCGACCCAAGCTACAAAAATGCAGATGCAAAAAAATCCTGCACAATATTACGCCATTTCATCGTTGACACGACACTAGCCAATCCTGACAAAACGGGTTTTCAACTCGTAAAGCACCCTGGATAATAACTCTTCCTCATCAGTGTCCATGTTACCTTTGGTTTTTTCCTGAAGGAGTGCCAGAGTATCAATGGCATTTCTCGCTATATCAAGATTAATAATCTTATCACCGGATTCAGGATCAGCGATCTCGCCCATATGAAAAAGTGCCGAAGTATTAAATGAGAGAATCAGAGAAGAGAAGGTAACTTCCGGCATGACATGTAGCCTTTGTGTATTCCCTGATCTGATCTCTTCTTTATTTTTTGTTTCATTCATCTCAGGGTCTCCCCGTATATGAAGGCAGGTCCAGCACCATGGCATCATCAATATTATCCAGCCCAGCCACCTTGCTCAACAGCTCACTGTCCACAGATTTATCAGTGTTGAGAAGAATAACATTTCTGTCTGAGCTTTCCTCCCGCCCCACGGTCATTCGGGAAATATTGACCCCGGAAGCACCAATAGTTGTCGCCAATGCTCCAATGGCACCTGGGACATCTTTATTATATACAAGCAACATGGGACCCGCTGGTAATGCTTCAAGGCGAAATGAATTCAACCTGACCAGGCGCGGTTCTTTTTTGCCAAATACAGTCCCGGTCAGAATATTTTCTTCTTTTCCAGTTTTAACTGACACCCGAAGCAGGTTAGTAAAATCAGCGGCCCGGTTTGTTTTTGACTCAATTACCTTAATACCTCGCTCTTTGGCAATCAGAGGAGCATTGACAAAATTAACCGCATCCTGAAGAATAGGAGTAAATAATCCTTTAAGAAAGGCCACGGTAATCGAGCCTGTTTCCTGGCTGGCAAGCTCTCCTGAAAACTCAAGATTTACTTCCTCCACGCTACCGTTTGATATCTGCATATGTAGAGAACCCAACATCTCCCCGAGAGTTATATAGGGTCCGATACTGGCAAGTACATCATCACTGACCGAAGGTACATTAACAGCATTACGCACTGCTCCCTTAAGAAGATAATCCGCCATCTGTTCTGCAATGGACGAAGCGACATTTTCCTGGGCTTCACTGGTTGAAGCACCGAGATGGGGGGTACAGATAAAATTATTTAAGCCAAGCAAAGCGGTTTCTTCAAGGGTAGTTGGCTCTTTTTCAAAGACATCAAGAGCAGCACCGCCGATCCGACCTTCTTTCAAGGCCACATAAAGAGCTTTTTCATCAACCACCCCGCCCCTTGCACAGTCAATTAACATGGCATCGTCTTTCATGATTTTAAAAAAATCAGCATTGATGATATGGTGTGTACCTTTGGTAAGCGGCGTGTGTACCGAAATAAAATCAGCCCGACGAGCCAGTTCATCAAGCTCAACCAGTTCGACCCCAAGTTTTTCAACAAGTTCCGAGGGCATAAAAGGGTCATAGGCAATAACTTTCATCCATAATCCTTGAGCCCGGCTGCAAACAATGGCACCAATCCGACCAATGCCAATAATACCAAAGATCTTGCCAGTGACCTCTCTGCCCATAAAATTCTTTTTTTCCCATTTACCGGCCTTCATGGAAGCCGTGGCCTGGGGAATATTTCTGGACAATGACATCATCATGGCTATGGCATGCTCGGCGGCCGTGGTTGCGTTACCATCCGGAGCATTCATAACTATAATGCCCTGCTGAGTCGCTGCCGGAATATCAACATTATCAAGACCAATACCTGCCCGGCCTATAACTTTGAGATTAATGGCAGCCTCAATAATATCCTCCCGGACTCTGGTTGCACTGCGGATTATTAGACCATCATAGTCAGCAATAATTGCTTTGAGTTCTTCCGGAGCCAAACCGATATTTACATCAACCTCAATCCCGGCCTCACGAAGAATTTTCTCTCCGACTGGAGCAAGATTATCACTAATCAATACTTTCATTTTTTCTCCCTGCCTGATAAATAAAAGAATAAAAAAATAAAAAAAGTCAATATACCCTTATTTCCTGATTCAGACAACATTAATTCCAAGCCAGCCAGGCTACTTCCCCGCTGCCATGCGGAAGCAGAAGTCTGGAGAGGTGGAATACTTTCCTCTCCCCCAGCTCACATCATACTTTCTGGATCAACATCAATATTAAGTCGTACTGTTGCCGGACAAATATATTTCTTTTGGGCAATAACAAGCCGGCAGAGCTGTTGCAATAATGTTGTTGAAGATGATTTTAACAAGATCTGATAACGATACCTATCTCTTAACATGGCAAGTGGTGACGGGGCAGGACCAAGAATTTCAAGCCCCCCTCCTCCCCTGTCTACCTGCCGGCGCAGCAACTCTCCGGTCTTGGTCGCCACCTCTTGCACTCCTGCCTCGTGCCTGCCGCTGAAACGAATATTTACCAGGCGGGAAAAGGGTGGATATGCGAGTTCCTGCCGGCTCGAGATCTCCTGTTCATAAAAACCGCTATAATCGTGGTCCCTGGCATAACAAATCGCATAATGATCCGGCTGGTGGGTCTGAATAATAACCCGACCGGCAAGTTCTCCCCGGCCAGCTCTACCGGTGACCTGAGAAAGAAGGGAAAAAGTTCTTTCAGCCGCTTTGTAATCCGGCATACCAAGACCACTGTCAGCCC
>CAYRGM010000122.1:0-6171 GCA_964423765.1 uncultured Desulfobulbaceae bacterium
GAGCTGGCAGAACATTTGCCGAATAATACATCTGATCTGAAACGAGTTAAAGGGGTTGGCAAAAAAACAGTTGAAAAATATGGGGATGAGCTTGTTACAATTATCAGCCAATATCGAAAAAATAATAATATTACTGAAGTTGTGACCGAAATAGCTAAGGTTAATGAAAAAACTGCCACCAATAGCATTTCCGAAACAAAACAAAGAAGTTTTGCAATGTTCAAAGAGGGATTGAGCATTAAAGATATTGCCGCAGAACGAGGTCTGGTACTTTCAACCATTGAAGGACATCTCGGCTTGTTTGTCAAAACCGGGGAGATAGATATCGGCGAGTTTGTTTCTGAGGAAAAACAAAAAGCTATAAAAACAATTCTTGATGATGGATATGGTAAAAAAACACTTACCGAAATAAAACAAATCCTCGGAGATGATTATTCATACGGTGAAATCAGGATGGTTCTGGCTCGTCTTGATTTTGTTCGGGAACAAGGTGATAGTATGCCCATGAATTGATTTTAAAATCCTCGGAGTTTGAAACCTTAGCTGAAGGAAGCTGGCTAAAAACTAAACCATTTTTTCTTTTTATTTGGTTGATAAGCTATCACCCTGTTGCGTCCCTCTTGTTTTGCCTGATACAGAGCCTCGTCAGCCAGACCAATGAACTCATGTTTTTTAAAGCCTTGACCTGTCGGCTTGGCACTGGCTACACCAATACTGACGGCCACCTGATAAACTGAGCCCCCATCGTCAAAAGAATAATTTGCCACCACTGATCTGATTTTCTCAGCAATTATTATAGCATAGTCAGGTTCTGTGTCCGGCAGGACAAAAACAAACTCTTCACCGCCATAACGGGCCATTAAATCATATTCACGAATATTTTCCTTACAGACCCTGCAAAGTTCTTTGAGAATAAAGTCTCCGGTTTGATGACCGTAGGTATCGTTAAATTTTTTGAAATGATCAACATCAAGAAGAAGAATTGAAATTGTTTTATCGTTTCTGGCGGAACGATTGATCTCTTTGTCGAGAAAGTTCTGAAAATATCTATGGTTATGAATTTCCGTCAAGCCATCAATATTGGCCATGTTTTCAAGCAGTTTATTTTTCGCTGCAAGTTCTTTGGTGGTTTTTTCAAGTGCCACCTTAGAGATAACCAGTTCCCTGTTGATCTCCTCATAGGAAAGATTGAGCAGGGAAAGCCTGATATTAGCCTCCTGCAGAATCTCCTCAATAGATTTTGCCAGAGGCATGTGCAGGTCAAAACACTCAGCAGCCTGATTGATCAGTTTATGCACATCTTTAAGGATATTGTTAATGTTGACTGCTTTAAGTTGCAATAGTTTTTTTGCTTCATTTCGGAAGACTACATGCCATTTTTCAGGGTGTTTCGAGTAAAAAATATGGGTTAGAATTTTTGCCAGATAAACAGCATTAATGGTCAGGGCAATTTGTTTATTGTCACCACTGTATTGCTGGGGTGTCTCATTATATTTGATGGGCAGAATCAGAGATTGAGGAAATCCCCAATGTTTGGTTACTGCATAACCAATATCACAGTGGGAGACACCGAGTATCTCCTCTTCAATTTCAATCTCCGTTTTTTCATCATCTTCCTGAAGGCGGTCTAAAACCTGGTTATAGAGTTCCGGCAGAGTATAGACCAGGATCAGTTTACCTATATTTTGCAGGAGTGCGGAAGTAAAAATTTCTTCAGTGCTGATATCCGGAATTTCTTCGAGAATAAGCTTTGCTGCCACTGCATTGGCAAGGGCTTTCTCCCAGAACTCTTTAAAATTAAAAATGATTTTCTTGTTATCTCCCCTCATGGAAAGAAATGAAAAGGAAAGTGCCAGACTGGAGACAGCATTACTGCCTAAAATTGAAACCGCTTGGTTTATGGAACTGATTTCTTGCGGAAAAGAATAGAAAGCGGAATTGGCAACTTTCAGAATCCTGGCTGATAAAGCCATGTCTGTGCTGATCAGGTTAGCTATGTCTATCAGACTCGTCTCCTCCAGACTAATTATGGTAATCAGCTTGGAAGCAACCACAGGGAGTGTGGGAAGGTTACCAGACTGAAGAACATAGAGCATAATTTCCTGTTTGGACATTGTTTTGGTTGTCATGGCATTTATTTTTATGTTTTAAAGAAAATCAAACCTGAGTTGAGCAATTTGTTAGCTTAATCTGCACCAGGTAAGCGAGGGCAACGAGACTCCGATCTCTTATCAGCCTTGGCACACAAGATATCAGCACATATCTGCGTCATAAAATCGCTCAATTCAGAATATATCAAATTACTTGATATAAGAAAAATGTTTTTATATGTGACCAGCTAACAATTAGGTTTATCACTTGCACATTAATAACCGGACAGGCACCAAACCTATTTTTTGTTGATGCGAAGCTGCCTGAACCGGGATATCTATCCATATAGACATTATTTTCATCCATATTACTAACAAAATCAGATTTATTATCCGTCCATCCTTGACTTGTCATGTTTAGATATTAAATTTAAGATATAACATAGTATGAAAGAAAATTCCACATCCTGTTTAGTCCTGTCAGGTAAAGAAAAAAACGACATCTCTCCTGTCGCTCACGGCACATCCGAACAGCTTGTCGTCTATTCGCTGGTACTTTCTGCGGTCGGAATTAATCATTTTCAAAACAAGACAACCATTCTTGTTCACCCCGAAGATGCCGAGCTGGCTATTCATCATATTGAAGCATACAGAGAAGAAAACAGGGGTTGGCCACCCTCTCCCTCATGGCTGATTGAACAGCAGCAAACTGACCAGCCCCCCACGGTGCTTGTTATGGGTGGCATGTTTTTATTTTTTCAGTTCACAGGTCCCTGGCAGGCAGGTAATCCATGGTTTCAGGCCGGAGCAATTGACAGCCTGTTAATATTAAATGACAAAGAGTGGTGGAGGCTTATCACCGCTTTAAGTCTCCATGCTGACACCGTCCATCTCCTCGGAAATTGTTTAATCGGAGGCATGATAGTACACCTGCTCTGCAAGACTACAGGTTACGGCACAGGCTGGCTCATGTTGATTTTAGCTGGTGCTTCCGGCAACTTCCTCAATATCGTCTATCGGGATACACCCCATTTTTCAGTGGGTTTTTCAACATCCATTTTCGCCGCAATTGGTATTTTATGCGGACTGCGTTTAAAAAAGAAACAATCCTCTCCCAAAGATATTATAATTCCCATGGGAGCTGGTCTCGCTTTACTTGCTTTTTTAGGTTCACAAGGTGAACAAACTGACCTTGGAGCTCACTTGTCTGGTTTTGCCTGTGGCATTGGTTTCGGAATTTTCATCAAGTTTACCGACCTGATCAAACAGGCAGGTAACAGCAAACTACAAAAAAATCTTTTCGTTATTGCAGTTGCTCTGGTTGCCATATCATGGTTTCTGGCTACTAATCAACTATAAAAATGCCTCACCTGAAAATAATAATCGACATATATCTTTAAAAAACTCTTGCCACAAGTTCAAATTCGGTTTTTAATAGATAGCTAATACATTATTTACAATAATAAATAAACATACAGGAGGTAGAAAGGAATGAGACTTCGAAATGAGCAAAGATAAGGTGCTGGTGAATGGGTTAGCACACGAGACAACAATAAACATTAAACCATCACTCGTTCCCCCATCAGTAATATTTTCAAAAAATATAAAACAAAAAAACACTAAACAAAACATCCTTTACAAGAGGTCGTAATATGTCAATGAATGGACAACCCCCCTGGGGCCAAAAAAATAAACCCTTAAGCCCTGAAGAACAGATTGCCGCCTTGATTCAAAAAGTCAAGGACTTTTTCAGTAAACAAGGACAACAAAACAGTACGGGAGGTAATCAAGGCAAATCATCAAGTTCGGGTATTGGTATCAGCAAAGTCATCCTGGTTGTCGTGGCAATTTTTATCTTCACAGGTATTTTTTCATCATTTTACACCATTCAACCTGGTGAAGTAGGAGTTGTTCTGCGTTTTGGTGAATATAATCGCACCACACAACCTGGTCTTAATTTCAAAATTCCTTACATAGAAGACCTCATCAAGGTCGATGTTGGGATTATCCGTAAAGAAGAGTTTGGTTTTCGTACCCGGCTTCCGGGTCAGCAATCAGTTTTTGACCGCCGCGGTCTTGAGGTTGAATCTCTCATGCTGACTGGTGACAAAAATGTTATAAACTGTGCCTGGATTGTCCAGTACAGGGTCAAAGATCCTTTTAACTTCCTCTTCAAGGTGGATAATGTCTCTCAGGCAATTCGTGATTCCTCGGAGATGGTTACCCGTAGAATAGTCGGTAATATGGACTTTGACTTTGTCTTAGGCAACCGGGAAATGCTCGCCAATAAAGCCAAACAGGAACTTCAGGAACAGTTGAACATGCTGGAAGCAGGCGTAAGAATAGTTACCCTCCAGTTCCTTGATATAAATCCTCCTGATGCGGTTAAACCAGCCTTTAATGAGGTAAACGAAGCTGATCAAGACATGAAACGACTCGTCAACGAAGCCGAGGCAATCTATAATAAAATTATCCCCAAAGCAAGAGGTACTGCCCTTAGAATAGTCGAAGAGGCCCATGGTTACGCGACCCAGAGAATCAACGAGGCAAAGGGTGAAACCAACAGATTCTTAGCCATTCTTAGGGAATATCAAGCTGCTCCCGAGGTTACCAGGCAGCGCATGTATCTTGAGGCCATGCGGAACATTCTCCCCAATGTCGATCATATTTTTGTTATGGACCAGAGACAGCAAAACATGCTTCCCTTCCTTGATATAACCCAACGAGATCGTAGAACAGAAACAGAAACAGAAACAGAAACAGAAACAGAAACAGGCGTAGGAGCAAGGGTAGCAGCAATAACAGAAACAGCAGCAGCACAACTACAACGATTAAATTAAGGAATAATCATGAAAAAAATTATCCAAGGTGGTCTTCTCATTATTGTCGGTGTCCTTCTGCTTGCGGCATGGGACGGGTTTTATGTTATTAAAGAGGGGCAACAAGCTGTTGTCACTCAGTTTGGAGCTCCGGTAGGTGAACCAATAACCGAGGCCGGTCTTCAGTTTAAGATACCATTTATCCAGAAAACACAGTTCTTTGAAAAAAGGATCTTGATCTGGGATGGCGAACCAAATCAAATACCAACCAATGACAAAACTTTTATCTTTATGGATAACACCGCAAGGTGGAAAATCTCCGATGCCCTCCAGTTTCTCCAGGCAGTTGGCACGGAACAAAGAGCTCAGACTCTGCTTGATGATATCATCAACGGTACGGTACGGGATTTTGTTAATCAAAACAATCTGATTGAGATTATTCGCAGTTCTGACTGGACTCCCGACTACATGCTCTCCAGTGCCCACTCCATAGATATGTTTCAACCGCCGGAACTTGGACGAGACAAGATCAGTGCTAAGGTACTTGCGGCAGCCTCATTGGTAACCCCTCAATATGGCATAGAGTTAATCGATGTCATGTTTAAAAGGGTAAACTATATAGAATCGGTCAGGCTAACCGTTTATCAGCGGATGATCTCTGAGAGGCAAAGAATCGCTGCAGAAAAGCGTTCTCTTGGTGAGGGGCGAAAAGCAGAGATTCTGGGACGGGTTGATAGAGGATATAGAGAAATAACCTCATCAGCCCAGAGAAAGGCCACTGAAATTAAAGGTGCTGCTGATGCTCTGGCAACAAAGATTTATGGTGAAGCACACTCGAAGGATCCTGAGTTTTTTGCCTTTAAAAGATCACTGGAAACTTATGAGCATATTATTGGGGCTAACACATCCCTGATTCTTTCGTCACAATCGGATCTTTTTCAGTTTCTTGAATCAGTACACGGGAACGGACGATAAACCACAATCCTAAATTGAGCTATTTTCTAACTTGATCTGCACAGATATCTGTGTCATAAAATTGCTCAATTCAGATATGAAACTGTTCAGAGTTTGGTGGGGTAACTTACCAAACCTGAACAGTTTACCTTAGGGTTCACCAATGGGTGCAATATAAAAAAGTTGCAAATTAGAAAACTTTCTTTACCACAAGTAATTGTACGTCTTAACGGTATTTTGAATGTCGAATATCGAATGTCGAAGGAAGGTGCTTTTTTCTATCAAGATATCTTCCATCATTCGAAATT
>CAYRGM010000123.1:0-6148 GCA_964423765.1 uncultured Desulfobulbaceae bacterium
GGTTATGGTTGATCTCGGATCACTGCTACTAAAAAAACGGGAAACTTCAGTTATGGATAACAGACTTATCAATGTTGGCTTTGGTAATGGAGTGAAAGTCAATCGTATCCTCACGGTTGTGAATCCCGGTTCCTCACCAATTCGTAAACTCAAGGAAACTGCCCGCCAGGAGCATAAATTGATTGATGTTACAGAGGGGCGGCGCACCCGGGCAATTCTGGTACTTGATTCCGGTCATCTGGTTCTCTCTTCAGTGCAGCCGGAAACGATTTCCCAGAGGTTGATTCAGATGGAGAAAGAGTCACAACATCCTGCTATTGATTTTCCAGATGATGGCCCTGGAGATGACAATGAATAAAGGTTTGCTGATTGTTTTGTCTGCTCCTTCAGGATCTGGCAAGACGACTATACTTAAAAAAGTTATGAGTCGGCTCCCGGGTCTGGTTTTTTCTGTTTCCCACACGACCCGTCGCCCCCGCCCAGGAGAAGAAGACGGTCGTGATTATTTTTTTGTGAATGAGCAGGAATTTACAACCCTACGGGATGCTTCTCCATCCGGATTTCTTGAGTGGGCTGAGGTGTACGGTCATCTGTACGGGACGGGACGGGAGAGTGTGGAAAGACAGCGAGTGGCTGGTTTTGATGTTATTCTTGATATTGATGTACAGGGGGCAGCACAGGTGTGCTACAACGCCGGTCCGGTCACAGTTTTTATGGCCCCACCATCCATGGATGAATTGTCACGCCGTCTTAAGGGGCGGGGCAGTGAAGATAAAAGCACCATAGAGCGGCGGCTTGAGGGTGCTGAGCGGGAAATGGCTGTTGCAGGATTTTATGATTATCTGATTGTCAACGATGAGCTTGATACTGCGGTGGAGAGTTTATGCAGTGTTGTGGTGGCGGAGAGATTAAGGCAGAGGCGTGATTTGCAGGGAAAAACGGCTGTATTTTGATGAATCATGGAACCCAGAGTCAAGTACCTGGAAAAACCGGAGCGGCAGAGCTGTCAGATGATCTGCTATGGGGGATCAACCCGATTTTGGAAGGATTAAAGAGCCGGAGCTTATCAGAGCTTTGTGTTCAGCGGGGCAAAGGCGGCTCCCGGATTCAGGAAATTGTAGACCTTGCCCGGAATCAGGGGGTAAAACTTCGTTTTGTTGAGCAGAATCGGTTGGGAGTGCCGAGCAGCTGCCGGCATCAGGGGGTGGTTGGCCGCCGGGCTGAGACTGTGTTTCTTTCTTTTGATGAACTGCTGGTAGATCTTGCCAGTTGCGACTCTGGAGATTTTCGTCTGCTTGTTCTTGACTCTATTCAGGATCCGCGTAATCTTGGTTCCATCTTGAGAACTGCACTTGCCGCCGGGTTTGCTCATGTAATCATAACCAGTGACAGAACTGCTCCTGTATCCGGGACAGTAGCTAAAACATCTGCCGGGGCTCTGGCACATCTAAAGATTTGCCGGGTGGTAAATCTTGTGAGAACTCTGAACGAGTTGAAAGAGCAGGGATTCTGGCTATACGGGACCGTGGTTGCTCCCGAAGCACAGTCTTTTCATGAAGTCGATTATTCAGGTAAGATGGCTTTGATAATAGGTAGTGAAGGCAAGGGAATCAGGCCACTTATTAGAAAATCCTGCGACCATCTTATTACTATTCCCATGGCAACAGGGTTTGACTCTCTTAATGTCTCGGTTGCTGCCGGAATTATAATGTTTGAAATTGCCCGTTTTCGTACTCTTAGTTAGTATCCTCCTGGTCATTTTGACCACCAGTATCAATAAAATCTCTGATTTCTTTTTCGCTTAAAATAATACCCGATAACTTTTTGTCTTGAATCTGGAGTGTCGGTATCATGGTTATCCCGTCCTTAAGAGTTGTCCTGGGGTGACGAATGATATCTATTTTTTTTATTTCCAGATCATCTCTTTCCTGTTGTATTTTATTCAGCACCCGGCTGACCATCATACAACGGGGTCATATGGATGATTTGTAAAAAGTAATAACCAGTTTTTGTTTGGACATGTTTGATCCTCCTGTTAAAAATTACATTTTTTAGCGGGCAGTCAATGCCACACTGTACTGGTGATGCAGGAAGTGAAAGTGTACAACAAAATACCTGATTTGCATATTAGTTTTCTGTATGAAGAATAGAAGGAAGTATCATAATAGTCAAGCCTGATCATTTATACGGTCTTGGAAAGTTTTATCAAAATAATTGGATTCCCCCCTTTTTATTTTTGGGTAGATTCTTTTCTGAAGTTTCCCGCTTTTATTTTTATGGCAAATCTTCCAAAACATTGTATCTTGCTGAAATATTGGATATTTATCTTGAGGGACAGGATTCGTGCGTTAAGGAATAATAAAATGGGGTTTTGTTAGTTGCATGGCAAACACCGCAAAAAATAAATTCATTCCCCTGCTGTGGTGTGTCACAGCAGTTTAAGAAGCTTTGAAAAGCGGGAAACTTCAGATTCTTTTCTTTACCTCGTAGAAATAACGACTGTAACTGCTGAGTTAGTACATCTATAGTGACTTAACAGTTGTCATAGCTGTACCAGTACGGTGTAGTGTCTGAAAATGTGGCTCCGGCTATAGATGTTTAATCTGGTATCCTGGTCTTCCAAAGTCTTCTTTGGCTTTGATGTTGTTATTTCGACCGATGATAAAAATAAGTTAAGATGCCTATCAATATTTTTTTTATTGTGTTTTTTACTGAACTGATGTTAAGTTCTCATGTAATAGATTAAGCTAATTGTTATTGGACAGTTGAACTTTATTTTTTCAGGTTAAGAGTTTTTTAGCTATAAGGATTGTATCTTTGTTGAGGTTGTAAGGTAAATGCACGCGGAGACATGATGGTTATCTCTATTGTTCAGGTAACACGGTCAGGTGATTTAATTTTGTTTGGTATGGGGGGGGTGTTAGGGCAGACGGTCAAGTATGATTGTGTCAGCTTACAGTTGTACTCGATACATTTTGCGTTATTTTCATTTAAAAAGGGTGTTGAAGTAATTTGTCAAAATAGTGTCACAATGTCAATACATTACCTTGTAATGTGTGACAAAGGATATTATGTTGATTTTGATTTTGATTTTGATATTGATACTATGTTATTGTCAATACCGCTTTGAAAGTGGGATGATTTGCAAAAAATACATTTGACCATGTGACCAGGTGACCGTAAATGGTTTTTGCTGAAAAAATTTCCATAATCTTGTTGTTTAATCCAGATTTTTTGGGAGTAAGTCGGCAAAAGGAAGAATAATAAATACAACCTAAGGAGGCGAATAAAATTGTATAAGAAAATACTGGTAGCTGTTGATGGCTACGACCCGTCACTGGGAGCCGCTAAAAAAGCAATTGAAACAGCGGCTCAATATGGTTCTGAAGTTATTGCTATAAGGGTAGAAGAAGATGTCACATTATTGCATGTAGAGCAAGACATTGAAGAAGCATCCCTGAGCGGAGCTCTGCAGGACTTACATACTGATAAACCGTTGGAATTAGTGGCGGCATACGGGCAGCAACATGGTGTAAGTGTGGATACTCGCTTGGAACAAGGGGGCATCACCGCCTGCATTTTGAAAACAGCTGTAGATGATGCCGTTGATTTAATCATTATTGGAGATTCTGGTCGTACAGGATTGGATAAATTACACTTTGGCAGTGTGGCTCAAGCTGTTTCAGAGGGAGCTCGCAGCCCGGTATTAATTATCAAAAAAGATTCGGTGGATATTTCGGATATGCTGGCATTATCGCCTGATTTAATAGAATCCACCAAATCAGAAGAAGTAAAATTGGTGTTTGAACCGGAACTATTTAAACAAAAGTTTAATTTTTCATTTACTCTTTTTGCTATTTTTGCAGTTATTTATTTTGGGGCAGTACTGTTGACCTCTGCTCCAATGAAAGAAGTTGCTGCTATGATAATAATGGGTTTACCGCTGGCGATATGGCTTGGTTGGGGGGTCATCATCAGCGGGATCATCATTACTCGGGTCTACTTGGCCAAAACTGGATAACCAGCAGCATGATGGCTGGAGCAAATTAGCAGGCTGTAAGTGAACCATGAAAGATGGTTGCGGTGGCATGTCTAATTAGTAACCACCAACTTTTATATAAAAAGGAGCTTAAGAATATTGGAAAATTTAATAGCATTATCAATAGTAGTATTCAGTGTTTTGGTAACTGTTTATATCAGTTATTTTAATCGCAGACATACCCGTACCACTGCATCTTTTTATGTAGCCGGCGGTAACATTCCCTGGAAAGTTAACGGCTTGGCGATGTTAGGGGATTATAGTAGTGCGGCCAGTTTTTTGGGAATAGCCGGAGCGATAGCTTTAGCTGGTATTGATGGCTGGTGGATAGCACTGGGTTTTTTTGGGGCCTGGATTACGGTGTTGTTGATAGCAGCGGGTCCTCTGAAAAGTGCCGGTAAATTTACCATTGCCGATGCCTTGGTAGCTCGTTTTGATAGTCGTGAAATTAAAATATTGGCTATGGTCAGCACGATTGTTCTTTGTACCCTTTATTTGGTACCTCAAATGGTAGGTGCTGGCCATTTATTTAAACTACTATTAGGATGGGATTATTTAACCACCGTAATTATAACCGGGGCATTAATTTCTTTATTTGTAATTATGGGAGGAATGCGAGGTACTACTTTCAATCAAGCTCTTCAGGGAGTGATGCTTTGGGGAGCGATGGCAGCACTTTTGATAGTGGCCACTGTTATTCATTTTGATGGTAATCCTTTTAAGATCATCGATGCCAGTCATGAAATGGTACCACCTGTCGTGGCTGTCACAGAGGCTGCTGTAGTCGAATCTGCTCATCTTATGGTTGAAACCGGGGTAAAAGATCCCGGGGCTTTGATCACTACTGCCAGGGAAGCAATGCTGGATGCCCCCACAGCTTTAACCCCAGGGGTTGGTTTGCGGGATATTATGAACCAGTTAAGTCTGGTTTTGGGTTTATTTCTGGGAGTATTGGGCTTGCCGCATATTTTAATTCGTTTTTATACCGTGAAAGATGCTACTGCCGCTAAAAAAAGTACCGAGTTGACTATTTTGGGTCTGGGGACTTTTTATGCCATGGTGTTATTGGTAGGTTTAGCAGCCATGTATTTATTGTATCCAACAATTATCTATTTGTTGGATACCGGACAACGAGGTACCGCTACCAATATGGCTGTTCCCATGTTGGGTGATTTATTGGGCGGCCAGATATTTTTGGGAATTGTTGCTGCCGGGGCTTTGGCGGCAATGTTGAGTACATCCTCTGGATTGTTGATTTCGGCTACAACCAGTTTGTCACATGATCTTTATGCTGGTCTGCTCAAACCCGAGAGCAGTGATAGGGAACGGTTACTTTTTGCCAAGATCGGTGCCGGAGTGTTGGCTATCCTGGCAATTATCATGGCTGTCTTGTTAAGAGATGAGAATGTCGGCATGTTGGTAGGGATGTGCTTTGGGATCGCGGCCAGTACTTTTGCCCCAGCTTTATTATTTACCTTGTGGTGGCGGAGGCTGACTAAGCAGGGTATTATTGCCGGTATGGCGGTTGGTTTAGTCAGTTCACTGTTTTTTACCTTTGCCCAGTTCTTTGGCGTAGAGTCAATAATTGGTATTCCGGTGTTGGTAAACCCAGCTCTATATAGCGTGCCTGCTGCGGTAATATCGTTAGTCGTAACTACATATTTAACCAAAGATACTGGTAAAGTAGAAGAGTTTATGGCTTTGGCTCATAGAAAAGTATAAGATAAGCCATCATCGGATAATCACTTTTATTGTAACCGTAATCCGTGATTGTCCGATGGTGTTGTATCTTTGCGGTCTTTACCTCTTTTGTTTGATAGTAATTAGCAAAAAATGTTAATTTTGCATCAAATCAAACAGTTAATACGCAACTTAGGAGTTGTCCAACTTGTTTACGGACAACTCCTAATGCTATTTTATCAATTCAAATTGAATTGAGTACCTTCTTTTTCCTGAAAAGGGGCATGTTGGGTGGTGTGCTTGGGGAGTTCGAGAATTGTTGTTAATTTATAGAAATCTTTTAAACTCAAGCGGAATGTTCGTTGGATTAGGGCTAAAAAATATTAAATAATATTAGAATCAGAGGAAAATAAAAGTCAAAATTTAATA
>CAYRGM010000124.1:0-6145 GCA_964423765.1 uncultured Desulfobulbaceae bacterium
TGCTGCCCTTGCAGCATTCTTTAAAGTTGCGATGACCGTTTTTTCAGGTGATGTTGAAGAGTACTCGGCAAGGGATGCCAGATTATCACGAATTTTTTTCTCATCACCGGGAAGAAGCAAAAAAACGGTGACAGCTATGGACAAAACAGCAAGAAGAAATAATAACTTTTTTCTTGTATTAATATGTATACTCATAGCACTGAAGTTTCCCGATTTTCAAAGCTTCTCAAGCTACCGTGGTAAATCACTATAGCGAAAGTAAATTTATTTGTTTACGGTGTTTACCATGTCAATAACAAAACCCCATTTGATTATCCCCTTAACACACGAATTCTATTCCATTATAAATATTTAACATTTTAGCAGGATACAAAATTTTAAACAATTTGCCATAAAAATCAAATATGCTGTTTGCTGCTTACCTATACTCTTCTACAAAGATATTCGACTATGCTTTATAAACAACGAAAGGACGAGTTACGCAATCAACCAAGAACCTGGCTGATCACTGGCGTTGCCGGTTTTATAGGTTCCAATCTCCTTGAAACCCTGCTGAAACTTGACCAGCAGGTTATTGGTCTTGATAATTTTTCCACCGGCTTTCAAGACAATCTTGACGAAGTGCAAAACCTGGTCAATGAAAGTCAGTGGGATAATTTTCAGTTTATCAACGGCGATATTTGCAACATTAAAACCTGCCAGGCAGCATGCGAAGGAGTGGACTTTGTCCTCCACCAGGCAGCCCTTGGTTCCGTACCCCGCTCCATTGAAGACCCTTTAACCACCAACGAAAACAATATTTCCGGTTTTCTCAACATGCTGGTTGCTGCCCGGGACGCCAAAGTGCAACGGATGGTCTATGCTGCCTCAAGTTCAACCTATGGGGATCATCCCGATCTTCCCAAAGTAGAAGATAAAACAGGCAATCCCCTTTCTCCTTATGCAGTAACCAAATTAGTTAATGAACTATACAGCAAGGTATTTGCCCGTACCTATGGTTTTAAGACCACAGGGTTGCGCTATTTCAATATTTTCGGGCAACGCCAGGACCCTGACGGAGCCTATGCCGCAGTAATTCCAAAATGGTTTGCCGGGCTGTTAAAAGAGGAAACTGTATATATCAACGGAGACGGAACAACGAGCAGGGATTTCTGTTTTATTGATAACTGTGTGCAGGCCAACATTATGGCAGCCACAGCAAAAAAAGATAACTCTGCAAACCAGGTGTATAATGTGGCATTTGGTCAACGAACTACCCTGACTGAACTATATGAGTTAATCAAAGAGCGGGTAACGGAAAAAATGTCTAATATAAAAAATGCCAAACCGGTATACCAGGATTTTCGAGCCGGGGATGTCCGCCATTCACTGGCCGATATCAGCAAGGCCCGGCAAATGATTGGCTATGAACCTGAATACTCTATTGGACAGGGACTTGACAAGGCCGCCGCCTGGTATATCAATAAATTTCGATAAAGGAAATATTATTTCTGTAATCACGAGGCAGGAGTGCTGAAAATAAATTCCTTTCCGGTTGTTACAGCTCACTGTTCACCTTGAATATATCTAAAAAACAAAATCAAAATGACAGTACACCAGTACGACGAATCAAAGATAAAAACCCTGAGTTCCCTTGAACATATCCGCAAACGGCCGGGCATGTATATTGGTCGCCTCGGCAACGGTTCCCATCCCGATGACGGCATTTATATTCTTGTCAAAGAGGTTATAGATAATGCTGTTGACGAATATATCATGGGGTATGGTAAGCGGATTGATGTTTTCCTTGAGGATAATGGACGCTGCCGAATCAGGGATTACGGCCGTGGTATTCCTCTGGGAAAAATTATTGATTGCGTATCGGTTATCAATACCGGAGCCAAATATAACACCGATGTTTTTCAGTTTTCAGTGGGACTAAATGGGGTAGGTACCAAAGCGGTGAATGCCATGTCGTCTATGTTTTTGGTTACCGCGTTTCGTGATGGAAAATATGGGACAGCAAGTTTTAAGCGGGGCCGAGTTATCAATGAACAGCAGGGCAAAACAGAAGAGCAAGATGGCACCCTGATTGAGTTTATTCCAGATCAAGAACAGTTTCCTGAATATCTATACGAGCTTGAGTTTATAGAACAGCGACTCTGGAGATATGCCTATCTCAATGCCGGACTCAGTCTTTATTTTAATGATAATCGCTATTATTCTGAAAAAGGTCTACTTGATCTTCTTGACAAAGAGGTCAACCCCCAGGCAATCAGCTACCCTCCCCTTTATTTTTCAGGAAAAAATCTTGAATTTGCCTTCACCCATACCGACGACTACAGCGAAGTTTATTTTTCTTTTGTCAACGGGACTTATACCAGTGAAGGCGGCACTCACCTTTCCGCGTTCCGGGAAGGAATCTTAAAAGGGGTCAACGAGTTTTCCAAGAAAAAGTATGCTGGTAAAGATATACGGGACGGAATTGTTGGTGTGCTTGCGGTCAAAGTGCAGGATCCGGTTTTTGAATCTCAAACCAAGAATAAACTGGGCAACACTGATATTCGCACCTGGATAGTCAACGAAGTTCGGGATGCGGTTTCCACCCATCTCTATAAGTTTCCGGAAACGGCAGAACTGCTTCTCGAAAAAACCCAGCGAAACGAGCGGGTTCGCAAAGAATTACAGTCAGTTCGCCGTGAAGCCAAGGCAAAGGCAAAAAAAATTGCCCTGAAAATTCCTCAACTCAAAGACTGCAAGTATCATCCCGGTCGTAACAAACCCTCAAAAGAGGGTCGGGAAAACATGGTTTTCATTACAGAAGGTCAGTCTGCTGCCGGCTCGATTGTCTCTTCCCGTGACCCCATGACCCAGGCAGTATTTTCATTAAAGGGCAAGCCCATGAATGTCTTTGGTCAGCGGCTTGATCTTCTATACAAAAACGATGAAATGTATGCCTTGATGCGGGCTCTTGATGTGGAGGACTCCATGGCCTCTCTTCGTTTTGACAAGGTTATACTTGCCACTGATGCGGATGTGGACGGGTTACATATCCGTAATCTGCTTCTCACATTTTTTCTTCACTATTTTGAATTACTTATCAAACAGGGTCATGTTCATATTCTTGAAACCCCTATCTACAGGGTCAGAAATAAAAATAAAACTATCTATTGCTACTCAAATACCGAGATGAATAAGGCTATCCATACCCTTAAAGGGCGGGGGAAATCTGATAAAAGCATCGAGGTAACCAGGTTCAAAGGACTTGGTGAGATTTCACCACCTGAATTCAAACAGTTTATCGGGCCGGATATGCGCTTAAGGTCGGTTCATATTGATTCTTTAAGCGAAATAAAACAGGTTCTTAAATTTTATATGGGCAAAAATACTCCTGAGAGAAAAGCATATATCATGAATCATCTAAGCCTTGAGCCGACTGGATAAGGGATGAGTGAAGAGATAAGCAAGATAAAAATAAACATAAAAAGAGAAGATCAAAAACAGGAAAGCAAAGGCAAGCTCCATCAACTATTTGATGAGAATTTCCTTGAGTACACTTCCTATGTGATCAGAGAAAGGGCAATCCCGGATGTGGATGACGGTCTTAAACCGGTGCAGCGAAGATTATTGCAGACTCTCCATAATATGGATGATGGCCGTTTCCATAAGGTGGCCAATGTGGTTGGCGAGACCATGAAATTACATCCCCATGGGGATCAGTCTATTTTTGCCGCTCTGGTTAATCTGGCCAATAAAGGTTATCTGATTGACCAGCAGGGAAACTTCGGTAACATCTTTACCGGAGACCAGGCCTCTGCGGCAAGATATATCGAGTGCCGTCTCTCGCCCCTGGCAGGAGAGACCATGTTTAACAAGGATATAACAAGCTTTATTGACTCCTATGATGGCCGGATGCAGGAACCGGTTACCCTGCCCGCAAAGATTCCGCTTCTTCTTGCCCTTGGTGCCGAGGGCATTGCCGTTGGTATGGCAACCAAAATCATGCCCCATAACTTCTGTGAACTATTGCAGGCCCAGATTGATCATCTCCACGGCGATGACTTTACCCTGTATCCTGATTTTCCCAGGGGAGGTATCGTTGATATCAGTGACTATAACCACGGTAACGGAAAAATCCGCTGTCGGGCAAAAATGGCACAAAAGGACGATAAAACCATTATCATAGAAGAGCTTCCTTATAATATTACAACCCAGTCCCTGATTGATTCGGTGGAAAAAGCGGTTAAAACCGATAAACTAAAGATTTCGTCAATAAACGATTATACCGCCGAAACTGTAGAAATTGAAATCAGACTGCCCAGGGGAGTACATGCCGAAGAGACCATGAATGCCCTGTACGCATTTACAGACTGCGAGGTCAGTGTCTCCCCAAACCTGATGGTTATCAGAGATAACATGCCATGTCAGTTTGAGGTTGAAGAGATTCTGCGCCGCAACACAGATAAACTGGTCGGCTATCTGCAAAAAGAGCTTGAAATAGAACTTGACAGGCTTCATGAAAAACTGCATGCCAGAAAACTGGAACAGATTTTTATTGAAGAACGGCTCTATAAACAGATTGAAGAGGAAACCAGATATACGGCTGTGATTGAGGCTGTCCTTAAATCATTGCTCCCGTTTGCAGGTGAATTAGATAAAGAAGTCATAAAAGAGGATGTCGAGCGACTGCTCGAAATTAAAATCCGCCGAATCTCCCGTTATGATCTAAATCGGCAGCAGAGAGAGATTAAAGAGCTTGAGAAGAATATTCGCAGGGTAAGAAAAGACTTAAAAGATATGGTTGGCTTCACAGTCAACTATCTAAGCAAATTGCTTGAGAAATACGGTTCTTTATTTCCCCGGAAAAGTAAACTAAAACATTTTGATGAGGTTATTGCCCGTAAAGCGGCTCTCTCAAACCTGACCATATCATATAATCGTAACTCCGGGTTCATAGGAAATAAAATCAGGGTTGAAAATGAAAAAAAAGATATATCGGTAAACTGCTCCGAATATGACAAGATTATGCTTATCTTCAAAGAAGGATATTATAAAGTTGTTCCGGTCATGGATAAGCTGTTCATCGGTGAGAGTCTTCTCTTTTTAGGAGTAGTGAGCAAAGAACTTGTCTTTAATATTATTTACCGCTCAGGACTTGATAATATGAGTTATGTCAAGAGGTTTGAGATGCCAAAATTTATCAGCAACAAGGAGTACCGCCTATTCCCCGAGCATAAACGATCTGTCGTGCAACTATTAATAGCGGGAGACAAAGATATCCGGGGCCGGGTCAGTTTTGCTCCCTCAGCCCGGGCAAAATATAATAGCAAGGAAATTGAATTTAACGATTATCTGATCAAACAGGCATCTGCCAAAGGAAAAAGAATCAGCAACCGGGTGGTACGGCGGGTCAGTAACCAAACCGGCAAACCCCGTAAAGAGTTGTCTACCCTTGCGGTTTTGCCGGGGATAAACAAAAAATAGGTAAATATTCGGTTTACACGAAAACATGACCATAATCACAGCCTTAAATATTCGGGTAGTGCCTTATATTCGTTCATTCGGGCCGGTGAAGCGTACTTTTGCTACTCGAGCCGGTCTGAATGGGCGAAGATAAGGTGCTACCCGAATATTTACAAAAATAGATAGATTAAACTTGTAAACGCAACACCCTGCGGCAAAACGATGGTGTATTGTCCAACTTATTTACGGATAGCTCCTTAGTACCTAAATCCTGCAATCGTCCGGCACTCTAATATTGATACGGATACATCGGCTGCGTCGGCTTCACCATTTCCGTGCGATGTACCACAAGTACTCCCGAACTCCCTGCTACAGTCCTTGGTGATGAAATTTTCTTGCCAACCCGAATATTTATGTTGTAAATATTGATTTATTTTTCTATAAATATTATATAATATTAAAATAAGAGGGAAATGAAAGTCAAAATTTAATAAGCGGAACACTTTTCCATATCTCTTGTCTTAATATCCAGATAAGCGGCAAATACCGTAATCTATAGCAGTCAATAGCATGGACTTTTTCCATCTATTGACAATGTTATGTGCTTAAGGCCTGTTTGTATTTGGTTTGGCGGCCACTGCCCGCTTGGCGTATTTCTCTGGCAGTAAAGGTACCGTCGTTCTGTCCGTAAGGTGGCGAGAAC
>CAYRGM010000125.1:0-6100 GCA_964423765.1 uncultured Desulfobulbaceae bacterium
ATATCTGCTTCATAAAATCGCTCAATTTAGGTTATATTGTATGTTTATTTATTGACAAATCCAATATTTTTTGGTATCGGGTATTTATATTTACGATATGAACGCTGGTGATTGTTACCTGCCCATGCCCAGTGCCACTTCCCCTAATTTATCATGGCTGGTCAATCTGCTCCAGCCATGCTGGTTAATATAGAGATTTTTTTGCCCGCAGGGCATTACTGTTTTATAATTTTACCAGGAGGAGTCATGAAAAAGAGTATGAAAAGAATTGCTTTGCTTTGCTGTCTAACGGCGCCGTTTATTGTCGGCTGTGCCGTTGAAAAGCCGCACATAGCTGGAGGTGGGGCAGCAGCAGTGATGGCTGCTCAGGAGGAAAGCAGTATTACTGGGAGAGTTGTCGGTAGATCCAACCTGGCAAAAACCATTTCAATTCAGGTGGGCAGGGGTGATCAAGCCCGCACCAGTATGTTACGGTTTGATGATAATACAACCGGACTTGAATTTGCAAAAAGAGCTGAAAGGGTAACGGTTACCTATAAGCAGATTGACGGAGCCATGGTTGCTGTTTCTGTCCATCCGGTACTGGCCGCATTGCCTCCGGGTGTCTTAGAAATAAAAACCGATCCACTAAAAGCAATCATTGACAGAGGCGAAGAAATTGTTATCGTTGATTCAAGACCATCCAGACGGTTTCATCAGGCTCATCTGCCGGGTGCACTTAGCATTCCGTGGAGCGAACTGCAAAAAGAAGGGGCAGTGCTTCTTCCTAAAAAAGATAAGGATATCAAACTGGTCTTTTACTGAGGCGGCCCCACATGAACTATGGCTCCCAAAAGTGCCGGTCTGGCATTAAAATATGGATTTACTAATGTCTTTGTTTATCTTGAAGGTGAACCTGCTTGGGGTGCGAGAGGTTATCCTCTCTATGCATCCACTCAATTTATAACCACTGCTAATATTGTCCTGATTGATCTAAGGTCAACTGAAAAAGCCACTGCCGGGCGGATTCCCCGTTCTGTAGCCATCCCCTTTGAAGAAATGTTTGATCGCTTTGAGGATATTCCCCGCAGAGCTCCGATTGTTTTGTACTCTGACAACCGAGATGAGGTCATGGAAGTTTATACTGATCTCAGGGAATATGGATTTAGGCTTGTCTCTCTTGTCCCTGGTAACTTTCAGGGCTGGGTTGATGCCGGTGGCGAGCTTGAAAAAGGTGGAGATCTTTTAACCGAAATAAACTGGCAGAGGATACTTGGTGCGGGAGAAGTTGCTCTTGCTGAGTTAAGAGCAGCCCTGGCAGGTAAGATTCCCAATGTAATGATTATTGATGTCCGAAGCAGGGCCGAAGTTGCTGATCTTTATGTAAAAAACGCAGTTAATATTCCTTTGGATGAGATTCCCGCCGCGATTGAGGGCCTGCCAAAAGACAAGAAGATTTATATTATCTGTGCCGCTGGTTCCAGGGCTGAGCTTGCCCATAAGCAACTTAAAGATGCAGGGCTTAATGCGAAGTTTCTAATTATGGATGTAGCTGATATCTAAGCGAGATGCGGAGTGTGATTGCTCGGATTATCAGAGCAAAATTATCACCTCTATTTAATAATATAACCAGTATGGCTGGAGCAGACTGGTCATGCCCATAGGCGAATTAGGAAAGATAGTCGCTTGGGCATGGCTAAGTCATTTGTTGTATATGGATATTGATAGGTAAATAGTAAATATTCGGGTTGGCAAAAAGCATCTCATAACCCGGGACTGTAAATGTTTGGGTAGTATCCCCAGGTTCGCTCAATCCGGCTTGAGAGCTATATTGAGTTATATGGCTCCCAAGTTGGATTGGGCGAACCGGTAAAGCGAGCTTGCGAGACTCCGTGGGGTGCTCGAATATTTACGGTTATTGAGTGTCGGGTTTCTGTACGGCTTCAAGTGCTTCCCAGCGACTGTAGAGTTGTTCGATCCTTTTTTCAAGTTCCTGTTGTTCCTGCCAGTACTTATTCACCATGTTATGGTCGGCAATGGTTTGCGGGTCGGCAAGCAGCGACTGTAATTCTGCCAGCCGTTTTTCTTTATCAAAAATCTTGTCTTCTATTACATCATATTCCCGTTGTTCCGTATAGGAGAGTTTTTTTGCTTTTACTCTCTTTCGGTTCTTCTCTTTCTCTTTTTTTTGTCCTTTTTTCTCTGAATCAATGTTTCCCCGGCTTGTCCTGCTAATATCTCTTTGTTGTTTGAGCCAGTCTAACCATTGCTGGTAGTCGGAAAAAAACTCTGTTTTCCCCTGACCATCAAATCCCAGAATGCGTCCACAAACCCGTTCAAGAAGATACCTGTCATGGGTAATCAGTAATATTGCTCCGGGAAATTCAGATAAACTCTCTTCCAACATATCTAAAGATGGAATGTCTAAGTCGTTGGTTGGTTCATCAAGTAGTAAAACATCTGCCGGCTGGAGCATGAGCCGGGCAATCAGAATCCGGGCCTGTTCACCTCCAGAGAGGCGGCTTACTGGAGTCTCCAACTGATCAGCTCTAAAGAGAAACCGTTTTGCCCAGGTGATCACATGTACAGGTTTACCCCGGTACAGCACGGAATCACCATCGGCTATGAGAGCTTTTTTTAAGGTTTGATTCTGGTTGAGTTGCTCCCGCTGTTGGTCAAAAAAAACAATTCGGATATTGTCAGCGGTGTTGATTGTTCCCTGGTCAGGACGGAAGACAGGTGCCGCCTCCCCGCTGTGGGCGAGGAGCTTCATAAGGGTTGATTTGCCGCAGCCGTTTTTACCAAGCAGAGCGAGACGGGTGGTATTGGTTAACTCCAGATCGAGACGGTCAAATAATATTTTTGTTTCATATGTTTTGCTGATACCTGCGGCCTGGATCAGTTTTTTTGTTTTTCTGCCCGTGGCAGTAAAGTCTATACCTACCTTGCCGCCGGCCCTGTTTCTTGCCTTGACCTTGCCAAGTTCATCGGCAAGCCGTCCGGCTGCATCAATACGGTATTTTGCCTTGGTTGCCCTGGCTTTGGGACCGCGGCTCAACCACTCGCTTTCCCGCCGCATTTTGCTGACCAGCCGGGTTTCCAGATTCTCCTGTTGCTTACGGAACTCCTCTCGTTTGCTTACAAAATCGCTGTAAGTTCCCTGAACCTGGAGACAGCCATCCGGGTAAGCGGCAGAGAGTTCGATGATTCGGCTAACTGTGTTTTCAAGGAATTTTCGGTCATGGCTGACCATCAGAAAGGATGCCGGGGTTTCCGGTAAGCGGGCGGTTATGAGTTTTTCCAGCCAGATAATTCCTTCAATATCAAGGTGGTTGGTTGGCTCGTCCATGATCAGGATGTCTGGCTGGTTAACAAGGGCACAACAAATTGCCAGCCGTTTACGCCATCCCCCGGAGAGTTGATTTGCCGGACAGTCGGGGTCGGGAAATTCCGCCCGGCTTATTAATGCTTGCACCCGGTAATATGCCTCGTTCTCCTCAACGGCTTCTCCTTGATTTTCTTGAAGATAAATGAGCAGATTATCGCTTATGCTTTTGGACTCTCTAAAACTATCTTCTTGGGCAAGGTAACTGACCCGGGTATATTTGCGGAGGATGACCTCTCCTTGATCCGGCCTGGTTTTGTCAGAGAGAATTTTAAGAAGGGTGGACTTCCCTGAACCGTTGGGACCAATTAGTCCTGTCCGGTCTCCCCTGTGGATAGTAAAATTGATATTGCTAAACAGGGTCTGGCTACCAAAAGATTTACTTATGTCCTGACAGTTAAGAAGAAGAGACATGGTTTTTCAGGTGACAGGTTTCAGGTTACAGGTTTCAGGAAAAGATTTAACAATCTGAATCATAGGTGGCAACTCCTTAAATTTAGCACCCTTCGGGCAGGCTTTTAGTCTGTTAATAATTAATTGTAAAGTTAACGACATCAACTGATGATATAGCACCACGCGTGACACATAACCATGATGATACAATTGCCCGAAAATTAAAATTCCTATGCTATTGAATTATTAGAAACCTCGTAAACAACCTATAAAAATACCCTATTTTTCGGACAATTTCCTGTGCTTCTCCCCCCCCTGTCCCCTGATACCTGCTTAGTCTTTGCGGGGATATGATCCTATCCATTCAAAGGATGATGAATTTTTCTTGAGGAGATCACAGCATTCACGGATGATTTTTTCTTCAATATGACCGGCAATGTCCAAGAAGAAAAGATATTTCCATTTTTTTCCTTTGATGGGTCTGGATTCGATTTTAGTAAGGTCGATGTCTCTCTCTGATATGATGGAGAGGACTTCATTGAGAGCACCAGGACGGTTGATGCGCAGACTGAGGAGTATAGAAGTCTTGTCGTTGCCGCATGAGGACGGGGAATGTTTGCCGATGACAAGAAATCTGGTGGTGTTGCCCTGATAATCTTCTATACCCTTCACGACTTCCTGAAGATTATAGGTTTTTATGGCAAGCGAGCTGGCAATGGCTCCGATGTTGGGATTGTTGGCTGCCATTTTTGCCGCAGCTCCTGTGGAAAATACTTCCAGGGTGGGGATACCGGGCAGATGTTTTCTCAACCATTCCCGACATTGAGCCAGGGGTTGGGGGTGAGAGGCAACGGTCTGGATATCTGCGATGTTGCCGGATCGGCAGACCAGATTATGGGAAATGGGAAGTTGCAGTTCTCCGCAGATTTTGACATTGTACTTCATGAAAGAGTCAAGGGTGGAAAAGACAGAGCCTTCAATGGAGTTTTCCACCGGGACAATTCCGTATTCAAGCCTCTCCTGGTTGACCTCATTGAAGACATCATCAATGGTTTCAAGGGCAATATGCTCAGCAGAGCGACCAAAGTATTTGATCCCGGCAAGGTGGGTGAATGTAGCTTCAGGACCAAGATATGCCACTGCTGTTTTTTTCTGGGAGAGACGGCAGGTGGTGATGATCTCGTGAAAAATGGCCTTGAGGGACTCCTCCGGGAAGCTTTTTTTATTCTTGTCTAATAAACGCTGATAAATTTCCATTTCCCGTTTAGGGTCCCAGTTGGCCCGGTTGCCCTTGGTTTTGAGACGGCCTATGGTGTCTGCACAGTTTAAGCGCTCTTTGAGCAGATCGAGTATGGTATTGTCGATTCTATCAATTTGCAGGCGAACTTCCGGGATTGTCAGGGCTTTCTCATTCATTTATATTTATTCCCGATGGGTTGCATGAAAGTTGATTTTTGGGAATTATCCATGTCATAGCATTATCTTTCATAGTCCTCCTGAAGCTGACCAATCTGGTCATGTCATGCAGGTTATGAACGGTATAGGTTTTATTGTTGTGATTGTAACCGTTCACCAATGGTATAGATTTGCAGTCAATGAGGTGCTGGTGAACGGTTACTCGTGATTAATGGTAGCAAAAAGATAACTGTCCATGTTAAAGGAATTTGTTACGCTTGCAAAGAGAAAAGATTTTTGCCGGTTGGATAATTAAAAGAATTAAAGAATTGCTTTCAAAGCAGTTTTTAATGTTGTATAGATCATTCTATGTTTTTGTATTGATTATTATTCCCTCAGTCTTCTGTAATCTGAATAGTTAGGAGTGATATATAGTTATGAGTGAGTTCGCTGTAAATAAAACTTACGAAGAGATAAACAGCCGCATAAAGTCTGGTGAAGTAGTGGTGGTTACGGCTGAGGATATGGTTGGTATTGTCGATAGAGACGGACCGGTTGAGGCAGCCCGCAAGGTCGATGTGGTAACCACCGGCACCTTTGCCACCATGTGTTCCGCCGGTGCTTTTTTAAATATTGGCCAGAGTGTGCCGACTATTAAAACCCAGAAGGTCTGGATTAACAAGGTTCCGGCTTATGCAGGTCTTGCTGCTGTTGATTGTTACCTTGGAGCTACCGAGCTGGCGGAAGATGACCCCTTAAATAAAGTATATCCGGGGGAATTCGGCTATGGTGGCGGTCATATTATTGAAGACCTTGTTGCCGGTAAAAAGGTGTTTGTTGAAGCCAAGGCTTATGGCACGGACTGTTATGCGAACCGGAAATGTAAGAAAGAAATGGTCCTTGCTGATTTTCCCAATGCCCTGCTCTGCAACCCGCGCAATTGTTACC
>CAYRGM010000126.1:0-6030 GCA_964423765.1 uncultured Desulfobulbaceae bacterium
GTTAACTTTACAATTAATTATTAACAGACTTAAAAGCCTGCAACACCAAGAGGACAGCACTACACGATAGTCCTGACGGCCTCAGTGGCGATCTCCAGTATCATTGCTGGTGCAACTCCCATCATAATTATAACAATTATCAACGCCACGCTCACCACTTTGGTCATAGGGTCCAACACAATCGGCGGCCTATCTTCCGGACTGGCGGTATAGGCAACCCGCACCACAGAGAGATAATAGTAAATGGCAATAGCCGTATTGATAACCGCCAGGATAACCAGGAGCAGATATCCCTGGTGCAGAGCCTCAATCAGCAATATTAATTTGCCCATAAAGCCGACAAACGGCGGGATACCCGCCATGGAGAACATACTGACCAGCAGAGTCAGAGCCAGCAGCGGCGATCTTTTATAAAGCCCGCTTAAATCTTCAATCAAAAGATTTTCCCCATCCCGGGAAACTTGGCAGATCACCAGGAAGCAAGCCAAAACCATAAACAGATAACCAAGGATATAATACATGGATGCTGCATACCCGGTATCCGTCAAGGTTAGCAAACCGATCAGAACAAAACCGGCATGGGCAATACCGGAAAACCCTAACATTCGTTTGATGTCTTTCTGCACCAGGGCAATCAGGTTGCCGTAGAACATGGAAGCAACCGAAAGTATCATGAGCAGAGTTACCAGAACCTGCCCCTCGGGAGCAATAAGACTTACTATCCGAATCATCACTGCCACGGCGGCAATCTTCGGTAACGACGCAATAAAAGCGGTGGTCTCGTTGGAAGCCCCCTGATAAACATCAGGTGCCCAGAAATGAAAGGGGAAGATCGCCAGTTTATAGAAAAATCCGCACATAACCATGGCGATAGCAACCATTGCCACCGGAGTATCCGCCATCTGGTGCAGCCGGGGCAACAATTCATCAAAGTAAGTAGTGCCGGTCAGGCCAAAAAGATAACTCATACCAAAAAGCATAATCCCGGTGCCGACTATGCCAAACAACATATATTTAATCGCCGCTTCCATCTGGAAACGCATCCCAACCCGGTCATCCCGCATTGGCACCATAATATATAAAGTATAAGAGGAGAGTTGCAGGGCCACAAACAAAGTCAGCAGTTCTACGCTGCTGACCAGCAGAATCAGACCAAGGGTACTCAACAAAAGAAACATATAGTATTCAGGCCGCACATTATCGCTGACACCTTTCAACTCTTTACCAAGAAGAAGCACCAAAACAAAACCAACAATAAGCACCAGTTTAAAGACCTGGGAAAACAAATCAACCCTGTAAGCTCCGAAAAACAACTCCCCGCTCAGGTTCATAGTAGCTAAGCAGACAAACACATTGATTACGCCTATGACAATAGCCGCTCTTCTCGCCTGTCGGCCAGTGCTGTTACTGATACTAAACAGGAAAAGGGTCAGTCCACCCAACAAAAAAACCAACTCCGGTGCAAACAACAACATTGTCATCTCTTATCCTATCCTTTATCCGTAAATATTCGGGTTGGTAAAAAAACTCTCATAAACAAGGACTGTAAATGTTTGGGTAGTGCCTGATCCTTATTTACGGAATAATATTTTTTGCCACAGACACCACCGCCCCATCCTGGGCTACGGATACCTGTTCAATTAAATGTGCCACACTAACATGCATAACATTCATAAAAGGCTCCGGTGCCAAGCCAATCCAAAACACAAAAAGCAAGAGCGGCGATAGAATGACCACTTCCCTAACTCCCAGGTCTTTGATGCCGGTATGATCCGGATTATTAACCCCTCCCCAGGCCACCCGCTGCAACAAGCGAAACATATAGGCCGCCGCCAATATGGCTCCGGGAATGGCAAAAGCAGTTATTAATTTTGAATGCTCAAAACTACCGGCTAAAATCAAAAACTCACCGACAAAACCGTTGGTACCGGGAAAAGCCAGGGCCGACAACGAGAAAAAAGCCAAAAAGGTAATAAATATCGGCATATGTTTGCCAATCCCTGCATGAACAGCCAACTCACGGCTGCGTGTCCTCTCATAAAGCATACCGATACATAAAAACAAGGCGGCAGTAGTAATCCCATGATTGACCATCTGCAAGATCGCCCCCTCAATACCATTGGTATTAAGCACAAAAATACCCAGGGTGACAAACCCCATATGACCCACACTGGAATAGGCTATCAGCTTTTTCATGTCGTTCTGTGCCAGGGCCGTCAATCCACCATATAGAATGGCGACTACGGAGAGCCATAAGATATAAGGCATAAACATCAAGGTAGCCTCTGGAGTGATGGGCAGACAAAAACGCAGAAAACCATAGGTACCCATCTTCAACAGTACCGAAGCCAGAATCACACTGCCGGCAGTAGGGGCCTCGACATGGGCGGCAGGCAGCCAGGTGTGGAATGGAAACATCGGCACTTTAATGGCAAAAGCCAAGAAAAATGCCAGAAATACCAGGATTTGGAAGGTAGAAGAATAATCCTGTCCCATCATGGCAGGAATGCTGAAGGTGCCGGTCTGGAGATACAGGGCGATAATCGCTACCAGAAGCAGCACCGAGCCAGCCAGGGTATAGATAACAAACTTGATTGATGCGTAAGTCTTACGAGGCCCTCCCCAGACTGCGATCAACAGGTACATGGGGATCAGCATTGCCTCCCAGAAAATAAAAAACAATACAAAATCAAGGGCCATGAATACCCCTAACATGGAGGCCTCCATAAGCAGCAGGCAGATCATGAACTCCTTGACCCTTTTGCCAATATAACGCCAGGAAGCAAGCACACAGAGGGGCATAATCAAGGTGGTCATCAGCACCAATAACAAACTGATACCATCTATCCCCAGAGTATAATTGACATTAAGAGCCGGAATCCAGGCAACATGCTCACCAAACTGATATTTGGCCGTAGTCGTGTCAAAGCGGAAAAACAGAGGCAGAGAGATCAGAGCGGTGACCACGGTAATCAGCATGGTCCAGAGCCGGCAGGCGTTGTCGCCAGGTATCACTAACAGAATCAAGGCACCGATCAAAGGCAAGAAAATCAAGGTGCTCAGGATGGGAAACCCATCATTTATTATTAGAAAATCCATTCCTCTATCCTCTGTCCTCTGTCTTCTGTCTTCTGTCAAGCAAAGACATAAACAACCACCAGTAACGCTACAATGGAAACCACATAAAATATATTGTGCTGCAATTTACCACTCTGCATATTACGCAACTTGCCGCCAACTCCTCTGACGCTCCGGGCAATCCCGTCCACCAGACCATCAATCGCATGCCAGTCAAACCATGACCAAAAGCGGGCAGAAGCCATCAACGGTATAAGCCCCAGATATTGGTAGCCTTCACCCACACGATTATCAATCCACTGGATTGGTTTATTGGCCAGCCACATAACTCCCCGGCCCCCCTTGCGGTAAAACCAGTCCATATCAAGACTGATACCCGGTTCCGGCTCCAGTTTTTTAAGCAAGAGAAAAAAGCCCAGAGCGGTAAACAGCAGGAGCTGCATAGTCTTGGAAATATGATAGGCGGTATATGGATCGTAATGCACCGGATAAGGCAGCATATTGTACAGATACGGGGTGTAAACCCCGATGAATATGCATAAAATCGAGGTAATAGCCATGGCGATATTCATGTGCAAGGGCGGATCAGCCGCCTTTTCCCAAGTTTCCTTGCTGCAGTTGTTCTTACCGAACCAGATAAAATAAGGTACCTTGAGCCCGGTATGCAAAAAGGTACCGGCCGAGGCTAAAGTCAGCAAAAATACAGCCCAATACAGATTGACCTCAAACCCGGCTGCCACAATCATCGATTTACTGACAAAACCACTGAACAATGGGAAAGCGGAAATCGACAGACCGCCGATCAAGGTAAAGACAAAGACCCAGGGCATTTTCTTGTACAGACCGCCAAGCTCGGTAAACTTGGACTTGCCGGTCATATAAAGCACAGAACCACAGCCCATGAACAGTAGACCCTTGTAAAGGATATGGGCAAAGGCATGGGCACAGACCCCGTTAATCGCAAGCGATGTACCGATCCCAACCCCGGCCACCATATACCCGACCTGACTGATAATATGATAGGCCAACAACCGCCTGGTATCGTTTTCAAGTACCGCGTAGACCACACCATAGAGTGCCATGCAGACCCCAAGCGGAATCAGAATATCCATACCGGCAAACCCGCGAGCCAGGGCATAAACCGCGGTCTTGGTGGTAAAAGCACACATAAAGACCGCACCGCTGACCGTAGCCTCGCTATAGGAATCGGGCAGCCAGGCGTGAAACGGTGGCACCGCCGCGTTGAGGAGAAAGCCGATCATGATCAGGTAGGTGGAAAGCGTCGGTGCATCAACGCCGATGGGTCCAAAAGACAGATCACCAACGGCCTTGTAGTGCAGGATAATCCCAGCCAATAAGATCAGCCCGCCTGCGGTATGAACCAGCAGGTAACGGTAACCGATAGCCAACGACTGCCTGCGCCCCCGGAACCAGATCAAAAAAACGGAAGCAAAAGCCATAAGTTCCCAGAACAGAAACAGCACCAGATAATCACCGCCATATATTACTCCCAAGGCCCCGGCAACATAAACCCAGGCGGCAATATGCTGGTAATCATCCTCAACATGCAGAGCGTACAGGGTGCCGAGGATACACATCAGAGTCATGATATAACCAAATACCTGACTCAAACCATCTACCCGACCAAAGGTCAAGGGCCAGTCCAAAAACTGAATAACGCCATATACTCCGTGATGACCCTGCATCGACAGCACATTAATAAAGGTCAGCAGCGGCACCAACAGAAGATAGGATTTTTTAAATCCCCTGGGGATAAAGGGCAGTAGCAGAGCACCGACAATCAGGATCAGAGCGGGGTGCAGCCAGAAATCACCTATCATAGTAATCCTCGCGGGTCATGATCCCCAAATGGCCAAACCATTTAGACAGGATAATAATCAGCACGCAGGCAATAAAACCAAATAAGGACCAGAAACCAGGGATTTTCTCGGGCCAGGTATAAGCCTTAGTCTTATCTACAAAAACATCAATGACTACCAGCAAAGCGAGTACGCCGTAACTTAGACGGATAACCGTCTTTTTCCGATCGCGCAGATAATCTATAAATTTTATTAGCATAATGTCTCCTTTTATCAGAAGGCAGAGATCAGAGGACAGAAGTCAAATTCGACATTCCGGCATCATTCCTGCAATATTTTCTATCTTCAATTCTCTGTCCCCTGTCTCCTGATACCTGTCCCCCTGATCAGCCAACCACCAACGATACAAAATTCATGAAAAAAGCAGGATAAATCCCAATAAACACCGAAATGAAAGCAGCAATCATTATAGGTATCAGCATGGACAACGGTGCCTCCTTGATTCCTTCATAAGGCTCCCCGGGCGGTCGTTTGCCAAAAAAAGCCTTATAGGTCACCGGGGCGAAGTAAGCCACATTCAGCATGGTACTGACCAGCAGCACTAATAAAATGCCAATGTAATGGGCTTCCATCTGCATGGTGCCGACCAGCAACTGCCACTTGGTTACAAATCCGGCCACCGGCGGCACCCCGATCATACTTAGCGAAGCAATGGCAAAAGCGGCAAATGTAAAGGGCATTATTCTACCCAGACCGCTCATTTCCGAGATAGCCTTCTTGTGACTAACCACATAAATAGCCCCGGCACAGAAAAAGAGAGTTATCTTGGCAAAGGCATGGTTGGCAATATGGATCAAACCACCCTCAATAGCGGCCGGAGTCAGTAAAGCCACGCCCAAAATAATATATGACAACTGACTGACCGTGGAATAGGCTAACCGGGCCTTAAGATCATCCTTGGTCAAAGCAATGATCGAGGCCGCAAGAATAGTAAATGAAACAAAATAGGCGGTCGGAATACCAAGATTCAAATCACTCATGGTATCCACGCCAAAAACATTGAGCATCACCCGGGTAGTGGCAAAGACCCCGACCTTGACTACAGCCACGGCATGAAGCAAGGCACTGACCG
>CAYRGM010000127.1:0-6026 GCA_964423765.1 uncultured Desulfobulbaceae bacterium
AAAAAAACTATTATCTAATGACTATAGATACTTATTAAGTGACAGGTGACAGGTGACAGGTGACAGGTGTTATGCCCTGAAAATCAAAAATGCTCTAATCCATTATTATGACGACCATACAAGAAATTAAATCAGCAATTGGGACTCTTCCGCATCAAGAGTATATGCAGCTATTAGGCTGGATTCATGATAAGGACTGGAGCGAATGGGACAAACGACTATAAAGTGATATTGCATCTGGAAAACTCGATTTTCTTGCTAAAGAGGCTTTAGAAGCAAAGAAAAAAAATAAACTACGGGAATTATAAGTTGCATCGTGCCACTACCCAAACATTTACAGTCCTTGCTTATGAGAGTTTTTTTACCAACCCGAATATTTATGTTTCGAGAAACTTCCGGCATCAATTCAAAAAACAGCACGCAAAAACTATGACCTAATCAAAAATAATCCTAAACACCCTTCATTGCATTTTAAGAAGATTGGTGGTTTTTGGTCAGCAAGAGTAGGCATTCATTATCGCGTTCTTGCATTAAAAGATGAAAAAGAATTCATTTGGGTATGGATAGGAACGCACGAAGAGTATGACCGTTTAATCAAGTAAAGATTAGCGGCGATAGGGGACAGGATTCGGTCTTCTGATAAAAATATGATGGAGTGTAATGCCCCATGGCAAAAAAAGAAACTCTGATCACCGGAGTTGATATAGGATCATCTGCCGTCAAGGTATGTCAGTTGCAGAAGACCCGTAAAGGGTATAATCTTCTGGTGATTGGTAGTGCGACTATTCCTCCGGATTCGGTTGTCGATGGAGTACTACAGGAACCGGAAGAGGTGGGCAGGGTAATTGCGGCTCTGTTTAAAAATTTGAAAATTAAAAACAAAAAAGTAGGCTTTTCTATTTCTGGACATTCCGTGATTGTCAAAAAGATAAGGCTTGAAGTCATGGAAGAGGAAAAGTTGTGCGAGTATATAAACAATGAGGCTGAGCAATATCTTCCCTTTGATGCTGATGATATGTATCTGGACTTTCAGGATCTTAAGACAGCCGCGGCGGGGGAGGATGAGCAGACAGATATTATGTTGGCCGCCGCCAAAAAGGATGTTGTTGATGGATATCTTGACATGATGCTGGAACAGAAACTAAACCCTGTCCTGGTTGATATTGATGCTTTTGCCCTGGAAAATATCTGGGAAGAAACAGCAAGGGGAAGGGGCAATGATGATGTAATTCTTATTGATATCGGTGCCAGCAATATGAATATTAATATTATCTCTGGCGGTTTCTCTGTGCTGGCACGGGATATTGCTGTCGGCAGTGAGCAGCTGACTGAACAGATTGCTGATGAGCTTGATTTGGAATATGAGGAAGCGGATAAGATTAAGTTAGGGCTTGCCCCAGCCGGAGAGCATGTTGACCAGTTGAAGGAAATATATAATCAAACCTGTACCCAGTGGGTACTAAATATAAAAAAAGCCATGGATTTATATCTTGCCAATCATCCGGGCAGACCTGTCAAAAAGATGTTTTTGAGCGGAGGAGGTTCCAAGGTTCAGGGGCTGATACAATTTCTTGAGCAGGAAACAGGTCTTGAAGTTATTTCTTTTAATCCATTTGCGGATATGAAGATAAATACAAAAAAAATTGATCCTGATTATGTTCAGGCCATTGCTCCAGAAATGGCCATAGCCGCTGGTCTGGCCATCAGACCGGCTGATTTTTAAAATTATGGTACGCATAAATTTACTTCCTGTTCGTGAGATCAGACGCAGATTCAAAGCGAGGCAGGAGCTTATTATCTTAGCGGTATGTTTTGCCTTTTTTCTTGGCATACTGGCTTTTTTTGCCCTGCAACAGTCAGGACAAAGCGATGATTTACAAACTGAACTGACTGGTATTCAAGCGAGAATAGCTCAGCACCAGCAAACCCTTGACCGGATGAAACAACTGGACAAGGATAGAGAGATTCTTGAAATCCAGATAGGGATTATTGATAAATTAAAAGCTGAAGCATCTCTGACTGTCCGTGTTCTTGATGAGGTAGCCAGGATCATCCCTAATCAGCGAATGTGGTTAAACTCTCTGGCTCAACAGGGAACCAGCCTCCAGCTCTCAGGAATGGCTCTGGATAATAGGACAATTGCCATGTTTATGGAAGAACTTGAGCAGTCACCATTTATAAAGACTGTTACCTTGGCCAATGCATCTCTACAAGTCTATGCCGGGCGAGATCTTAAATCGTTTTCCCTGTCCTGTGTTGTCGGTATGCCGGATAAGGAATCAGCTATTAAACAAAAATAAGCGGGTTAATTTATCCATGGTTTCCAGCATATCCACTAATAGTTTTGATACCTTTCTTGACGAAAAGTATATTCCCCTTGAAAGGAAGAACAAGATAATCATTGTTATTGCCGCTGTTCTTGTGCCGGTTGCCTTGTTTTATTTCCTTTCCTATAAACCGGGGATGGAAGAGATTACCACTCTTAAACAGCAGATTGCCAGTGCCCGGGCAGATTTGCTCAAGGCACATAAAGCTGCTGCCGATTTGCCAAGAGTCGAGAGGGAAGTGGCAGAAACCCAAAGAGCATTTGAACTTGCGGCTGTGGTGTTGCCTAAAACCAGTGAGATTCCGGATCTGCTTCGTAATATCTCCGATCTCGGTAGAGCAGCTGGTCTAGATTTCCTTACCTTTAGACCAGGTGTGGAAACACCGAGAGATTTTTATGCTGAGATTGTTGTCGATATTGCTGTCCGGGGACCATTCCATAATATGGGTGCTTTTCTTGATCAGGTAAGTAAGCTTGATCGGATTGTTACTGTGAACAATATAAAAATGGGTTCACCAAAAAAAGAAGGGGGCGAGATGTTGCTTAACTCTACTGGTCGTCTGATGACATACCGCTTTACTGATACCAAGCTTGCCCAGTGAGGGAAAAAATAAAACTCTATTCTTTATTTTCATATAAATTAATTGTCATGCAGCCGATGTATAAACAAAATAAAAAACTATATGGCATAACTGGATTATTTATTATCACTGTCTGGATGGTTGGGATTACCAGCAGTTATGCGATCATGGAGAATCAGGAGACTGCTGATTCGGTCGAGGTGCCTGCTGTTGTCATGGAAGAGAAGACTGATCCATCCTTTACATATATTATGGAGGGGAGACCGGATCCGTTTGTACCGTTCATTACAAAAACAGTGGTCACCAGGATCCTCGATCCTGATGAAATACTTGATGAAGAGGGTGAGTTGACTGGTATGCGTCAGTTTGAACCAGGTCAGTTGACTCTTGTTGCAATTATTAAAGGCGAAGAGCGGGGAAGGGTTGCCATGGTTGAAGATGTTACCGGCAGAGGATACATGCTTAATGAAGGAGTTCCCATTGGCAGAAGGGGTGTGGTTACAGAAATTACTGCCAACGAGGTGTTAATAGTTGAAACTTCCCGAACTCGTGCCGGTAAAGAGATAAAAAATACGATAGTTATGCGTTTGAATAAAGAGGGAGAATAATAATGTATCTTTTTTTCTTAAATCGGAGTCCCGCAGACTGCAGGCTAAACATTAGCCTGCAGCTTAACTCTCCAGTACGGGTATCTTCTCTGATTTTTTTCTGCATGGTTCTCTGTTTTGTTCTCAGCTATCCATCTCCTGGTTACTCTGCCGATGGAACAACCAATATTATTACTAATATCGAGACTGCCTACGATAACAATTCATTAAAAATCAGATTACAGGGCAGCAGCGTCCCGATTTATACGGCCTATGAACTGTTCAGCCCGGCCCGGCTTATTGTTGATCTTGCTGACAGTAAACTTGGTGCAGGGGTTTCCATGGTCATGCCTGATGAGAGCGGAATTGTTTTAAGCAGTAAAACAATCAATTCCATAACCCCGTTTATCACCAGGTTTATTTTCTCGTTTGATGAATCCAGACCATTTTCCGTGCTTAAACAAGATAATGACCTTCTAATTACCATTGATTATCCCAGCAGACAGAAGATGATTGCAACGGCTCAGGATATGGTCGTTGAAATCACCGAGGTCCAGGTTATTAGCAGCCCCCAAAAAACCGTCGTCCGGTTATTGGCTGACGGTCAGATCACATCCTACAGGTATAGTGTCCTTGGCAAACAGGGTGATGTGCCACCGAGATTATATATTGATGTCGACAATGCCATTGGCGATAACCTTTTGAAGAAGCAGGAGGTCGGCAGCACCGCACTTGCTGCCATCAGGATGGCAAAACGGGGCAGTGGTATGCGTTTTGTTCTGGATGCAGCTGGGGATGAACTGTTTGCCTTTCAGGTGATTTCTGATGTATCGGGGCTGAAAATTACGATTCAGGAATCAGCACCAGTTATGGGTGGGCAGGAAGATACAATAGCTTCTCTGATTTTAGGGAAAAAATCATTAATAGATCAATTGCCGGAAATCGACCCTCTTCAACCTATACCACAAGCAGTCGATATTAATATTGCTGGTTTCAGGCAGGATGCTTTTGCCTTTGGTGGTTATCAAAAGGAGAGAATAACCGTTGATTTTTTTAAAATCGATCTGCATAATGTTTTTAGATTATTTCGGGAGATAAGTGGTAAGAATATTGTTGTAGATGAGGCTGTATCCGGCTCTCTTACCCTGGCTTTAAATGATGTACCTTGGGATTTTGCCCTGGATATTATCCTTAACTTGAAAGGATTACAAAAGGAAGAGAGGTTTAATACCATAGTTATTCTCCCTGGGGGTCAAGAGTTTTTTTGGCCGGAACGGGCTGAGGAAAATCTGGCCTTTGAGGTAGACCTTGAAGTTGTGGCCCGGGAAGCTCTGCTCATCCAGCAACAGGAGGCTATTCCCCCGGCTGTGGTTGAGGCTAAAGAGTTGATTAACAAGGGTCGTGAGTTAGAGAAACGGAAAAAATTTGCCCAAGCAGTGCAAGTTTTTGAAGAAGCCTTGCGGAAATGGCCGGAGAACGCCAGGCTGGCAGGGAGAATATCATCTATTTATCTTGTTCAGTTACGCCATAATACCAGAGCTCTCTTTTTTGCCCGCAAAGTTTTGGCGATTGAGCCGGAATCAAGTATAGGGCTGTTAAATAGTGCCATTGCTTCAGCTAATATGCAGGATTTTGTTCAGGCAAAGCAATACTTTGACAAAGCGGTTATGATCAGGAATCCTACAAAAGAGGCTTTGCTCAACTATGCTGTTTTTAGTGAAGAGCAGCAATATTATGTGCAGGCTCTTAAGCTCTTGAGGAAACATAATTCGCTGTATGGCGAAGATTTACAGTCCATGCTTGCCATGGCGAGGATTTTGGATAAACAGGGCCAAGAGGAAGCCGCCGCGGTTGCATACAAAAGAATATTATTGTCTGGCTATCGGATAACCCTGGATTTAAGAAACTTTATCCAGGAAAGAATCAGGTGACAGGTGCCAGGGAACAGGGAGCAGTTCTGTTACCTGTACCCTGTCCCCTGTCCCCTGACTAACGGGGGGGGAATGTCTTTATGAAATCTTTACGAACACTCATCTTTACCATCATTTGTTTGCTGCCGTTTGTTGTTACTGGCTGTGGTGGCAAGCAACCAGTAGCAGAAGTTGAACGACCACAAGTACAACAACAGATAGCTGTACAAGAGGTCGCTCCCATGGTTCATGCCCAACCCTTGCAACTGCCGGTTCGCTTTCAGCGGCCCGGGTTTTTCATCCCCATGGATGAAGAGGCAGATGGTATCTTGGGAAACTGGGAAGAAGACTTTGTTGTAAAAGTAGGAGCTCATATAACTTCGACCAGGGGACCGCAACCGCTCTGGGATGTGCTTACCAGGCTGGCCACTTTAAGAGGGATGACCGTCAGCTGGGCAAGCGATGTTGACCAAAGGGTTCTGGTTAATGTAAATATAAGAGCTGATGATGGTTTTTTTGAGGCAATTGACAATTTGCTGCGCCAGGTGGATTATTTTCACGAGGTGGAGGGTAATACCATTATTGTCAAGTACCGGACAACCAGGCAGTTTTTTATCGCCAT
>CAYRGM010000128.1:0-5967 GCA_964423765.1 uncultured Desulfobulbaceae bacterium
AACCTCACACACAACTCTTAAAGAAGAGGCGACAACTATCCTGACACAGGGGGGTATGGCCAGCGGGTGCAGGAGAGTGTATTTGAGTGCCGGTTGTCCACGGGAATGCGGGAACGGTTAAAGAAAAAGCTTGAAAAACTTGAAGTTGAAACCGGCTTTATTTTGATCTATCGTCTCTATGATAAGGCCAAATATACCGCCATAGGGAAAGTTCCGGAAGATGTCACAACAGCGGAGGAGCACGCTTTTGTTGTATAATTCGCCAGATTCATCCATATCAGGTCATCCTGCTTTGAAACCGCTTTATGATATTTCCTGGCACAGGGTTAAGTTACGGCTGAAAAATACACGCAATGTGTTCGCCCGTGAACATCCCCTTTCAATTTTTCATGCTGTTTTTCTGTCTGTCGCGGGCCGCAGTTCGGTGAATCGGAAGGATTTTTTCTTTCATCCCCTTGGTAAACAGCTACCTGATAGGATTCATAAAAAAGAGATTTACGATCTTGAACTTGTTTTTCCTCTCTCGCCCGTAAACCATATTGATGGATTTTTAGACAGCCTGGCAGCCCATCTTGAAAATTCAGCTAATAATTTTGAGTTACTGGATGTCAAGTTTCCTGAAAAAAGAACCCTCACTGATCTTGAAAAAGAGTGGGGAGCCTTTAGTCCTGATGAAGAAATCTGTCTGGATTTTTTCACTCCTTTTCCCTTTCAACCAAAGAGCAAAAATAGAAAATGGCTGGTGGACCGCGACCATTTTTTCCAGCAACTGGCAAACCGGGTGAAAAGATTTTACGATATTGAAATCCATCCGGAGGTGTGGCGGGATATCCGTCTGCTTCCCTATTACTGGGAATACCGGAATATTAAACACAAGTCGAAAAGCAACGAGGGGCAACAGTTTATTAATGGTGCAGTGGGGCCTCTTTATTTGCGTGGTCCCTTGAAACGGGTTTTCCCTCTACTTTTGATTTGTTCAGAGCTGCATGGCGGCAGACGGGTCGGCAATGGACAGGGATATTATGTTCTGAAAAAGAGGCGGCCTTTTTTTGATGAACAGATAAATGATCTCCATTGTTTCCGCACTTTTGCGGCCAAGTTGGATCAGGAAAGCGATATGGCCGACGACATTGCCGAGGCATATCTCGACAAACCGGCTGCTATGGCCAGTCTTCATGAAGATATGGTAAAATGCAGCCTTGAACCACATCCGGCCGCTGGATTTTATGTTGATAAAAGACGGGGCGGTCAACGGCTGATAGTCACCCTCGATCTTCAAGATTATCTTGTTCATAAATTTCTGGCCTCTGTTTTGACCCCGGTAATGGACAAAATGTTTGAAAATGCTTCGGTTGGCTTCCGGGCCGGCCGGTCCAGGGATACTGCTCGTAAAATGATACGCAAGGCATGCAACGAAGGTTACTGTTATGTTCTGGAGTCTGACATTGCTACATTTTTTGACCGGATTGACTGGGATATTCTTATTGAAAAACTTGGCCACTGTCTCCCCCTTGGCGATACATTAACCTTTGAGTTGTTAAAACAGACTATTCATATCCCACTTACAGTTGCCGGCAGGGAAGTTGTGAGGGAACGCGGTCTTGTCCAGGGCAGTCCCTTGTCTCCTTTGCTTTCCAACCTGTATCTCGATTCCTTTGATGAAGAGATGGAACAGCGTGGTTTCCGCCTGGTTCGTTATGGTGATGATTTTCTGGTGCTGACCCGTTCTCGAGAGGAAGCGGAATATGCCCTGACAGCTATACGGGAAATTCTGGAACCTCTTAAATTGCTTCTCAAGGAGGAAAAGACAAAAACAGCACCAATAGATCTTGGCTTTTCTTTCCTCGGTATCTTTTTTGATGCCGGGATGGATGAGGATTATGTCGCTGGTGCAGCCCTGGGGAAGACCCTTTATATTCGTCACCAGTATGCCTTTGCCGGAATTGATGGTGATTCTCTTGTTATCCGCAAAGATAAAAAACTTCAGGCCCGGCTGCCTTTGCAACGAATTTCCGAAATTGTCGTACTGGGAACCAATACTATATCTTCGCGCCTGTTGGGGCGGTGTGCCATGGAGAAGATTCCTGTTTCCTTCTGTTCACCCATGGGCTATTATTACTCCACCCTGCGACCGGATTCCAAGCGCCATCTGCAAATGGCATACCGTCATGGCACAGCTTTTGACGCACTTGACGAAGAGGAAAAAATACAGATAGCCCGTCGGATTGTCACTGCCAAGCTGCATAATTACCTGGCCTGGTTCAAGGAGCGTTGGCCGACCGAGTCCCGCAGCCTTGCCCTGCATGTGGAAACCGGCCTTGCTTCTCTTGCCAAAGCAGATGCCGTGAATAGAATCAGGGGGTATGAGGGAGAGGCAGCCAGGCGGATGTTTAAATTTATTAACCGCTTGTGCAAGAATTCGGATTTTCATTGCCAGGGTCGTAAAAAACGGGCAAGAAAGGATTTATATAACAGTCTGCTTGATTTTTCCTATTCATTGCTTTTCACCAGGATTAATGTACTGCTGAGGAGCCAGGGCTTGAACCCGTATCTTGGTATTCTCCACAGCCATAAGGACAACTATGAATCCCTTGTCTGTGATCTTCAGGAACCGTTTCGCTGTCGCATGGATCGTTTCGTTGTGAAAACTGTAAATAGGGAAATCATCAAACCCTCTGATTTTGAGCAAAAGGAAAACGGCACTTTCTGGATGAAATCTTCTGCTGCCGGCAATTTTATTCAGACATTTGAGCGGGAAATGGCGGTGAGACTTGCAGGTGACGGCGGAACCTTGAAACAACTGCTTACAGCCCAAGTTCGTTCCGTTCTTGATTGGGTGCAGGGCAAGGAGGGGCTTTGTTTCTATGAGTCTGGAGCTCATAGACATGATATATGGATAAGCAATCCTGCGGGCGGAGCTGATAAAGAGTGAGAAATATATGGAAAAACAAGTTGTTACTCTTATATTTGACCCAGAGCATAAATAAATGTCCAGCAGATTTGCCTGTCCTACCCGAAATCCCAAGGAGGTTTACGAAAAACGACTTGCATTTGCTTGAAATAATGAGTAAATTTTGAGGAAGTCTCAGAACGAGGTATCCAGGCAGCCTGGGTTGTGACTCTCAAATAACTCAACAAACTACTTACAAACAGGGGGTCAAGTCTGCTTTTGGCTTTTATTGAACCTTTTTTGCATTAGAAAGGTCAACGGCAGACTTGACCCCCTTTTTTGAGCAAAAGGAGAACGGCACTTTCTGGATGAAATCTTCTGCTGCCGGCAATTTTATTCAGACATTTGAGCGGGAAATGGCGGTGAGACTTGCAGGTGACGGCGGAACCTTGAAACAACTGCTTACAGCCCAAGTTCGTTCCGTTCTTGATTGGGTGCAGGGCAAGGAAGGGCTTTGTTTTTATGAGTCCGGAGCTCATAGACATGATATATGGATAAGCAATCTTGCGGGCGGAGGTAACTTCTCCAAAAGTGGTGGTAGAACTCCTGGATTCCGGCATGCTGTTAGCCGGAATCCAGAAAGTCAAAAACAGATATTTATCACCACCTTTGAAGAAGTTACGGGCGGAGGTGGTAACGAGTGAGAAATATATGGAAAAACAAGTTGTTACTCTTATGCTTGACCCAGAGCATAAATAAATGTCCAGCAGATTTGCCTGTCCTACCCGAAATTCCAAGGAGGTTTACGAAAAACGACTTGCATTTGCTTGAAATAATGAGTAAATTTTGAGGAAGCCTCAGAACGAGGTATCCAGGCAGCCTGGGTTGTGACTGTTACTGTCCTACAAACCTTCTTGTGGGATATCTCAGAACGAGGCAGCCTGGGGTATGACGAATCAGACCTTGATCGGAAGACGATGATGCTCAGATATTGAGCGGAAAGCTGGTTTTTGATCCGGTGCCGTTAGCTTGAAGCTATTATTGAGTGGGACATGGGCTGGTGTTTGTAAAGATTGAGAATGTAAGTGATCTTTATCGTGAACTAATCTCTCTTGCATCGGTGGCATTATTAGTTTGTTGCCGCCAAGCGAAATTAAAGAGGCTGGATACAACACTCTTGAAGACTTTGGAAGAGTTGCTGTCAAAAGGACTTCGGGAAAGAAATATCGTAACTATTCAGCGAGCTGAATAGTTAAACATTTTGATGTATTGGGGTAGTTATCCCCGTGGATGAAATTTATTATGAATGCTCTTTAAGCGGTTACTGTCCACCAAGGTATATATCTGGGTGGTGGAGATGTCAGCATGACCCAGCATCATCTGGACAGCCCTTAAGTCTGCTCCCCCGATTAACAGGTGAGTGGCAAATGAGTGGCGGAGCATATGCGGGCTTGTATTTTTGTTAATTCCGCAGGCAGCCGCCGTTTCCTTGATGATTTGCCAGAACCTGCCCCGGCTCATTCCTTTTTTATGACTTGTTATAAAGAGTAGAGAGCTGCTCCTTCCCTTGAGGATGAGCGGTCTCGCTTTTGTTAGGTATATGCTGATTTTGTCTCTTGTCGTTTCATTAAAGGGAACCATCCTTTCTTTGCCTCCCTTGCCCATGATCCGAACATGGCAGCTCACTAAATTACAGGCTGAAACCGGCATGGTAACCAGTTCTGAGACCCTTAGTCCGGTTGCGTAGAGCAGGTGGAGCATGGTATTGTTTCGTATACTGAGAGGGGTTTCTTTTGCGGCAGGGCGAAGGAGTTCGTCGATTTCGTCGATGCTCAGCCCTTTGGGAAGGGTATGGCCGATTTTTGGTGTATCAATAAAGGCGAGGGGATTGGTCGTGATTATTTGCCGGTTTACGGCAAAAGAAAAAAAAGCCTGCATGGCGGCTAATCGTCGGGCATTACTGCGGTTCGTGATGTTGCGACCATGGCAGTCCAAAAAAAAAGCCTGGACATGAGATGGCTTGACAGCCGCAATAGTTGTAATCTTTTGTATCTTTATAAACGAGAAAAAAAATGATAAATCAGAGTAGTAGGCATTGATCGTGTTATCGGCCAGTCTTCTTTCGACAATAAGATACTGGAGAAAGGAATCAAGAGTGCTGGTAAAATCTGACATGGCGGACAGACATTGTAAATTGATAATTGATAATTTTCGATCATAAATGCCGCTGATTTTCTCGGAGTCTACGCTTACCTGTTTTTCATGACAGACTCTCAGGAGTAAGGTATTACAGACATCGTAAAACAAGCAGACAACCGTAGAGACGGGTTTCAAACCCGTCTTCTTCCGCAACCATCAGCCATGCCAATGCCACCGTGAAGACGGGTTTGAAACCCCCCGTCTCTACCAAATCCAGACAGCTTAAGAGGATGGCAGATGAGATCGGTGTAGCAGGGAAGAAAATTGTCCCCCAAACAAGGCATCTTTATAGGGTGTTTACGATATCTGTAATAAGATAATTTTCATTCCCTGTTTTCAGCTAAACTCTAATATTGTTTGTGTATCCTGTTAAACTTACGAAGTTTGCGGAGGGCTTCAGCAGCTTTGCGTCGTTTTTTGACACTGGGTTTTTCGTAATGTTCTCGTCGCTTCAGTTCCCGCTTGATGCCGTCGATCTGCAATTTCTTCTTTAATTGACGGATGGCGTACTCAAGGTCGCCTTTGACTTCAACTTCTATCATGATTTAATCACATCCTTTTGTTGATGGCATGTCCCACCTGCCTGGTTATCAGGATAAAACTTGAATGGTCATTTTATCCATCTGCAAAAATAGAAAATATAATAATTACAAGTAAAGCTTCATTTTATACTGCAACCGATATGTTGTCAATATGTAATTACCCTCTTGTGCTTTCTTGATCATTGGGGTAACTTAGTTCTATTTGTTTGTAAATGGGTTGCGGATATTTCTCGGAAAAGAGATGGCAGAATCAGGATGATATAATAGTTTGCCGCAGCTCCAATCTGAAGTTTCCCGCTTTTCAAAGCTTCTTAAACTGCTGTGACACGCCACAGC
>CAYRGM010000129.1:0-5959 GCA_964423765.1 uncultured Desulfobulbaceae bacterium
TGAACGGTTACCCCAAATTAAGCCCTCAGCGTCTTCATAAGCCAATGTCCGATAATTTAAACCAATTCTTGCTGACCAAAATTTCCCCAGTTTTTTAAAATGTAAAGAAGGATGCTTTGGATTGGTTTTTAGCAATTCAAAGTTTTCTTCAGCTAATTTTTGTATATGTATTGGCAGGTTCCCAAAATTCTTCCAGAATCGACCTGATGTCCTATGCACCTACAGTTTCCTCAAAGAACCTTTCTTCCTTTCGTTCAAAGCCTCTGAAATTAAGAAATCTAATTTTCCAGCCTGTGAATCATCATTAATTTTATGATCCCATTTTTTCCAATCTTTTTCTGAAAACCAGTTTCTAAGTTGAGTATACTTTTCAGATGGAAGCATATTAATAGCTGTTTTTATTTCTTCTACTGTTTGCATAATCTACCTTTTAATCTTGGGTGAATCTCAACATTCATTCTACGCTGATATATTAAGACACTATACTAATTTTTTCAAGCGTCACTAAAACTATAGCTAACAATTCGCGGTGCTAATCTTCTGCAAAACTATGTGGCAAGGGCTTTGGAGTAAATGACAGATTTGGAGTGGAAATAGGTATTTTAATTTATGGGGACAAAATTATAGAGACATCATGCCATATCTGCCTGGCATTTTGTGTTGATGAAATCATAATCGCCCGCTCGGCGGAAGGGTTTAAGCGGGCGATGGCCAAGGTTTTCAGGTAGATTTTAAAAAATGGTAATGTTGCTCTTGCAACACCAGAGTTGCGTTGTAAGAGGCTGTGGAATGTCCCTATGTAAAAGTGGGATGACGAGAAGGTGTATTCTTCAGGTATTTAATATTTCCAGACCCCGTCTTTATCAAGATATGGTTTTACGGTACCTTGTTCCCTTTGTTCAAGCATATCGTTATCTTTTTCAAGTTGATTTATTGTAAGTTCTTTTTGTTTAGCCCTTGGTAATGATTGCTTGGCAGAAGCAAGTGCCTCACCTGTCAAGACTATTATTTGATATGCCTGCCAAAAGCCATTTTTATCCTTGTCTATAAGCCTGACCTTCACTAATTCTCCTGTTTGTATCCTTCCTCTACCAACCGGGACAAGAGAGCCGCTGCCGTTGTCAAGCATTATGGAACCCATATCTGAAATTGTGTAGTCACCAATTTGAATCATACTTCCTTGTGGTGACCATTCATAAACCAGATCAATAATTATCTTATAGTCCTTTTCCGGTCCGTTTGCTGCAAGTGAAGATAAAAAAAAGAACGGCAGGCATAATATGGTAAATAAGATAATAACTTTGTTTCGAAAAATCATGATTCCCTCATAATAATGTTGAGTTATCAGAAAAGATAGTTGTCAGGGTGCAGTTTTCAGTTGCTGCCCACTGCCCAAATAAACATCAATGATCCAGAGATTCAAGGTTGACGCCATGCCCTCAGCTTTGTCCGCTGTTCCGGTATATTCACCAAAACACCCGCAGGCTGTACCCCTGTATCATCTCCGGTGGTGCCGATAAAGAGAATATTACCATGCAAGGCTATTTCCTGGGAAGGTCGACCGCCGCCGATGAAAATTCCAGCAACTCTTTGCTTTTCTGTTCCAACCTGAACTTCTTTATCGCTATGATCAAAAAGACCATCCCGGTTGATATCAAATACAGCGTCGGTGACAAAATGACCGGTTTCCCAGTCCACGGCAAAAAGCCAGGTCTTCCCGCCACCGCCGCAGATATCCCCATCCGGGACAAAGGTGGCAAAAAAGACTATGTTGCCCACGATTAGGGGTCTGGTGATTACCCGTTCACTGCCGCTGTCAGCTGGGGTTGCCAGCTCAAGCAGCCAGGAACGATTATCAGGGTTGCAGTTATCTAAATGAGGATCACAGGTTATGGTTCTGTATTTTCTTAAATCATTGCTGTCAATATTCCCGTCTTTATTGATATCAACCGGATTACCATCTTTATCCAAGGCATGCGCCGCCTCTATAATCTCTGCTGTCATTGCAACAAGATCACTTTTTTTGTAAGGTCTATAACTGGTTGGAACCTGGTTGGCATCCCTGCTGGTAACATAACCCGTGGAAGCATTCTCATCAAACAGACCGAAAAAATACTGTTGCCCTCTAGTTACCTTGTCGATCTGTTCCTGGTACTTGCCGGTACCGAAATAAATCCAGACATTATTATTATTGGCATAAGCATATCCTGCCATTGCCGTTACCGGGGTTGAATGGTCAGTCTTTTCTGCATTAAATAACATCTCAACCACAGGCGTATTGCCAAGATTAATATTTTTCACCCTGTACATATTCCCGTATAAATTTCCGAGATAGACCCTGTCCATTTTATTATCATCATTATGGTCAATGAGCAATGGAGAGGCGGGGACATCGTTTAATAATTCAGTTGGATGAAGCTTTATTTTATATGTATCAACAGGGGGAGTTGAGTTGTCTTTCCAGATAGGATTCTTGTCCCAACTGTTCACCGCAAAGAGATATGCCTCTTTGTTGTTTTGTTTTAGAGGGGTTTCCAGAGAACCTGAGCCGAAGAAAGTCGCCCATACAGGCTTGGACTGCGGATTATTATTGTCTCCAGCCAGTCGTACCGTTGCCGGTCGTGAGGTTGCAAGTCCCAGCTCAATATCATCTGTATCGGTAAATTCCCAGAGAAATCTTGATTTAACCTCTGTACCGTCTGCTTTGGCTGGTTCGTCAAAATCCTCTCCGTATGTCACATCCAGGGCAAAAAAACTTTTGCCTCCTTTACCCAGACCTGTTGTAATAATCGTCCGCCAGAAACCATCATCTGTTGTTCCTGGTATAAAAATATCCGCCGGTCGGGGAGAACCATCAAGGATGAATCTATGACAATATGCAGGAGAACACATATCATCCTGCGGCCGTGTACCTGCCAGATTAAGTTTTTCCTTGACCGCATTCGGGTAAAATCGCCATTTCTCTGTCCCATCTGATAGCCTGAAGGCATGTAAAGCCCCATCGTTGGCAGCCACATAGACCAAGGTCTCTCTATCCATGACATGCGGGTCATATTTGAAACTGAAATAATCATCAAAACCATAGAAAAAAGGAGGCTGGCCAACAATAACCGGGGTAGAATTTATGATACTACCCAGTGGTTTGCAGATAAAGTTATCATTGTTAAGGCTGGCATCCGTGTAAAGACTTACTCTGGAAGGTACTGACGCGTCATAGATAAAAGCATTTGGCGCCGGCTTGCCGTCAGCACCTGTTACTATCTTTTCCCTGGCTCTCCAGACGGGACCTGCTTCAAGCTCTCCTGTATAACGGTCAAATTTTGTTGCTGTCAGTTCGCCGCTCCAGTTCGAGGCATTAAAAGAAGCTGTGATCAGGATATTCCCATCGTCAGCGGAAGTTGTCGGTGCCGGGGTGGAACCACGGAAAACCTGGGCTTTGACATTACTGACAATACTGTTCATGGCAGCAATAAATTCCTGCCGGTTCTGGGCCATAAAGGGTACGGCCCTGCCGTTGACTTCATGGTGCAGATGGTACAGGAAGTCATCATCGCTTTTCTCTCCGGCAATCTTCATTCTCTCGGCTATCCAGTGAAGCTGGATGGCACGGGCCTTACTCAGACCAAACCCCACCACCACCACAGTGATCCCCTCGTCAATCAGTTGTTCCATCACAGCATCAATAGTAGCATTGGTTGTACCGGTATTCCCAATTCCATCTGTAACCATGACCAGAATGCGGGGCTGACAAGGGATTAAGGAGAATTTTTCCCCGTAGTGCCCGTCAAGTCTGTTCCCTTTAAAATACTCCAGACCGGCTCTCATTGAAGGGGCAAGGGGAGTGCAGCCACGAGGAAAACCATCATCAGCTTTGTCTTGAAGGTAATCTTGGTGGGTTTGATCATGGGCACGAATACCGATACGAAAATTGGTATAATCCCTACCTGTATCTGAAGGACGACAATTTCCACCAGCCCAGGTAGCAAAGCCCCAGGCAATACTGCGATCAAGAAAAACCTCTTTTAAAACATCCTCGGCAATGTCCATACGGCTCTTGTATCGACCCGGGGCAAATTCCATGAGTGCCCTCATACTGCCGGAGGTATCCAGCTGCACCATAATGGCGGGGCTTACAAGATCTTGGGCGTACAGGGGGATTTCTCCGCAGGCAGCGGTAGTCGGAACCGCTTTAACCCGCAGGATTATGGGAATTATCATGTCGGGGGGAAGATTGTCGTTGCCATCTGTTGTTATGGTCAACTGAGCTTGGTGAGTACCTACAGGAAGGGAGCTGGTGTTAAAGCTGACAGTAATCAGGTCAGACTCCTGTCCGGCATTTAATGGCGGGATTGTGGAAGTATCCACCACTGCCCAGGTCTGATCACTGCTCACAGAAGCTGCAGCTGTATCATCATTCACACCAAGATTAGTCAGGGTAAATGACCTGGAGGCGGCGTTGTAGCCGAAAAAACAGGTCGGGCCAAGGGTTCGGGGCTCAGCCAGCCAGAACACCCCGCAATTATCTCTTGGGTTTAAGCTGGTCACCAGTGCCGGCACTATTGTGTCTGTTGGTATAAATCCTCCTCCTTTTATGATAAAAAAACCATCTATTCTGGAATTGCTCTCCCGCATGGCTATTTTTATGGTGTGTACGCCGGCAGCAGCAATTTCAAAGGTATTAGGTGACCCTACCCGCATGTTGTCTATCCAGTGGTATTGACTATCGTCGTCGAACTCCCATGCCTTCCAGGGTGCATTTGTTGTGCCGTCATTCACGGTGAAGAACATGGAGTCCTCTACGTCGCTAAGTCCCATTCCCCGTGCCCAGATCTCATAGGTTCCGGCTTCATGGAAGTGCACTTTGTATTTTTTTACTGCGTTTCTGGGAGTCCTCCCGAAAGCACCACTGGAGCCTGAAACCAGTACATATCCTCCGTTGGCATTCGTGTCTTCTACCACTGTAAACCTGTCACCATCACCAGGGTTATTCACCAAGTTATAAGAACCGGTAAAATGCTCCGCTTCAATATAAGTTCCGTGGGGATCAATGGGGCAGTAATAAGTAGCATAAACTCCGGTCGCCCACATGAAAAACAGACATACGGACAGGATTGCGAAATATAAATGTCCTGTTATTATTCTTTTCAGCATCTTGTAATCCTCTCTTTATCTATGGCCATTAATATCCCACTCTCCCAAAAATCCGTGAAATTATGACTTCGACCTCAGCCCTTTCGGCGGCAACCGATGTTACTTCATAATTAAATCTTATAAAACCGGCTCCGGAGCCGATTGCCGCTTCGTGGTCGAGGTAAACAACCCTGTACCGGTAAGAAATGTAATTTAATGCTCCGTCTTCAGTACTATTGGGAAAATCAGGGTCATCCTCGCCGAAATGCCGTACTGTTTCCGGTGGGGTATCCGCTATAATGGTTGTTGCTCGCCCCGGCGGATGTGTAAAATCGTTTAAAAAAGGTGCTGCCATTTTCCAGCCACTGTCGGCAACATTAAATTCCTGGGCGGCCTGCCGCTCATTCCCTGCTATCTGTAGTTCAAAAACCGTGGTATTGGTCGCCGCTATTCCGATAAATGTGAGAACAACCAGCATCATCATGGCAACAACCAGGACGAATCCCTGTTCGTCTTGCCTATGGTTAAGCATTCTATTCATTTAGAGAACCTCATGTTTGAGAAAGCTTGTGGTAAATGTCTTTTGTAGACCACGGTCATGATAGTCGATATTCAAGGTGATTTCTCTTATGCCAGTCCTGACCTCATCTGGTTCATCTGTATAACCATCGTTGTCATTATCAACATTATCATTACCCCAATCCGTCACTCTCCACCGGATTTCGTTTATTCCGGCAGGCAGGGTAAAGTCGTTCAGTTCAGTATGGCGGGTACCGTTAGAATGGACATGGTCATCGATTTCGACAAGTGGATCATTTATAGAAACATT
>CAYRGM010000130.1:0-5938 GCA_964423765.1 uncultured Desulfobulbaceae bacterium
GCGAAATTATGCCGGCTGAAATATCAATTATTTTTTATTTTGGCATTTACCTGCAGACATCGTAAACGCCCTCTAAAAACGCCCTGTTTTTGGGATAATTTTCTTGTGCCGCTTTCCCTGCCCCCTGATAATCAAGCCCTTTTGATGTTAAAGAATTATCAATTATCAATTTACGATGTCTGTCCTCTGTTTTCTGGTTCATTCCCAATCCATACCAATGTCAACCCCGGGAGCAGAATGGGTCAGGTTACCGATCGAGATAATATCCACCCCGGTTGCAGCAATGACACGGACATTTTTCAGGTTGATCCCGCCGGAGGCCTCGATCAGGGCCTTACCATCAATCAGCTTAACTGCATCAATTATGGTTGTAATAGCCATATTATCAAGCATGATTATCTCGACTCCGCAGGCAAGAGCTTCTTCCACCTGAAGAAGGGTATCGCATTCCACCTCAATTTTGACTGTGTGGGGAATTGCTCTTTGCAGGCGGTGGATAGCTTTACTGATTGAACCACAGGCCGCAATATGGTTATCTTTCAACAATACCCCGTCACTTAAGCTGTAACGATGGTTATATCCTCCGCCGCAACGCACCGCATATTTTTCCAGCATCCTCAGTCCCGGTGTGGTCTTGCGGGTATCGGTAATCCGTACCTGAAAACCCTCGACCTCTTTAACATAACGGTTTACCAGGGTGGCTACTCCGCATAATCGCTGGACAAGATTCAGAGCAACCCGCTCACCATGAAGAAGAGCCGGGATCGGTCCTTCTACACGCAAAAGAACAGCACCCTTATCGTGGCAGGAACCATCAACTACTGCCTGCCGGCAGGATATTTCATCAGAAAGCAGTTTAAATACCCGGCTCGCCACTTTTGCCATACCGCAGGCCAGCAGTGGTTCTCTGGCCTTGAAGCAGGCAGTTGCCGATTGATGGTTGCCATCGGGAAAAATCACATCAGTGGTGAGGTCTCCGTGTTCAAGGTCTTCAACAAGAAAACTGCGGAGCTGTTTGTCAAGCAGGAGCAGGTTCATGGGTTTTCTATATTTTTAAGCCGGTTTATAGATTCTGCATTTTTTTTCAGTTTTACCTGAAGTTCTGTTAGTTTGCCTTTTTCTTTTTCCACCACCGGTGCTGGAGCATTGGCAATAAATTTTTCATTGGCAAGTTTTCCGGAAACTTTTGCCAGCTCTTTTTTCAACTTATCCTGTACCCGATCAAGTTTTTCCAGTTCGGCCTGGACATCAATCATATCGGCCAAGGGAATCACCAGCTCAATTTCGTTCACTAACCCATATCCGGCATCATCAGAAATCACTCCTGCTGAGACAATTTCTATTTTTTCCGCCCGTACCATGGTGGCTATTTTAGCTGAAAACTCATGCAGCAAAGATAACTTATCAGGATTGGGACAGATAATCATCACGGAAACCTTGGCCGTGGGATGCAGGTCAGCTTCGGTACGAATGGTTCGCAGGCCAGAAATAACTGCCATCAACAGTTCCATGACGCTTTCAGCTTCAGGGTCATGCCAGCTCGGATTCTCTTGGGGAAAAGGCTCAATCATGATGGTGGCCCTCTCACCCGGCAACTGACTCCATATCTCTTCAGTCACAAAAGGAGTTAGCGGATGCATCAGTTTGAGGATATTTTCCATGACCACCAGCAGCACTCCTTTTGCCTGTTCCTGCACCTTTTCATCATCAGCAAAAAGATCAGGCTTAATCCACTCCACAAACCAGTCGCAAAACAGATGCCAGATAAATTGATAGAGAGTGGAGGCAACTTCATTAAACTTATATTCATCCAGCCCCTTACGCACCTCAACTACAGTTCGGCTGGTACGGCTGAGAATCCAACGGCAGGGCAGGGGAAGTTGGCCGGGATTATCTGTCAATCCGGCAATGGCGGGGTTAGTATTTTTGAGATGCATCTGGGTGAACCGTGCCGCATTCCAAAGCTTGTTGATGAAACGGCGATATCCTTCAATCCGTTCTTCATCCATTCTTATTTCCCGGCCCTGGGCGGCAAAAGCAGTCATGGTGAAACGAAAGGCATCGGTTCCGTAGCGATCAATCATCAATAACGGGTCAATCACATTGCCGGTTGATTTGGACATCTTCTTGCCATGCTTATCCCTGACCAGGGCATGGAGATAGACATCCTTAAAGGGAACTTCATCCAGGATATGAAGTCCCATCATCATCATCCTTGCCACCCAGAAAAAGATAATATCAAAACTGGTAATCAGGATAGAGGTGGGATAAAATTTCTCTAATTCTTTGGTTTTTTCCGGCCAGCCCATGGTGGAAAAAGGCCAGAGTGCTGAAGAAAACCAGGTGTCCAGGACATCTGTCTCCTGAACAAGTTCGCTGCTTTTACAACTTGGACATTGTTCGGGCTCAAGGGTCTCAACCATCACCTCGCCGCACTTACAACAAGTCCAGGCGGGGATACGGTGTCCCCACCAGATCTGCCGTGAAATACACCAATCGCGGATATTATCCATCCAGCTATAAAAAGTATTGTCCCAGTTTTTAGGGTAGATGGTAATTCTACCCTCCCTGACTGCGGCAACAGCCTTGTCGGCAAGGGGTCGTACTGAAACAAACCATTGCTTGGAGGTGGTTGGTTCCACCACGGTGCTGCAACGGTAACATTTGCCCACAGCATGGGAATAGGGTTCAATCTCTGCCAGAAAACCTTGTTTTTCCAGATCAGCAACGATCTCTTTTCGGCACTGAAAACGATCAAGACCGGTATACTTGCCGGCTTGCTCATTCATTATTCCATACTCATCCATCACCTTGATCTGTTCAAGATCATGGCGAAGACCAATTTCGTAATCGTCCCGATCATGGGCCGGGGTTACCTTCAAGGCACCGGTACCAAATTCCCGTTTAACATGGTGATCAAGTACCACCGGGATAATCCTATCAGTTATGGGCAGCCTTATGCCGATTTTATCCAGCCCTTTATATCTTTCATCTTCAGGATGAACCGCCACCGCAGTATCGCCTAACATGGTTTCCGGCCTGGTGGTAGCAACGATCACCTCTCCTGAACCGTCTGCATAAGGATAACGGAGATGATACAGTTTACCGTCGCTGGTTTCATGATGTTCAACTTCGTCATCGGAAAGAGCTGTATGGCAGCGGGGACACCAGTTGACGATGTAATCTCCCTTGTAAATCAACCCCTCCCGGTAAAGACGGACAAAAACTTCCCGCACCGCTTTTGAGAGGCCTTCATCCATGGTAAACCTTTCCCGATCCCAATCACATGAGGCCCCCATCCGCTTGAGCTGATTGATTATTGCCCCGCCTTTTTCCTGCCGCCACTGCCAAACCCGTTCAATAAACTCTTCCCGTCCCAGGTCATGACGGCTTAGGCCTTCCTCAGCCAACTGTCTCTCCACCACATTCTGGGTGGCAATCCCGGCATGATCAGTACCTGGAACCCAAAGGGTATTGTCCCCTTTCATTCGATGGTAACGGACAAGTATATCCTGAAGGGTATTATTAAGGGCATGACCCACATGGAGAACTCCGGTAACATTGGGGGGCGGGATCACAATGGAAAAAGAATCCCTGTTATCTTCCATCTTTGCTGCAAAATTCTTTTCGCTCAACCAATGTTCATACCAGCGGTTTTCCAGTTCAGCAAACTCATACCCTTTGGGGAGATCATATTTTTCCAGCATTCTCTTGGCCTGTTTATTTTCTGTTTTTTTAGACAATTTTATTTTCTGCTTCACCGGTCTCATCTGCCGTCCTCTTAAACTGTCTGGATTTGGTAGAGACGGGTTTCAAACCCGTCTTCACTGTGGCTAACGGCATGGCTGATGATTGCGGAAGGAGACGGGTTTTAAACCCGTCTCTACGATTGTCTGCTTATTTTACGATGTCTGTACTACATGGCAGACCATGGTTTAGGCATAAAAATTGAGGCATATAAGTCCAAGGCATAACGATCTGTCATGCCGGCAATAAAATCACAAATTAGACGATGCCGGGCCTTTTCCTGCCCACCATTTTTATTTGCAATTGCTAAGGGAACGATATCATCTATCCCGTTTGGCAGCTCATTTTCAAGGAAAAAATGATAGAGATCTTTAATAATTTTCTGAGCTTTGACAAACTCATCATGAACAGCCCTGTGTCTGTATACATTTTCATAGAGAAAACTCCGTAAATTCGTGACCACAACCTGCATCTTATCGCTTTGATGGAGACGACCATCATCATGCCTCATGGTTTCTACAACCATATCCCTAACCATGCTCTCAATCCGCATTGAAGGTCTGTTGCCAATTACTTGCCGCAAAGGTTTGGGCAGATCGTCTTCACGAATCATTCCCGCCCGCAGGGCATCATCCATATCATGATTCAGATAGGCTATAATATCTGCAACCCTCACCGCCTGTCCTTCCATGGTTGCCGGCAGTTCACGGGAATTATTAGGAAGAATATCACGATATCCTTTGGAATGCTTTAAAATACCGTTGCGGACCTCCCAGGTAAGATTCAAGCCCCTGCCGTTTTTTTCCAAAACATCAACAACCCTTAAACTATGAACAAAATGACGAAAACCACCGGGATGAAGTTCGTTGAGGCTGACTTCACCGGCATGACCAAAGGGAGTATGGCCAAGATCATGACCAAGGGCAATGGCCTCGGTGAGATATTCATTTAACCGTAGACATACTGCTATGGTGCGGGCAATTTGGGAGACCTCAAGGACATGGGTCAATCTGGTCCGATAATGATCACCGGCAGGAGCCAGGAATACCTGGGTTTTATGTTTAAGGCGACGAAAAGTTTTGGAATGAATAATGCGATCCCGATCCCGCTGAAAAGCCGTGCGTAGATCACATTCATGAGCTTCTGTCCGCAGCCTCCCCCGGGTTTTACTGCTCAGGCAGGCATGGGGAGATAACACTTTTTTTTCCAGCTCCTCAAGCTGATCTCGAATAGACGGATTCATTATCATGATTTCCTGACCAAAGAATGGTGATGATTGTAATTAAACCAGATTTGTAACTATTCAGCGAGCTGAATAGTTACATTATTTTTTCAAACAAGATATTTTACATCTCCCTGCTTTTTCAGAAACTCTGCAAAATATTTTCGAAGTTTAGGTAATTTCCAAAGATTGGTAACAATATTTTTTTGAGTAAATTTAACCAGGGTTGATGGGTTAAAATATGCCTCTGCGTTATCGAGATTGAGAACAAAAGGGGGTTTGTTATCCAAAACAAGAATAGTACTCATCAACAGGGTACCGGTACGGTGATTACCTTCAAAAAAAAGCTGCGGCTGGCTTAAATGGAGAATATATAGTCCTGCTGCCCGCCTCCAGGCTGATTTTTTTATATTGTTTCGGTGCCATGCAAGCAAATCCCCTATATTGCAGCCTTTTTGTCCATAAAACCTGTCCGTGGTGTTTTTGATGTGTTTAACGAATTCGTTGCGTACTACTGGCTCTGTACCGCAGAGGACTATGTGGTTTAGTTCAAGAATGTGATGGATATTTTTCTTCTTTGTTATGTCAATGTTTTGACTGATTAAATTGTCAATATATTCGTAGCCACTCAACATATTTGCAACAATAACATCATCCATAGGGTCTCTGCGCATTTTGAGTTTTTTGTTTAGGTCGTTAAACTTCTTCTGGACATTACAAAGAGATCTGGTTATGTTCTTGATGTGTAATCTAGGCATATATCAATCATGAAAAATCAAAATTAAAGGATAGAAAATAGAAATCGGTTATTCACCTGACATTATGCTGAACTTGCAATCGTTCACCAAGGGTATAGATTTGCAGTCAATGAGGTGCTGGTGAACGGTTACCAAATAATTATGCAGAGCCAGATAATACCAAAGCAAGAGTGTGCAAGTTTATATAAAGAGTGTGATGAACTTTGCAGGA
>CAYRGM010000131.1:0-5903 GCA_964423765.1 uncultured Desulfobulbaceae bacterium
AATAATCAATTGATAATAATTAATTGTAAAGTTAACGACATCAACTGATGATATCCGGGCAGCTTAAAAATATTCATAGAAACTAATCAAAGGAATAAAAAATCATGCCTGAAAGAGTATATAATTTCAGCCCGGGACCAGCCACCCTACCCTACCCCGTTCTCCAGGAAGCTGGTCGTGATATTGTCAATTACAAAAATACTGGTATTGGCCTGATTGAGCTGAGCCATCGTTCCAAAGAGTTTATGGCAGTGGCAGAAGAAACGGAGTCCCTTATTCGTGAACTGTTAACCGTACCAAATAATTATAAAATTCTTTTTCTCCAGGGAGGAGCCTCATCCCAGTTTTACATGGTCCCCATGAACCTGTTGGGTTATGGCAAAAAAGCAACTTATCTTAATACCGGGGTCTGGTCAAAAAAGGCAATTAAAGAGGCAGAGTTATTAGCTGATATTGAGGTCGCCTACTCCAGTGAAGATACTTTGTTCAACCGGGTGCCGGCTGATAGCGAATACACGGTTAGCCCTGAGAGTGAATATCTATATTTTGTCAGTAATAATACTATTTACGGGACCCAGTTTGCGGAGTTTCCCAAGTCCGACAAGATGCTGGTTGCGGACATGTCTTCCGATATTATGTCAAGACCTGTTGACATAAGCCGGTTTGGCATCATCTTTGCCGGAGCCCAGAAAAATATGGGTCCTGCCGGAGTAACCGTGGTGATTATCAGGGAAGATCTGCTTGATTCTGCCGCACAAAACATCCCCACCATGCTGAAATATAAAACCCATGCTGATAAAAGTTCGATGTTCAACACGCCCCCCTGCTTTGCCCTTTACTGTGTGGGAAGAGTGATGAATTGGCTTAAAGAACAGGGCGGGGTCAAAGCCCTGGAAAAAATTAACCAAAGTAAAGCTGCTCTTTTATATAATGCCATTGATACCAGTGATTTTTATCAAGGCCACGCCGAAAAAGGATCCCGCTCTCTAATGAATATCGCTTTTAATTTGCCCACCCCTGAACTGGAAGCAAAGTTCATTGCTGAGGCAGAAGAAAATGATCTGAACGGGCTTAAAGGACATCGTTCAATCGGGGGCTGCCGGGCCTCTATTTATAATGCGTTTCCTGAGCATGGTGTAAAAAAGCTGGTGGATTTTATGGCCGATTTTGCCGGGGAAAATGGCTGATGAACTATGAAGGGACAGTTATCCGTCCCCCGAGTGAGGCCCACTCCATAATCCTTCAGGTTACGGTTGGCTGTTTCCATAATCTCTGTTCATTTTGCCGGGCCTATAAGGATAAAAAATTCAGGATAAAATCAAGAGAAGAAATTCTGGCTGACCTTGAGTTTGCCGGGCAATACTGCCGACAGCAGAAAACAGTTTTCCTGGCAGATGGTGATACACTGACCATTCCATATGCAAGACTTGTCCAAATATTAAAAGATATCCGTTACCACCTGCCCTCGGTGCGGCGGATCAGTTCCTATGCAAGTTGCGGCAGTATTCTTGCCAAAAACATTGAGCGGCTTGTTGAGCTGAAAAAACTTGGGCTGAGCCGTTTATATATGGGACTTGAGAGCGGTGATGACCAGGTTCTGGAAGAGATTAAAAAAGGATCGGACAGCAAGGAGATGATTGAGGCGGGCCGGATGGTACGGCAGGCGGGAATATTTCTTTCTGTTACCTGTCTGCTGGGAATAGCCGGGCAGGATAAATCCAGCCAACATGCCCGAGCCACCGCCAGGGTACTATGCCAGATGAGACCATCACAGATAGCTGTCCTCACCCTGATGCTTACCGGCAATACTGAACTGGCGAAAAAAGCAGGGGCAGGGTTATTTATTATGCCGCCCCAGCAGCAATTACTTGAAGAATTACGCACCATGGTCGCTGGACTTGTAGATATCCGGGCTCAGTTTCAGGCAAATCATGCCTCAAATTATTTAGCTCTGGACGGTCGGCTGCCCAGAGATCGGCAACATTTTTTGAATTTACTTGATCTGGCAATAAAAGGCCGGATTCCCTTAAAAGAAGAAATATTACGGGCCTTGTGAAAGATCAGAAAAAAGAAGTTTTTGAAAAAGAAATAAAAGAAATTAAAAAAATAAAGAAAACAGATCTAAAAAATCTGACCAGGGAGCAACTGGAAAAATTTGTTGCATCATTGGGGCAGCCTGCATTCAGAGGAAGACAGATACTTCCCTGGCTTTACCGGCCCGGGCTAAATAATTTTGTGGAGATGACCGATCTTGCCAAGGAGTTTCGGGCCTTGTTGCCAGAGCATGCAGTCATTAGCCGCTTTACCGATCCGATTATCCAGTCCTCCAGGGATGGTGCCGTAAAATTTGGTTTTAAGCTGAGCGATGGAAAAATGATTGAATCCGTATTGATTCCGGAAGAGGAGCGAAATACTCTTTGCTTATCATCTCAGGTTGGCTGTGGGATGGGGTGTAAATTTTGCCTGACCGGTTCCATGGGTTTTATCCGTAACTTGACCACTGCTGAAATAATAAATCAGGTCTGTGCGGTCAGGGACTTTCTTGTAAAGCAGGATGATTTGCAGATAGAAGACAAAGAAAGAAATAATACCGGCAAAAATAATAAAAAGTGTTCAGGACGATTAACCAATCTGGTCTTTATGGGGATGGGGGAACCGCTTGCCAACTTTGATAATCTTATCAAGGCAATTTCGATTCTCACTGAGCAGCGGGGTCTGGATTTTTCCAGCCGCCGGATCACCGTTTCAACCTGTGGTCTGGTGCCCAGGATGATTCAGCTTGGAGAAGAGACCAGTGTTAATCTGGCGATTTCCCTTCACGCCCCGGATGACCTCACCAGAAGCCGGATTATGCCCATCAATAATCGTTATCCTCTTGCCGCATTACTGGCAGGGTGCAAAAAGTTTCCTCATAAAAAGCGGCAGCGGATAATGTTTGAATATACTCTTATGCAGGGCTTAAATGACAGCGACCGGCAGGCTGTTGAGCTGGCTGGGCTTTTACGGGAAATACCGTGCAAGATAAATCTGCTGGCCATGAATAAAACAGATTTGTTGGAGTTTAAAAGTCCTCCCATGCACAGGGTTTTAAAATTTCAGGAAATTCTTAGAAATAACGGTTACACAACTTTTATTCGTCAGAGCCGGGGGGAAGATATTTCCGCAGCCTGTGGGCAACTTGCTGTGGCATCTTGATAAAACCTCAAAGACAATCAATTAGTCCTATTTGCCAAGAGCCTGACGGAATTTTTTTCTAACTGACAGCTGAATGATTGTAAATATTCGACCCGATCTCAGCAGATCCTCGGCAAAGGTTCCCCGGATAGTGGCTCCACCAACCGTCTGCCGCCGGCAACCGTAGTCAGAACCACCCGGCCTGCGTGTTTTTCTGAAACCCTGCCAATAATAGCTGTCTCTCTGCCTTCTGGAATGGAGCGCATTATGTGCAGGATAGCTTCTGCATGTTCAGGGGCTGCAAGCACCATACACTTGCCTTCGTTGGCAATATAAAGAGGATCAAGCCCCATGAGTTCACAGGCAGCTCGTACTTCAGCATTCATGGGGATGGCCTTTTCTTCTATTTCCATACATAGGTCTGTTTTTTTTGCAATTTCACTGAGTGTTGTGCCAAGACCGCCCCGGGTGGGATCCCGCATTGTGTGAATGGCTGCAGAATAATTCTTTAAAAGTGCCTGCACAAGAAAATGTAACGGTCTGGTATCACTTAGCAAGTTGGCATCTAACTGCAAGCCTTCACGACTGGTTAGAATGGTAATGCCGTGATCTGCAAGCGTTCCGGAAAGGAGGATAATATCACCGGATTGTGCCTGCCCGGCTGTTATATTTATGCCATCTTTAACAATTCCGATACCGGAGGTGTTGATAAAGATTTTATCAGCCTTGCCCTTTGGCACTACTTTTGTGTCGCCTGTTACCACGGGAACCCCCGCATAATCACAGGCATTGGCAATACTTTTAATTATCTTTCCCAGTTGATCAACAGCAAACCCCTCTTCAAGTATCAGTCCCAGACTCAGGCAAATTGGCCTGGCTCCCCGCATGGCCAGATCATTGATGGTACCGTTCACTGCCAGCTCACCAATATTGCCGCCAGGAAAGAAAACAGGATCCACCACATAACTGTCTGTGGAAAAAGCTAATTGTCCCTGTTCCTGTGGCAATACCGCAGCATCTTCCAACTGGTGCAGGACGGGATCCTTTAAATATTTGAGAAAAAGAGATTTTATCAGGTTTTGACTCGCCAATCCGCCACTGCCATGATCAAGTAAAATATATTTTTCCATACTATATTTTTCACAATAAGTTGCTTATTCATCTGTACATCCATAAGCTTTCTTTATATGGGGTCACCATATCGATACCATGCCGCACAGGTTCCTTCACTGGAAACCATACATGGACCAACAGGAGAACCGGGAGTACAGCGATTCCCAAAAATTGGACAGGCCGGAGGCTGACTGATGCCCTTGAGGATGTCACCACAGCGGCATCCTTTGGGTTCACAGGAGGGTGCTATTTGTATATTCAGCCTTTTTGTTATGTCAAAGCTGCTGTACTCTTCACGCAGAGTCAGACCGCTCAGCTCAATAGAACCAAGACCGCGCCATTCACTGTCCACCGGAGTGAAAACCGTTTCCACAATCTTTCTGGCCGTTACATTTCCCTCCCCGGTAACAACCCGTCCGTAGCAGTTTTCCACGGCCGGTCTGTCTTCCTGTACCTGTTGCACAAGTGCTGTGATGGAAAGCAGTATGTCCGTTGGTTCAAATCCGGCAACCACGCAGGCAATATCACAATCATCCACAAGAAAACGGTAGCTCTCCGACCCGCTGATAATGGAAACATGTCCCGGACAGAGCAAACCATCCACCTGCAGTTTCGGATCCTGCATCAAGGCTTTGAGAGGTGGAGGCATGATCTTGTTTGCTGGAAAAACACAGAAGTTGTCGATCTTTTTTCTTGCAGCCTCAAGGATTGTGGCAGCAATGGTTGGAGTGGTGGTCTCAAAACCGATACTGAGAAAGACCACCAGCTTATCAGGTTTCTGCTCAGCCAGCACCAGAGCGTCCATGGGGGAGTAAACGATATTCACATCAGCACCGGCTGCCCGGGCCTGGATAAGAGAATCGCCTGTGCCGGGTACCCTGATCATATCGCCAAATGTGGCGATAACAACCTCGGGGCGGGCAGCAAGTTCCACAAATGTATCGATTACATTTGCAGGCGTGACACAGACCGGACAACCGGGGCCTGAGATAAGCTGTACCTGTTCAGGCAACATCCGGCGAAGCCCATGTTTGAATATGGACATGGTATGGGTGCCACAGACTTCCATAATCCGAACCTGTCGATTGGAAAGAGCATGCAGCTTTTCTGTTAGAGTGTGGACAAGGTTCCGGCTCCGGTACTCATCGACATATTTCATGTCCTGTTTCTGCCCGCAGGGTCTTCATCCATGCTCTCAGACAGTTCCCGCAACAGTTGCAGGTTAATTTCTGCATTCTCTGCATCCAGACAGGTCAAGGCAAAACCTGCATGGATGATCAAGTAGTCACCAATCTTTGGCATCCTGTCCACCAGATCCAGGCGGATATCTTTTTGGATTCCGTCGGTTTCAACCGTTGCAACCTGTGGATTCAACAGGTCATCAGGATCGCTCTTGACTGCTATGACCCGCATGGGTATGGCAAGACACATATTTTTCCTTTATTTTTTATATGAAAGTTGACAGTTAGGCCTCTGCCCATACCACCGCGACCACCGTTCATAGTTCGTTGTAGCCAGCCAATTTTCTCCAGCCATGCTGGTTAGTATGATTCTGTTTCTGAGCCGGATTCTCGATCTGCCGAGCCGCTATGCATGCTTGTCCCAAAGCAATACCA
>CAYRGM010000132.1:0-5879 GCA_964423765.1 uncultured Desulfobulbaceae bacterium
GATCTACTTAAACAGCTTCCCGATGATGGAGGTGGTTCGGTTGGGGTCATGGTTAAGGCCGGTAAACGGGATGTCGGCAAGGAAGCTTCTTTACAGGATCTGCATAGAAATGGGATGTGTTTTTTCCTTGCGGGCCATGGTCTGCAGGAGGGAGATACTCTGCAAGTGGATGCCTGTCTTGGTGAATTGTCTTTTGTCAGTGATGCGGTGGTCCGCTGGACATTAAGTAGTTTTGTCGGAGTTGAGTTCCTGGACAGTGAGGCACGAAATGCAGCCATGCTGGCTGAGTTGTATACAGAAAAACTGCTTAATCTGCTTGATAAACATAAGTCCTGACCGTCAGGGTATGTTAATGTTGGTGAACGGTTACGGGTGTTTTAACTTAAATGTTCGGTGGATATTATTTTTTTGTCTGAAATCTTCAGGTATGGTTTGTTCAGTTATTTCGGAAATATCAAAATCTTTCTTTAAAGCGTCAGACAGGGAAAATTTACGAAAATTGGTGGCAAAAACAAGGGTTCCGTCTTCTACCAGCCTTTGCATGCCCAGTCTGAGGAGTCGTTCATGGTCATCCTGTACCGAGAACTTTAGTTTGCGGTGACGAACACTGGAAAAAGTTGGTGGATTAACAAAGATCAAACCAAATTTTGTTGTTTCTTTTTTTAGCCATTCCATGGAGTCCTCCTCGATTACCGTATGAAGATACCCTCCAAAACCGTTAACAGCGAGATTGGCAAGGGTTCTGATCAGGTATTTTTCCGATATATCGACTGAAAGGGTTGAAGTAGCTCCGTTTTTGGCGGCATAGACCGTGGCTGCACCAGTCTTGGCAAATAGGTTGAGAAAGGTCCTGCCCTTTGCCAACTCACCGATTATTATTCTGGTTTTACGGTGGTCTAACAATAATCCGGTGTCCGGAAAATCAGTGAAGTTGACCAGAAATATGGAATCATTTTCATGAACTTCAAAAAACTTGCCAGTCTCCTTTTTTTTCTTCTGGTACTGATTATTATCTTTTTTCGGTCGTCTTGTTTTTATAAATACTTGGCTTCTGTTAAGAGTAAACAGCTCTCTAATAATTCTTAATGCTGCTTGAAACCGCTGCCCGGCCTTGTCAGGATCAATGGTTTTTGGAGGTGCATACTCCTGTATATGGAGTAAGGTCCCGTAAATGTCAATGGCAAGGTTATATTCTGGCAGATCGGCATCATAAAGGCGGAAGCAGTAAATACCTCGTTGTTCCGCCCATGCTATTCTATGCTGCCAGTTCTTTCGTAACCGGTTGCAGAAATCAGAGCCAGGATCTTCGCATTGATAATCTGAAATTGACAGCCTTTGTTTATGCAGATGGTAAATTGGTTTTTCCTGCCAGTTTCCGGTCAGTAGTCTGCATTTGATGGGACCATTGTAGAGTGAATGGCGGCTTGCCCATTTAACTGTCAGCATATCGGCAAGGTCTGGATTAGCAGAAAAAAAGCCCATTTTCCAGCCGGAAAAATGTTCTGTAAACTTTCTTCCCAAAAAACGGTATAAATATTTGACAGCTTCTTTCTCGGATAACCGCTCTCCATAGGGAGGGTTTGTTATCAGTAGACCATTTTTGCCTGGACAACGCAGATCGGCTAATTGTCCGTATCTTACGGTGATAAAGTCGCTCAAACCAGCCCGTTCAATATTATTTCTTGCGGCGGCAACTGCTCTTGGATCGGCATCGTAACCGATAATTTGCGGCCAGGGACGGTTCAGAGCGGCCTGTTCCCGTGCCAAGGCTTCATCAACCAGCCTCTGCCATATTTTTTTGCTGTGCCGGTTCCAGTACATAAAGCCAAACGATTTGCGTTGCAGTCCGGGGGCGGAATCACCGATGAGCAGGGCGGTTTCGATGAGCAGGGTTCCTGAGCCGCACATGGGATCAAGGATAATGCCGGTATCGGCAAAGTCTTTGCTGACTCCGCTTAAATGGCAGATGGCCGCGGCAAGAGTTTCTTTCAGTGGAGCATGTCCGGCCTGTTCTCTGTATCCTCTTCGGTGGAGGCTGTCTCCGGATAAGTCAAGGGCAAGGCTTGCCCGGGTTCCCTTGAGGTGAAGATTCAGGCGGATACCGGGTTGACGGATATCTATATCCGGTCTTTTTCCGGTTCGTTCTCGAAAATAATCAACCACAGCGTCTTTAACCCGCAGGGAGGCAAAATGGCTATGGGTGATGGCTGACTCAGAGAGGGTGCAGTAAACAGCAAAACTTGTTGTTGGCGTGAATAGAATGTCCCAGTCGATATTTTTGGCATTATCGTAAAGGGTATCTGTGTCAGGGGCAGAAAAAACACTTATTTCAAGAAGTATGCGGGAGGCAAATCTTGACCAGAGGCAGGCCCGGTAAGCGGTTTCTATGTTTCCCGTCCATGAGACAGCACCGGGGCTGGTGCTGATATTCTGACCGGCAAAGGCTTCAATTTCTGTCTTGACCAGGTCTTCGAATCCGGCACTACAGGTGGCAGTGTATGTTTGTGGTTTTTTTCCGTTTGGTCGTTTTCGCCTGATTATTTTCACGAATTGGCCGTTATAATTTGTTGATTATAATGGATTTTGTTGGCAGGATATATAACTTTGAGGTGGACGATTTTCTTAAGGCACCTTTAATTGACCAGCATATATCTTCGTCATAAAATCGCTCAATTAAGGTTATAATCTCTCTTCCATGGGGATAAACTCCCTGCTTGGCTCGCCGATATATATTTGTCGGGGGCGGCCTATTTTTGAATTGGGGTCATCCCGCATCTCTTTCCACTGGGTAATCCAGCCCGGCAACCTGCCGAGGGCGAACATGACAGTGAACATGCTGGATGGGATACCTATTGCCCGGTAAATAATTCCTGAATAGAAATCAACATTGGGGTAGAGATTGCGTTGTATGAAGTAGTCATCATTTAAGACAATGTCTTGTAACTCCATAGCAATATTAAGTAATGGATCAGAAATTTTTAACATTCCAAGTATTTCATGACAGGATGATTTGATAATAGTGCCTCTGGGATCAAAAGTGCTATACACTCTATGCCCGAATCCGGACAGCCGGAAGGGGTCATTCTTATCTTTTGCCTTTTTTATGTATTTGTCAATATTACTGTCATCCTCAGCAATGGCGGCCAGCATTGTCAGGACTGCTTCATTGGCACCTCCGTGCAGTGGTCCCCAAAGGGCATTTATGCCGGCAGAAATAGATGCGTATAAGTTGACCCCGGCACTGCCAACCATTCGTACTGTGGCTGTGGAACAGTTTTGTTCGTGGTCGGCATGGATAATCAGAATCTTGTTCAGGGCTGCAACTACCTCTGGTTTTACCATATATGGTGTCACCGGTTTATCAAACATCATGTTGAGAAAGTTACCGCAGTAGGATAGATCATTTTTTGGATAAACCAGCGGATGTCCCATGGATTTTTTATATGAAAATGCTGCGATTGTCCGGATTTTTGAAATGAGACGGGTGGCGGTGATATTGATATCAGCCAGTGGGTCAGTACTCATTTCCGGATAATAGCTGTGCAGGGAGTTGATCATTATCGAAAGGATTGCCATGGGAGAGGCATTGGGCGGAAAATGATCAAAGAAGTGGATCATATCCTCATGGAGCAGGGCAAAGCGGGTCAGCAGAGATTTAAAGTGATTAAGTTCATTCTGGCTGGGAAGTTTACCGTGCAATAACAGAAAAGCCACCTCAACGAACTGACATCTTGATGCCAGGTCTTCAATCTTGTAGCCACGGTAACGGAGGATTCCTTTGTTGCCATCAAGGTAAGTGATGGTAGAGGCACATGAGCCGGTATTTTTATAACCAATATCCATGGTTATGCAACCGGTTTGCTGAAGTAGAGAGCTGATGTCGATGCCCCTTTCTCCTTCAGACCCTTCAATAATTGGAAATGAATACTCTTTGCCGTCTATTATGAGTTTTGCTGTATTGTTCATGGTCTCATGGGGTTATCGTAAAAGTTTACAGAGTATTGGATATATTATTTATTGGCAAATTGTAACTGTGTAAGTGGAATTTTTGAGTTGCCGTTTTTCCTGCTTCCCTTATCCCTTTTAAATAAAAGGAAGAAAGGGTTTTGATATGCAATAAGATGGTGGTAAGGGTTCGGAAAGAAAAAATACTGATTTTTTATTAAAAATATTATTATACTAAAATTCTTCAGTAAAAACAAGGTTAATTAGATTTTTCGTTTTGTAATTAGTGCGTTATGTGGTTTAACTTTTTGAAATTGTGAAACAATATGATGTCGGAACTGTACAGGAAGCGGATGAGGAAATTTACCGGTCTGGTTGGAGTCTATCCTGTTTCCGGTGCTCAGTTTGATCATGGCCGTAGTGACAAGGAGTGGCTTGAGGCTGTACTTGCCGGCGGGGCAGGGATTGTTCAGCTCCGGGATAAGATATCAACTGACCGTCAGCTTCTTGAAAAAGCCAGATTGTTCAGGAGGTTAACCCTTGAAGCCGGTGCCCTGTTCATGGTTAATGATCGTGTAGACATAGCTATTCTTGCCGATGCTGATGGTGTTCACCTGGGTCAGGATGATCTAAAACCGTCTGAAGTGCGTTGTCTTGGCAGGGAGATGATTATAGGGTTGTCCTGTAATACTGAGAAACATGTTATGGAGCTGGCTGGAATCAAAGCGGATGGAAAACCTGCTGTTTCCTATTATAATATTGGCCCCTTGTATGCCACTGATACTAAAGATGGTTTGACTGATTTTCTTGGCATTAAGGCAATAGCTGATTTTTCCAGGCATAGTGACTTGCCGTTTACAGTTATGGGCGGCATTAAGTTGGGGCATGTTGATGATCTGATTGCATGTGGAGTTAGGAGAATAGCAGTGGTGAGTGCAATTACTAAAGCAAATAATATGAAAATGGAAACATTGAAATGGCAGGAAAAAATCAGTACGCTCTGGAGTGGAAGAGAGTAAGTTATGGATGATTTGAGGGAAAAACGAAAGAATATCCGCCGGGCCATGGAGTACGCCGTTGATGGGGATAACATGGGGGCTGCATCTGAGCTACTTATTCAGTACAGAGATGATCGGATTGCCCTTGAGCTTATGGAAGCATTCTACAGCTGTCCTCCCGATACAAAAAATAGTTATATTGTGGAAATCCGTACTGTTGCCAGAGGGCAGGGGATGTTCTTGCTGGCAGCGGTGACTGTAGAATCGGCTTATCTGTATATGCTTTCAAGTGAAGGACTTGAGTTCCACGGAGTTTTAGAACAGGAATATCTCGATCAGGATTTGCTGGATTTTTTTGGTTTTGTCAATCTTGATGATTTTAGAGGTAGATGTGGCTCTCTGGAGTATCTGCCCGTTTATGAACCTTTACAGATAGATGAAAATATTTGCCCCGCCTGCCATGCCGTAACCGGTGAACTACATGAACTTGGTTGTCCGGTGGAAATGTGTCCCTGGTGTGGGGGGCAGCTTATTTATTGCCCTTGTCGCTTTGAGAGGCTTGATCTTGAGTCTTTAGGAAGCGAAACCGAGTTGTTGCGGCTTGAGGAATTGTTGCATGAGCAGGGGAGAGTACCATATTCTCCAGAGCAACGACCTGGATTTCTTGATGAAGGAATGGAGGGTGTTCTGGATTGAGGGTAAGGAGCTGGAATTAAATAAGTCATTTGCCGTTTTACTGCTCCTGCAAATCCATACCCTTGGTGAAGGGTGCAATATAAAAAAGTTGCACCGGTTTAGGTACAATAACAAAAAAACAAAAAGTTGATCTGGTTCATAATGTGATGATTTGATGAGTTAAATTGAATGTCGAGGTCACCAGGAATTTCGAATGATGGAAGATATCTTGATAGAAAAAAGCACCTTCCTTCGACATTC
>CAYRGM010000133.1:0-5878 GCA_964423765.1 uncultured Desulfobulbaceae bacterium
TTCAACTGAGGATTTTTGTTTGCAAAAGTGGGGATTTTTATCTTGCAAAAAACACTTACCCAGGAACAGATATGAAAATGGTATATGAACTTGTGGGATGCACAAAAAACGGAGAGAATTGTGTCACTTAAATTTCCCACCAAGTCAGGACTTCTGAGATTAATAATGCTCACGGCAAAATTAATCAGCCTTTTTTGTATATCATCGCCTTTTGCCATATCAAATAATCAATAATCAATTGATAATAATTAATTGTAAAGTTAACGACATCAACTGATGATATCGCACCACGCGTGACACATAACCATGATGATACAATTGCCCGAAAATGAAAATTCCTATGCTATCAAGCTATGGAATATAGAAATTTTGTTTCGTGACAGACCATAAGGGGAAAAAATAATAATACATAACTTGTGACAACATATGGAGATGATATAATGAAGGTATTGTTGGTAGCCGGGGCAAGACCGAATTTCATGAAAATTGCTCCCCTGTACAGGGAGGCATTGTGTCAGCCTGAAGTAGAGTGTAAAATTGTTCATACCGGGCAGCATTATGACTATGAGATGTCCCAGGCTTTTTTTGAGGACTTGGAACTGCCCGAACCCCATTATTTTTCAAATGTCGGCTCTGGCTCCCACGCGGTGTAGACTGCCCGCATAATGACCGCCTTTGAGGAGGTTTGCCAGGAGGAACTCCCCCGGATCTGGTAATGGTGGTGGGCGATGTGAACTCCACTCTGGCGTGCAGTATTGTGGCAAAAAAGATGTCGGTGGATGTCGCTCATGTAGAGGCGGGCTTGAGGAGTTATGATCTCACCATGCCCGAAGAGATAAACAGGATGGTCACCGATGCCATATCTGACTATTTCTTTGTAACCGAGCAGAGCGGTCTGGATAACCTGCTGAAAGAAGGCAAACCGGCAGAAAATATCCATCTGGTTGGTCATGTGATGATAGATAATCTCTTCCATCAGGTCCAGCGGTTGGAGGATGGGGCTGAGGTAAGTCCCGCGGTAAGAGAGGTTGGGGAACGGTTTTTAGAGTATGGCTTTATGACCCTGCACAGACCCTCAAATGTGGACAGCAGGAATAATCTGCAAGGAATTCTTGAGGCCATAGATGATATTTCCAGGGAGCTACCCTTGATATTTCCTGTTCATCCCCGGACCAGAAAAATGTTGGCTAAACATGACCTGAAACTTCCTGAAAATGTTATTTCCCTTGAACCTCTCAGGTTCAGAGACGCACTCTATCTCTGGCAGAACGCAAAAGTAGTACTTACAGACAGCGGCGGGCTTCAGGAGGAGACCACCGCCCTCGGAGTTCCCTGTTACCATACGAGAGAATACCGAACGGCCTGTTACCGTGGATTTAGGTACCAATATCCTGGCGGGCTGTACAAAAGATGGCATCCTGGATGCTTACAGAGTACAGTCATCCGGTGGTAAAGATTGTCGAATACCTCCCAAGTGGGATGGGAAAGCCTCAGAGCGAATATGGCAGATAATATTATCCTGAACCTGAATTAATATGACTAATCACGGATGATGTAACTCTATATTTGTAACTATTCAGCGAAATGAATAAACGCCAATAAACTTAGGCTGTAACTATTCAGATGTGCTTCACGGAGTCTCGTTCCTCGCTTACCTGAGCTTTGCAGCGTACTAATGTTACTCAAGAAGCTCAGGTAAGCGAGGAACGAGACTCCGAAATGGGCGGAGATGGAGTGCAGCTGAATAGTTACCTATATTTTAACATAATCCATACATATAACTGAAGTTTCCCGCTTTTATTTTTATGGCAAATCTTCCAAAACATTGTATCTTGCTGAAATATTGGATATTTATCCTGAGGGACAGGATTCGTGCGTTAAGGAATAATAAAATGGGGTTTTGTTAGTTGCATGGCAAACACCGCAAAAAATAAATTCATTCCCCTGCTGTGGCGTGTCACAGCAGTTTAAGAAGCTTTGAAAAGCGGGAAACTTCAGCATATAAGTGATGATCGAGATTCTTTATCTTAAACGGTTCATGTAAATGTTAACTATCCTGCTGACAACCCTATTTTTCTCTCTATTCATCACCATATCCTTGGTGCCTCTCTTTACAAAGATGGCCTTAAAATTCCAGTTTGTTGATGTTCCTAATGATAGGAAGGTACACACCAGTCCTATCCCCCGGATAGGTGGTGCGGCCATGGCCGTAGGCTTTTTTGCGGTCTGTTTAGCCTTTATGCCAAAGGACAATTTCGCCAATGCCTTCCTGCTTGGAGCCGGAATAATAGTCCTCTTTGGTTTGGCGGATGATTTTTTTAATTTGGGATACGGGATAAAGTTTGCCAGTCAGATAGTTGCGGCATTAGTCGTGATATTTTATGGCGGGGTCAATATAGTTGACTTTGGTAGCCTTTTGCCGGACAGCCTCTCCCTGCCCGGATGGTTTTCGGTAATTCTGACCCTGATCGTCATTGTGGGCATTACAAATGCCATCAATCTTTCAGATGGATTGGATGGTCTGGCGGCAGGAATATCTTTCCTGGCCTTTGGTTGTATAGCGTATTTAGCTTACAGGGTTGGAATGATGCAGTTAATGCTGCCAGCTCTTGCAATGACAGGAGTCACATTCGGATTTCTCAGATTCAATACCTATCCTGCCACAATCTTTATGGGGGATGGAGGCAGCCAGTTATTAGGGTTTACAGGCATCGTGCTGGCCATCAAGCTGACCCAGGAAAGTCTGACTCTGAGCCCGGTATTACCTTTGCTTTTGTTCGGTTTTATTAGATACCTTGGCCGTTATGACTCAGCGTATTATTGAGGGTAATTCTCCTTTTCGTCCGGACAATAATCATCTCCATCATAAGCTCATGCGGCTGGGACTGTTTCACACGGAAGCAGTATTTATCATGTATTTGCTTCAGTCTGTCCTGATAATCTCTGCACTTTTTGTCTGTTTCGCAGAAGATTGGCTGCTCTTGCTGGGATATATATTTTTTGCTTTGATGATTCTATATCCATTAACAATAGCAGAACAACAAGGATATAAAATAAACAGATACTGGCTGGACAGAAGATTCAAAGCCCGACTCAGATTAATCAAAAAACGGGGGATGATGATCAGGTTTTTATTTACTGCACTTCAGTTGGGACTGTTTTCTATTCTTTTGTTTTCGGCACTTTTACCAGCACAAATCCCTTCAGTTTTGTCTATAATGGCAGGACTATCCATTGCTGTTCTCGCTCTTTCACTGGTTTTCCAAAAAATATCTGGAGAATTTGCAGTAAGACTGACCGTATATTGTTCTGTTCCATATTTGATTTATTTAAGTACAGTAACTGGTACGGTTAACTGGACAGCTATAGAACTTCCTGTAATCTATGATCTATCTTTTCTGTTCCTGGCTTGTTTTGCGGTCGTTGTCCAGAGATTTACAAGACGCAAAAGGGGGTTCAAATTCACCACCTTGGACTTCCTGATATTAGTCATAGTATTTGTACTGTTAGTTATTCCAGATGCACAGGCTAAATACCATCACCTTGGTCTGTTGGCATCCAAGGTTATAATATTTTTTTTCAGTTTTGAGGTACTTGTGGGAGAGTTAAGGGGGAAAATGACTGCTCTTACCCTGGCAGCATTGTTAATCTTTCTTGTTGTGATCTTAAGGGGTTGGTTCTACTGATGCGGTACAAGCTGTATAATCTTTGTAACTATTCAGCGAAATGAACAAACTCCCATAATCTTAGGCTGTAACTATTCAGCTGCACTCCGTGGGGTGCAGCTGAATAGTTACTTGATAATAATCAATTATTAACAGACTAAAAGCCTGCCCGAAGGGCACTAAATATGAGAAAAAATATCATTTACCAAACAATTGAAATCGGTAACCACATCAATATCCCTGTAATATTTTGTTTTTTCAATTATCTCCTGTTTTGCTCATATTCAACATCCAGGATTAAGATATGAAATTTTGTGTGCTGGGTAGCGGTAGTCGTGGGAACTGTACTTACCTTGAAAGTGGAACTACGAGGATTCTGATTGATAATGGCTTTTCCGGGAAGGAAATAGCCTTAAGGATGGCAGCCATTGATCGCCATCCTGACCAGTTAAGCGGAATTTTGGTTACCCATGAGCATAACGACCATATCAAAGGGGTGGGGGTGTTATCCCGTCGTCATCGTCTGCCGGTCTATGCCAACCCTGCCACTCATCGGGCTGCTGCTGTCAAGGTGGGTAGCATTTCAGTCAGGGAAGAATTTTTCACCGGCAACTGGTTTGTCATTGGTGATTTGGAAATTCATCCTTTTGCCATCTCCCATGACGCTGCTGAGCCAGTCGGTTTTGTTATCAACGACGGGCGGCATAGGGTGGGTTACTGTACTGATACGGGTATGGTAACCAAACTCATGTCTCATCTACTTTCTGGTTGCCATGGTCTGGTGCTGGAGTCCAACCATGATCCCCGGATGTTGCGGGACGGTCCTTATCCATTTCCTCTCAAGCAGCGGGTTCAGTCTAATCTTGGTCATCTATCCAATGGAGATGCCGCCTCTTTTGTCAGCGGGCTTGGCAACAGCAACCTTCGTACTCTTGTTCTCTCTCACTTAAGTGAAACCAATAATCATCCTGAACTTGCTCGGGCCGCGGTTGACGAGACCATCGCCGGTTTTTCAGAAAGTATAGAGTTATCGCTTGCCAGTCAGGCGTGTCCTGGAGCTTTTATTGATTTGAGGTAGATTCCTTTTGTCTGGATAGACATGGTTAATCATCTAAAATAATCACCTTGCCGACAGTGAAATAAACCGTATCACCCGTTGTCAATATCTGTTCTGACTTGGTTTGAACCATCAGCTTGGTCTTGTAATATTCAATTACATAATTTGTAATTGCTCCATGGTAAATAGTCTGGATGACAGTGGCTTTAAAATCTCCGTGCCGGCTGTCCAGCTTTATCTCTTCCGGTCTGATCGACAGGGCTTTGCAGGATACAGAACCAAAACTCTTGTGAAGACATATTTCAGAAAACAGGTTCGCAGTTGCTGGATTATCACGGTAAAGTAAGTTGGTTTTACCAATAAAATCAGCGATAAAACAGGATGATGGCTGGCAGTAGACATCCTGGGGAGTACCGGATTGAGCAATTTGACCTTCATTGATTACCACCATCCTATCGGCTAATTCCATTGCTTCAGCCTGATCATGGGTGACATGAATAATCGTAAGACCAAGGGTTGCGTGAATTCTTTTTAGTTCAGCCTGCATTATTTCCCGCAATTTGGCATCAAGATTTGAGAGTGGCTCATCAAGTAAAAGAAGTTTTGGTGACATGATTAAAGCCCGTGCCAGAGCAACTCGCTGCTGTTCGCCACCACTTAACTCATGGGGATACCGTTTCCCCTTATCTGCCAGGCGGACAAGTTTTAAATGTTTTATGACCTCTTCTTTGATGATTGTTTTTGATATCTTTCTGATAATAAGCGGGTAAGCTATATTTTTATAGATGTTAAAGTGGGGCCACAGGGCATAGTTTTGAAAAACCAGGGCAACTTCTCGTTTTTCAGGGGGGATATCAACTTTATCTGCCGCTGAAAATATTACCCTGTTGTCAAGGATTATTTCGCCTGTATCCGGGTTCTCAAGACCGGCAATGCTTTTAAGCAGCGTACTCTTGCCGCAGCCGCTTGGTCCTACTATGGTCAGAAATTCACCTTGATATACTTCGAGATTGATTGATTCTATTGCCGTATTGGTGGAATATTTTTTGGTTAAACTGTTGATGGATAGTTGAATTTGCATATGGGCATGTTATTTAAGAGATCGTAAAATAAGCAGACAACCGTAGAGACGGGTTTCAAACCCGTCTCTACCAAA
>CAYRGM010000134.1:0-5643 GCA_964423765.1 uncultured Desulfobulbaceae bacterium
TTAAGATGAGCTGATTCCGATTCCCAGAAAGCAGCCGTTTTGTCTTCATGAGAGCATGACATGGAAAGGCAGACTGAATTTTCCGAAACCGGATAACGCTCCGGAAACATCGCTTCCATGGCATCTTCTGGCTGAAGCGGAGACCGTTGTTCACCAATATTGCTGCCATAGAAGACCACATGAGATTTTCGATTGGCTGCAATGCCAGTGACCGTGACCACTCGGTGTTCATGTTCCTTTTTCCATTGTTGAAGCAGCGATGCGGAATATTTGGAACCGCCTTTATCCTGATCAATGGTCTTGTGACAGTCATGGCACATCAGCATTAGGTTGCCCACGTCATTAAGACTCTGATGGTTCTTTTTAAACGGTCCCCATCCCCGTGGCCCATCTTCAGAAAACGAATAGATATGTGCCTTCTCCGAGATATTGACCCGCTCCTGGGTTACCGGAGACTTGTAGAGTATGCGGTTGCACCCGTTGAACTGACACCGTCCGGCAGCCCTTGCCCACAGCTCCCGCTCAACTTCCTTTTTTATATACCGGGTGACTTCCTTGATGTTCTGTTTGCTCTTACTCATACAATTCTCACTACAAATTCGCCGCTATGTGCTACACATACGCTGTTTTTCACAATGAAACACTCAACCCAGTGAATACCGGTGTAAGATGTATATTCCTTCTGCGTCAGGCCGCCGACACCAGCGGTCTTTGATAAAATGATCTGTTCCCGTAATTGTCCAGCGTCTTCGGCTTCCTTTCCGGTATTTACGATCTGCCAGTAAACTTGAAATGGCACGGGAACATTGGTGCTGGCACTGAACAACAGGTCACAGTGTTTGCTCAACGGGTCACCGGAATTTAATCCTTGCCAAATAGATTTATCTGAAGGCGTTCTTCGATACACCGAAGAACATGGGCGGGATATATTCCTCGAATCCCGCCGCCATCAATGCTCAATATTCTGAAAGTATTACCCATGCACACTCCTTATTTTTTATCCTTTGGAGGACATGGATCGTTTCCGTAGCTGTTGCCCGCCCTGATTTTCCCATTTTGGCCATGAATTTTGGTGTCAGACTTCTGATTTATGGCTATATTTTCAGCTACTTCAATGGACTGTGCCTGTGTTCGAGTAACCTTGGTTGCCCTGCTGTTTCCTGCACCTTGAACGGCCCAGCCATCCGGGTGCTTTACAACATGCTGATTTTTACCTTTAGCCATAATTACGCCTCTATGTATTGGTTAACGATTTCCGGTTTTACCCGCCATTCTCCGGTGAGCATCTTCTGCATCAGCCCGCGTTTCTGGGTTTTGTATTTATTCGCAAGAGACTTGAGGGTCTCAACTTCTGCTGATATCAAATTGAAATACTCAGCAAGTACCCTCTGTTCTTTGAATTCAATCTTTGGAAATCCGATTGCACAAAAATCATCAAATGATACGGTTTCTCTAACACTTCCTTGAGCACTCAGCTTTATTCGCTGCTTTGCCTCATGTGAATTCAGCCAATGTAGAAAAAGATCAGTATGCAGGTCTGATGATTTCTTAATTTCAAAAACAGTGTACATCGGACTTAAAACACCATAGTCCCAATCATCTAACCTTGCGATCGAACCGACATTTACTCGTGATGGGTTGTATGCATATTCACCCTTAGAAACAATTTTGTAATTCGATAAATTGTCACTTGCGACCTGTCTATCAAACTGTTCCTCTGGGCGCACAAAACCTCTCGAATTTGTGACACTCAAAACCTGAGTGATTGAAAGGTCTCTGTTGCGTTTTGAGACTTCTTTCAAAAACTTTTTCAACTTAATTCGTTCTGGAAAACCATGTAAAAGCCGCTTAGAAAGCTGAGCTTCATAAAACTTTTGTTTTGTCGCAATCAGCCGTTCAGTTTTTTCGATGGCCTCATCCCAGGTTGACAGCAAATTTGTGATGGCTTTTTGTTCTGGAAGTGGCAATACTGGAATTAAGCAAAATTTCTTAAATTCAGTAGGGTTTACATTTGCCTGACTAACTGCTCTGGTTGCAATCTTCTTAATCATCTGATCAGCCCAGAAACTTGATAACCACATTGCTACAAATTTTGGATCTGACTTGGTTTGATCGATTTCAAGACGAACTAAATAAGATGCAAACACCGCCTCACAAGCATTTTCAACAAATCCTATCTTAGCAAACTAAGTCGTAACTATTTGTTCGGTTGAGCAATATATCTCCATCATGTAAGATCAACCTTTTTCTTTCTTCTTCGTCGAGAGAAACAAAAGAAAGGTCATTAAAATTAACTTTTCCATCCTGCAGATTTTTCATTCCGACAACAGGAACCCCTGTTTCTGAGTTACCATTACTTGTTCCATATTGACTTGAAATAAGAACCTTTCCAATTGGCACCATTTTCCAATCAGATGAAATTTCAATTTTGCTTCTTATAGAAAGTAAACTCATCGCTGAATCTCCTTGAGCTTCTCCGCCATCTTCACCCGCACCTCTGCCAGCTCTTTTTCCACCTCATCAATCTCTTTTTGCACCTCATCAATATCTATAGGTTTCTCCTCTTCAAAGGTGTCCACATAACGGGGGATATTGAGGTTGAAATCGTTTTCCTTGATCTCGTCAAAATTAGCAACATGGGCGTATTTTTCCACTTCAACCCGTGCGGTGTAGGTCTCCATAATTTTGGCCAGATGCTCATCAGAAAGGTTGTTCCGGTTTTTTCCGGATACAAACTCCCGGCTGGCATCGACAAAGAAAACATCTTTGCAGTCTTCTTTCTGACCGCCTTTTTCCCGTGAGCGGTCAAAGACCAAAATTGCCACCGGAATGTTGGTGGTTGGAAACAGATTGCCCGGCAGGCCGATCACCGCATCAAGCAAATTTTCTTCAATCATCTTACGGCGGATACGTCCTTCAGCCGCACCACGAAATAAAACACCATGGGGAACAACAACGGCAACCCGCCCCTCTTTTTCAAGGGCGGTTTCCACCATATGGCTGATAAAGGCCCAATCGCCTTTGCTTTTGGGCGGTACCCCACGCCAGAAACGGTTGTACTGATCGCTCTCGGCATTCTCGGCACCCCACTTATCCAGCGAGAACGGCGGATTGGCCACCACGCAATTGAATTTCATCAAACGGTCATTTTCAACCAGCAACGGGCTGTTCAGGGTATCGCACCACTCAACCCGGGCACTGTCGAAGCTGTGCAGGAACATGTTCATGCGGCACAGTGCCCATGTACTGCCGTTGGATTCCTGTCCGAAGAGGGCAAAGTTACGGCTTTCCCGTGTGTCATTCGCAGAGCGGGCAACCTCCTTGGCAGCCTGAATCAAAAGGCCACCAGAACCGCAGGTCGGGTCACAGATGCGATCACCCGGTTTGGGTCCGGCCAGCTTGGCAACCAGTTCGGTCACTTTCAGCGGGGTAAAAAACTCTCCAGCCTTCTTGCCGGAGTCAGAGGCAAACCGTTCAATCAGGTAGATGTAGGTATTGCCGATGACATCTTCTGAAACGAGACTGGGTTTCATGTTTAATTGCGGTTTGTGAAAATCTTCAATCAGGGTTTTTAGGCGGCGGTTGCGGTCTTTAGTTTTACCGAGGTTGGCTTCACTGTTGAAATCGATGTTACGGAAAACACCTTCAAGCTTGCTCTTGTTACTCTCTTCAATATGGTCGAGGACAATATTGATCAGCTCACCGATATTTGTGGCGGATCGGCGTTCATAAAGGCTATAGTAGGTGGCCGAAAATTCATCCAGGATTGCCTCTTTACCGATTTTATCGTTTGTTTCGGTCAGTTTTACCACTGGAAGAACAAAACGCTCACGCTCGAGCTTGCGGCGAATACGGACATCATCATCCCCATACTGCTTCCGGTAGGCCTCGTAATGATCCAACCACACATCGGATATATACTTTAAAAACAGCATCACAAGGATGTAGTCTTTGTACTGTGCCGGATCAACAACACCTCTGAAGGTGTCACACGCCGCCCATACCGCATTGTTGATATCTTTCTGATCAATCTTGCTACTCATGTTTTATTCTCCTTTTGCAAACTGCATTAGTATTGTTGCAATGTATTGTTTTCGCTTTTCCGCCAGCGTATTCAATATGATTTGTTCCCGAGCGGATAATGATGCCAGCTCGACGATGTTTTTTTGTTGTTCCAAAGGTGGCAATGAAACCTCCAGATCTTCAACCGCCTGCTTGCTGATCATTTTCTGAACCGTGCCTTTGGCTCTGCTGGTCAGGAAAATCTGGGCATCCCGCTGACTGATGTACCAGTTCAGATACTCAGGCAAAATCTTGTCAGGCTTTGCTACCCTTATCCTTAATAAGGGAGCGGCAACAACAGCCTTGCCCGGGTCTTCGAGAAGAACCGCTGCCGTGGTTATATGACCACGAGACCTGAATACCAGATCACCTTTCTGTACAAGATGATGCTCTTTCACGGTCTCCATGTTAATTTTGACCAGACCATCACAGCCGACCGTGTTGTCATCCAGAAGATCCTTCATCTGAATAACTGCAACTCCGCCACCTTCCGAGGTTTCGAGACGGGATCGGAATGAGTATCCCATCTGCACTGTTGCCAGTTTTGTTATTTTCATCTTTATTCACCACCCTATAATATGCTGTAATGCTATTTCTGTATAATATACAGAAATCAAGGATGCTTGTCAACTCCGTCTTACAAAATTATCATTACTGCAAATTTGATATCCACATTCTGGAGGCTACCCGTTGTCCGTTATGGCCGAGGTCGTAATGGTACAGCCAAACCGGCCGGATCCGGTTTTCTGAACTGACCGCCACCAACACACGCTGGTACATACTGTGGCCGTTCGGATTAAAAACCTCCGACCTATCGATGGGCGGCAAATCAAAAACTGGATCATCGAAGGTTATCATTTCCCCGTGGATCAAATCCCAGTCACCTTCCGGAAGCATTTTTCTCTGTATGTGCAGGGTGAACAGCATGATAAACGCCGATATAAATAACGGCGACCTGATTATTGTAAGGCGGCAGCCAATTGCTGAAGATGGTGATATCGTTATTGCTCTGCTGGGTGATGAAACCACAATCAAGAGATTAAAAATTAATAATGAGATCATTGAGCTGGTCCCGGAAAATCCAAGACTGAAACCTATCCGGGTTAAACCTGAAGATGAATTGAGGATTCTCGGCAAAGTAGTGGGCCGTAAACTAACTTGAGAGAACATAACATGCAAGAATGTCGGCGTGCCTCCGCTGTTAATTGCCGGAAGGACTGTGGATTGGCGTACCCAGGAAAGGTGGTCGAACATGTGCAGATGATATTGTTGCCGTTTGCCCAGAGCAGAAAGAGAAGCCTTATGCTTTGGAACGCTTATTATCAAAGGATATATGCAACCGAATTTGTTTCGGACTAAGTCTGAAAAAGCAGAGAATTAATACTCGGAGAATAGAGAGAATCAGGTGGCTGAAGAATGGTTCCGGAAAGATGTCAAAACCGCCCAAACCCTTCCGGCCTGTGCGTGCCCGCACGACAAGTGAAAACAAGGGAAGGTAAGCGAGGAACGAGACTCCAAAAAGAAAAACCCGTCGTCCCCGAGAATGACCTCAGAGAGACGGGTTGTCTTTTTTTAAATGGT
>CAYRGM010000135.1:0-5626 GCA_964423765.1 uncultured Desulfobulbaceae bacterium
GATATCTAACAACAATAGGGCAAATCGGGAAGTTAATTATTTTTCGTTCCAATGTAGATCTGCTTGAGGCCATTTCTATTATGCACAAAACACATGTCTCTGGATCATACTTTTCAAATTCCATTGCCTTTTTGAACAGATCAGGATGGTGTTCATACAGCCCCAGTTTGATCAAAACTAATTTATAACTGAATCAATATTGGTGATCCACTGATTTGCCAACATATACCTTTTATCAGTCCAACACGATTAACCTTCGTCTTTCTGCACCTGCCAATGCCCACCCTTCTTGCCACCAATACGCTTCAGCTGACCATGTTTTTGAAGTTTTTGGATATTTCGTTCTATTGACCGCCCTGTAACTCCTATAATTGCAGCAAGTTGGGATATTGTTATATGACTATCCAGACGAACTTGATCAATAATCTTATCCGGCGTTTTACCCGACGTTTTATCCGATGTTTGCACCGAACTTTTTGTCCTTACCCTGCGTACAATACCGACGAACAAATTTCCTTCTCGATCATCAATAAAATCAATTTTCTGCCAATCATCTAACGCCCTTCTGATCCCAGAACCTATACCTTTGTAGGGCAATAGTCCCTTAGAAATATATGAAACTAAAATTGGATTGCGGATATTTGAGTTACCGGCAATAATTTTCTCTACTGTTAAGTTGTTTGGGAGATGACCTGGACTAATAATCTCAATGCGATTATCAAATATAAATATACGGATCGGAGCACTGATCAGATAATCCCTGTGGATCAGGGCATTTACTAAGAGTTCTTCAAAAACAGATTCAGGAATTTCAGGGACACCTGGGGAATTTACTCCACGCCCTGCTTGGACTTTATGGAGATTACGCATGATAAAAGCAAGGGAATCATCGAATATCTTTTCCAGTGATCCGCTAAAGTCTTCGGTATCCAGATATGTGGTCGAATGGATATCGTTGCCAGGATAACGAATTGCTTTGACGATGAATTGTGGTTTAATCCACTCTGGTTTTTCAGCAAACAGCAAGACTCCGGCAAGGTTTAGCATTCCATTATCTGCTGCCAGATTCATATTTTGCAAAAGCTTGGTTAAACTTTGTGGATCATCGGGGAACTCCTGATGATATGTATCTCTCAAAAAATCTCTGAATCTTAATTTATCCAGTTTGTCGACCCCAGCCTTTGTCGGCAGTTCATCAGCGTGGAATTGGTCCACACTTTGAAAGAGACGACGCAGCTCTTCCTTGGAGTTTACCCGTCGTTTATCCGAACCACTTTTCTGCCAGATGACCCCGTTTTTATCAAAATAAGGTTTGTCGATTCCTTTGGGTACTGTCAAAACAATTATAATTTTATTGTTATCCGTAAGAATATTCTCAGTCTGTACAGTTATTGGACTCCGCACATGTTGGCTGGCTGTGTTGCTGATAAGCTGGTTAATACGGCTCACATCTTCATTTGATAAGCCAGGCAACGAACCGTTATCAGCCACTCCGATATAAATAACACCACCATCAGCATTTGCAAAAGCGGCTATCTCTGCTGCCAATGAATCGGCATTGTGCAGATCTGCTTTAAATTGTCGTCGACTGTCTTCTCCAAGAGAGACTTGTTTTTTAAACTCACCTATTTTCATTTAATTGTATTCCAATCGCTTATCAACAGCATGTCTTGGCTTGTGGTACATGCCAAATTACTCAAGTAAATTATTGTTGTCGCTTAAAGTTATCAGGTACATACCGAGTTCTAACAGCGTTAGCCGTTAGTCTCCATTTCTACTTCGTTCAAGCAGTCTTCAACCAAACTGGCCAGTATGTAAAGGCGCATATCATCATCTTCGATCTTTTCAAGCATTGAATTAAGTTTTTTCTTACAAGGGGCAATATATTCATGTGTGGCTTTGGAAATTGGCACAGTTGTCTGAAGGTCAGCATGCCCAAGGCGAATAATTTGAAGGCGTATAAGGTCATAATCATCACTGGATTGATCGTTCAGATGAAAATGCCGAGCGTCGAGATCAATTAACCGTTTTGAAAATTTGGTCAGTTGCTGAAAAGCTTCCTGTTGTCCATTGTCCGTCCATTTTTGTGGGGAACGTTTTCCCAGGAAGAAAAGAAGCCGCTGCAGCCAAATATCATCTGTTGATTCTGCATCAGCCAAATATTGAATAAAAGACCGGAGTCCTTCAACATCAACAGTTTTTTCGATCAGATATTCATATCTTGACTTAACTTTGGCACGAAGTTGGGGCAACTCGATTGGGGGGCTGATGTCAGGGAGCAAAGATGTGGATAGAGTCTCAAGAAAGTGATTGATCAAATTTGCATAGATATCTCGCAGTTCATTCAGAGCTACACCAAGAACAGTAGTAAAATCAGAAGCTTCAGTTTGTACGGCATCGACGAGATTGAGGGAAGGAAAACCACAAGCATTAGGCAAGTGGGTTAAAAGAAGATCTGCCGGGGATTGGCTGAGAATAAATGCCTGCCTTATTTTTTTGCTTAATGGAGATAATTGGTTTGTCTGTTTTGCATAACTTTCTAAATTATCATAAAATCCAGTGAGTGGTCTTGCTATATCAAGCAATGACCTCGGCTGTTGGGACTTCTCTCCTGGGGATATTAAACCTATCAGTTGAGAAAATGAGTCATGTATATCAGTGGGAGAAAACCGCTGAACAGTAAAATAATCCGGACGCTTAACAAAACGCTCTAAATGTTGTTCCGTAACATATGGCGTGTAAACATTATTTTCATAGAGAGCCAATTCGTGCTGATAACAAAGAAAAGCGGTGGAATACAGGATCGGCAGTACACCCTCTTTAACACCATATGGAGGGGCTTTAAGCACCTCCGTTAATTTGGAAAAAGATTTTGGTTTGGTTTCTGTTTTTTCCAGGAAATCGGTGATTTTTTTCCAGACAGGATAAATCTGCAACAAATCTGATCCTTTGTTGGGTGGTGCAAGCTGCCATTTGCCTTTAATTTTTTTATGTAGTCCGGTCGCTTTTAACAGTGCAAGGTAGATGCCTTTCTCTGCAGGGAATTTGTCAATACCAAGGTTTTCCTGATCTACCTTATGCAGGAGAGCAGCAACTAGTTTGTTACGGGCTGCAGTTGCCTGGGCAGATGGTTTTTCCCGGTTGATTAACTCATTTTTAAACACTGGAGCAGCATGATAGACCGTATCAAGAATACGCGACAGTTCTTGTTGCAGCTTTCTTTTGTTATGGATAGCGAGCCTGGTCTCCTGCCAATACCATTGCCTAGTTTCAGGTGCTTCAATAAATGTACTAAGAAATTTGTCTTCATTTAGTTCTGCGGCAGCAAGACGATCCTTATATTCACGCATGGCAACCGGATCAGAGTGCAACTCTGGACGGTTGATCTGCACACGCTGCAAGGCTAAAACTTCTGCACTTGCCTCACGCAACTGATCACCATTTGAACAAAGGACAACGATATCCTGGTCAGAAAAATAAGCGATTATATCCTTATGGAACATTTCTTTGTCGTCTGATGTTTCAACAAGGCAGAAGAGAATTCTTTGTGTAGAGGAGCGAGCTGCCTCTTTGGAGTATGAAGCTGGATCAACAAAGCAAGGCTTAAAATATCGTAAAGTCCCTTTCTCAATCGTATGGCGTCTGGCAACAACAGGAGGCAAGGCCTTACGCTCATTCAACGATTCCGTCAGATTAAAATGGCTGATCTGGTTGAGTTCATCTTGAACCGCAGCTTCGAGGTCAAAGTCACTCCCCTGCCAAACTCTGTACTCACTACTGTATTTGCGAAACTGAATAATTGATTTTTTGCTTAAGGCAATGAGTGCCTGTTGAACTTTTTTCTTATTTGGAAAACATAGCTCCACAATTGATTGAGATGCCTTCAAGCCTCCGTGAGCACCGATAATATTGAGAAGACCGATGGTTTTGACAAGCTCGATTTCTTCTGCAGGAGCGTCACCAAGCCGTTCGATAGCTGTGACTACTTCAGCCCAGCGTCGGTGAGTGGCAGGATCGCTGAGCACCGCGGGCTGATTACGGATAAAATACTCATATATCTCCCAGAGGGTGACAAAATCACCAATTTTTGCAAGTTTACTGATACTGTCTTTTAAGCCGTGTGGTTCATTACTGCCGAGATAACTAAACAGAGTTCGTTCATTTTGGGCGAGCTTTTGGCAAAGAATTGGCAAGATCAGAGAGGTCACCGGGTGCAGTGGATAACAGCGTTTGAAGAGGTCAAAGGCTTCCTCACTGGCTAATATCCCAGGCAAGGCATTTTGTTTATCAAGAACAGTAGTAATTGAGCTACATTTATTATGGACGATTGTTTGCTGACTTTTGCTTAAATCATGATGGAAGGCAGTTGCTACTATCCGCAGTGTTTGTTCAGTTGATTCAAGAAAAGGGATGTTTTCATAACGCCCCTGGATCTTGCCCCACTCATTACGGAGGGTTTCACCAAGGCCTCTGGCATACTGTTCAAATCCCTGATGCATAAGAACTGCAACAAGTAAATTTGCCTCGTTCCCTTCGTAAGCATGTTCAGCAAGTGCCTGTAGCAAGTAAATATCATTGGCCTCATAATGACGCGCTTCATATTCCAGAAATTTACCAAGCTCATCAAAAACTATCAGAATACCTTTTCCATTCTTTGCAACAGCATTCTGGAGTTGAGAGACTAAGGCCATTATTTCTTTAATGGAAAGCTGTTGGCCAGCACATTCTTTGAGGGTCTTCACTATTGAATGCTTGGGGCCTCGCTTTTTTTGCCAGTATTGCCTGGCGGCCTGGTATAAACTTTCCACAAAGCGATTAGCCGGAGGTTCCGGGGTTCCGGTAATCAAAACGGGCAGATATCCCCCAGTTGTTGCAGGATGAAAACAAAATTTACTATGTAAATACGGATCTGACTTGTGCAGAACCTGCAAGGCTGATTTAGTGCCCTCATCATCAACCGGACCCAGCAAATGAGCCAAAAAAACGGCAAAGGCTGACTTCCCGGATCCATAGGGGCCAATCAAAGCAAAGGCCCGTGGATTTTCTTCCTTATTCAGGCTGTCTGCAATTCTGGTGAGTGTTGATATCGTACGGGATGTAGGGATATACGATTTTGCAATAGAAGACGAACCTGCATCCCGTTCAAGGTTTATTGAACGGGTGTAATTCGTATTAATACTGATCAGGTCTTGAAGTTTCATGCTGCTTCATCCTGTTTTTGCTGGGTTTCATAATGTACGGCAAGATAGTCATTTGCCTCAATCTTTTTCAGCCTGTACATCTGATGGATACCTGCTGTTTCTCTAATTTCATATATGCCCGGAATATAGTGAATGAGTTGTTCAAGTTTCGTCAAAAGGGCCGTTTCCGAGAGCCGAAAAACCAGCCCTGGGGCGACCTGACCGTCTTTACTGTACATCAGGTCTTCAATAGGGATTTCCGACTGATCATTCTCATTAAAAAGCTCTGTAATCGCAAAACCTAAAACACCTAAAGGCAAGCCATCTCTTTGAGTGAGCTTTGATTGATATACTTTTGTTAAGGGAGAATAGGTAACAAGATTTAAGAGGGATAATGGAGAATCAAGAGCTTCCTCCAAGGTGATCTTCTGATTGCTGTTCTTTTG
>CAYRGM010000136.1:0-5600 GCA_964423765.1 uncultured Desulfobulbaceae bacterium
GAATCAATCGCCATTAGCAGTGAAACGGAGACCATTCCTTATCTGTTATGGCATCATGTTAATCCAGTATATGGTTCTCCAAAAACAAAATAAGCTCCTTCTGCAATAACAAAAGGAGCCTACCGTTCCCATATTCAAGGCAACTGAAACCTGAATTTAACAATTTTATGACAAATATATCAGTGCAGATCAGGTTAGACAATCGCTAAACTCAAATTCAACATCAACAACATTGTCTGTGAGCAAATTGACTAACCAGAACAAACCATGCAAGACACATTAACTTCAGGGAATCAATCAAGAAAAAAACGAAGTTTCTCCCTGCGGCTGGAATGACGAAGTCGGTTCAATGCCTTTTTTTCAATCTGACGAATTCGTTCACGGGACACATTAAACCGTTTGCCGATCTCTTCCAATGTGTACTCAGCAGGTTCTCCAATCCCAAAACGAAGCCTGATGATCTTTTCTTCCCGATCTGTAAGGGTGGACAACACTTCAGTAACCCGGCTGGAAAGTTCACGATTTTCAACGGCATTATAGGGAGATTCAGAATCCTGATTTTCAAGAAAATCTCCAAGAGTCGAATCGTCATCACCCACCGGAGTTTCAAGAGAAATAGGCTCCCTTGAGGCTTCAAGAATGGCTAAAATCTTGTCCATGGGCAGATCGGTCATTTTGGATATTTCGACCGGTGTCGGCTCCCTTCCCAGCTCTTTGAGCATAGAGTAAAAAGCCTTGAAAAACTGACTACGCAACTCAAGAAAATGTACAGGCAGCCGGATAGTTCTGGTTTTATCCAAAATAGCCCTGGTTATGGCCTGCCTGATCCACCATGAGGCATAGGTTGAGAACTTATTACCTTTTTTATAATCAAAGCGAAAAACAGCCCGCATAAGACCCAGGTTGCCCTCCTGAATAAGATCGGCAAGGGTCAAACCCTGGTGCATATATCTTTTGGCAATGGAAACAACAAGACGAAGATTAGCCCTAATCATTGCATTCTTGGCTATCTCGATGGACCTGTTATATGCCTCCATCTTAGTGTTAAGTTCAAGAAGTCCCCGCTTTGCTGGGTACTTTTTCATCGCCATGATCACGCAATGACGCATATAATTAAGTTGCTGCTTTTTAGGCTTCAAGGTTGGATCACGCCGTTGCCAGAGAGTAATACGATCTACAAGCATCATAATCTCTTTTACCCCGGACTGATCCTCACGAATAGCCTCTATAACGGAATCAAAGCCGCCCCGAATGGCCTTCGAGTAACGAGCCTCGTCATCAGGGGTAAGCAGTTCAAACTGCCCCATTTCACGTAAATAAGTGGTGGTGGTCTCCTCGGATTCGTGTTCCTCACTATTGGGGAGAACACTAACATCATCCCCATTATCCTTCTTACCTGTCCACACCTCACCGGAAAGTGTTTTTTTCTTTCCAGAATTACCCTGAGTGACTATTTCTATATTATGTTCATCAAGAAAATCAAAAAGCTCTTCAATATCACGGGTATCCTTGATTTCATCTGGCAACAGCTCATTAAGATGCTGGAAGGTTATACATCCTTCATTTTTACCAGCCTCAAGAAGGTCATCCTTAATACTCTTCAGCACATGCCTTCTCCTCCTCGCATATCCTGTGTAGTTCATCCTCCCTATCTCTGCATACACAGATAAACAAAGATAAACATCAATAGGCAAACGAGTCGTTTAAACCTAAGTTGAGCGATTTGTTAACTTGATCTGCACTGATCTCTTGCACGCCAAGGCTTCTAAGGAAATCCGTGGGGCAGAGACCCAACGGGGTATGCCTGCGGTTTTCTTAGAAGCCTTGACACACAAGATATCAGCACATATCTGCGTCATAAAATCGCTCAATTCAGGTTAAAGTATTATCATAACAACAAAACAAACAACACACCTTTAATGTTTGTTCAAATATTGTGTATTATAATACATTATCTATAAAAAAGCAACTGAAGAGCAAGCCAGCCCAAGTATAATGTCTAAGTAACTATTCAGCGAGATGAACAAACTTCCATAAACTTAGGCTGTAACTGTTCAGATGTGCTTTATATTCGTTCATTTCGGAGTCTCGTTCCTCGCTTACCTGAGCTTCGCAGTGTACTAGTGCTACTCAAGAAGCTCAAAATGGGGCGAAGATGTAAGCGAGGAACGAGACTCCGTGGAATGCAGCAGCTGAATAGTTACATGTCTAAAAAACATAACCGTCCACCAGCACCTCATACACTCGCTTACATCTTCGCCAATTCAGACCGATTAGAGTAGCGGCAGTGAAACAGCGAAAACACGCTTCACCCGCCCCAGCCCCGACCAGAAACGAACGAGACTCCGAGCAAACGGATAGGTAAAACGATCCTGCAAGATTTATACACTACGGTTTACATATTTTATTAAACGAATCAACATCAGCAAGGCAACCAACTATAATCCTCCTTTCTTTCCTGGAAATGTCAGCACCAAACCGATTCATTCGCTTAACTGTTGCTTGCCAATATTCGGTATTCTTGTTATCTTTTCTGCATATATCTCGGGGAGCATGACAACTCATACATTTCTTTTGGACAATTTTCACACAATCTGCACCAGATACAGAACAGACCATAATCCCAGAAAAGACAAAAACTACAAATAGAGTAATTAACAATGACTTCATTATAATCTCCTCATTAACCAGCATAGCTGGACTTGATGAATTAGCCCTCACAAAACCATGAAAAATGTAAATATTCGGGTAGCACCTCACGGAGTCTCCTTCCTCGCTTACCTATTCGTCCATTCTGACCGGTTCGAGTAGCAAAAGTACGCTTCACCGGCCAGAATGAACGAATAGGTAAGCGAGGAACGAGACTCCGTGAGGCACTACCCAAACATTTACAGTCCTCGTTTATGAGAGTTTTTTTACCAACCCGAATAGTTACGAAAAATGGTTCCTATGTAATGGGCAAATCATAACTAATAACATTCATTATCAACCATATCAATAAAATTGAACCGTTTACCAGTTATTGTTATAAGTAGCAAAATTGTTTCCGTTGCTTTTTCTAACAATTACCATTAAAGAAATTATGATGGCATTTCGTTGACAAACACTATCTTCTCTTGTCCAAATCACCTGCCATGCTGGTAACTACAAAACACACAGCATACTGTACCTAACAATAAACAACAGAGGCATAAAAATAAAAAACATTGAAAACAAAAATTCTTGTAGCCAATCGTGGTGAAATAGCTATTCGTATTATTCGTGCCATCCAGGAACTGAACTATGAGGCCGTTGCTATCTATGAAACACCGGATCACGACTCTCGGCACATCCGAATTGCCGACGAAGCACTCTGGCTGGGAAAAGGTCCCCGCTGCGACTACCTCAACATAAAAAAAGTCATTGACGCCGCCCTCCATACCGGGGCTGTGGCTATCCATCCCGGATATGGATTTCTTGCTGAAAACCCGGAATTTGCCAAAGCCTGTGAAGATGCCGGAATCATCTTCATCGGCCCGTCATCAACGGTTATTAAAAACCTTGGCAACAAAGTAAAGGCAAGAGCCATCATGGCTAAAGCCGGAATACCAATGGTCCCAGGTACAGATAATCTCAGTCCTGGTGATAGCGGATTGCAGGAAGCTGTTCAGTTTGGCAAAGAATTTGGCTACCCGATCATGCTCAAGGCTACTTCCGGCGGGGGTGGGCGGGGGATCCGCAGAGTTGAAAAAGAATCTGAACTTGCTGAGCAATATCCCATTGCCAGATCAGAGGCCAGGGCATCCTTTAATGATGATTCCGTTTATCTCGAAAAAGTTGTAGTCAGACCCAAGCATGTAGAAGTACAGATAATTGCCGATAAAACAGGTAAAACCATTCATCTCGGTACCCGTGACTGTTCCATCCAGAGACGCAATCAGAAACTTATAGAAATTGCCCCGGCTTTTCATTTAAGCAAAGAACAAAACGATAAGGTCTGCGAGACAGCTGTTCAGGCTGCGATGAGTGCCGATTACCTCAACGCTGGTACCGTTGAATTTCTCCTCGATGATAAAGGCTCATTCTATTTCATGGAAATCAACACCCGTCTCCAGGTTGAGCATACGGTAACCGAGATGGTGACAGGAATTGATATTGTCCGTACCCAGATCAAACTTGCTCTCGGCAAAGAACTGTCTTTTAACCAGGAAGATGTAATAATTCGCGGCCATGCCATTGAGGTTCGTATCAATGCCGAAGATCCACAAAATAATTTCATGCCGGAAGGCGGCAAAACCATAACTGTGTACCGTTCTCCCGGTGGACATGGAGTGCGGTTAGACGGATTCTGCTATCAGGGATTCGTTATTCCGGAGGTGTATGATTCATTATTGGTTAAGTTAATGACCTTTGGCTGGTCATGGAATGAGACCGTGGACAGGTTAAGGAGATGTCTGAAAAATTTTGTTATCACCGGCCCCAAAACAACTATTCCTTTCTATCTCAACCTAATCAATCATCCCGATTTCAAACAGGGGGTGTTTGATACTTCCTTTCTTGACGAAAACGAACAGCTTTTTCATTATGAAGAGAATAACAGTGAGATAAATAAATTGGCTAGCCTAATTGCTGAAATACACCAGAAAGGCTCAAATACTTACGCTTCCTGATTTGCCGGAGCCTGAATACCGGTAGCCATCACTGGCACAAACAATGTGTAATTAAGGTGGGGCAAAAGTTCGCAACCCAATAATTCCGTAAGCTTCCCAGCTCCGTCATTCCGGACTTGATCCGGAATCCAGTCAACATCCACAATGGATTCCGGATCAAGTCCGGAATGACGGTGGCGTGGAATACTTCCGGGAAATGGGTTTCTCGGAGTCTACGCTTACCTGTTTTTGATGACAGACTTTCAGGCGTAAGGTTCTAATTACAAACATTGTGATGACTTACAAATACAAATAATCTGCTTTTCTTTTAAAATCAAAAAGACATGGATGCTTATATGACACGGATTACAACCAAAATGGATACTGCCACGGTGCTTAAAACCCTGCAGAATGCCGATGGATATTATATTACCAATACTGCAAGGGATATGTCCCAATCAGATTTTAAAAACCGTATCCTTCTCCATACTGATCTCCTGGCCGCAGAACCCCGTGAAGAATCCGGATATTTTTCTCTTGAAATAACCGGTGGTGCATCCGTACATGTTGATATGCTTCGCAAACAGGTTAGTCCCTTTCTCAAGCTTGAGCTACTCAGAGAAAAAATGCCTAACACCATGTTTCAGACCCTCTGCCGGGGAGTGAACCTGTTTGGATACCGCCCTTATCCCCAGAATGTTATCCGCATGACTGTCCGGGAATTTGCCCCATATGTCGAGGTCTGGCGGACCTTTGATTTCATGAATCACATCGACAACATGAAAGCGGTATTTGAAGAAGTAGCCAAGGCCGGGAAAATCAATGAACCATGTATCTGTTTTTCAACCGGCCCGGAACATACCAATGAATTTTATGTCAGCAAGGTCCAGGAAATCCTTGATGTCACCGGTTCAGAAATTATCCTCTGCATCAAAAACCATGGCGGTCTTGGCAGCCCCAAACGAATTGGTG
>CAYRGM010000137.1:0-5592 GCA_964423765.1 uncultured Desulfobulbaceae bacterium
TGGTTGGTATTGGCGGCTGGCTTTCTCTATCCACTATGCAGGGATATAAAGTATCACAGAAAACCCTTGCCAAAATTCAAGCGTTTACCAGTTTGTTGGTGTCTAAACTTCCTGTCGGCATTATTGCTACTGACCGTAATGGCAGAATAGCGACCTGGAATCAAGTGGTTGCCCGGTTGCTCTGCATTGAAGCTGAACAGGTCATGGGTAAAAAAACACAAGAAGTCCTGCCGGAAGTGCTGGCTAATTTTTTCCATGACTTTAAAGAAACAGATTCTCTATGTTCGCCGGAATCAGATGGAAAAGAGATACAACTTGATGCCTGTGGCAGATCTGTGGTATTGAACTGTTTTCACCTGGTCATTACCAATAGTAATGATAAACCGGAAGGGGAGGTTCTGCTTCTTTCCAATATGACCGCTTTGAAAAATATGGAAAAGAAGATGCGGGAGCAGGAACGGTTGGCAGCTGTAGGTCGTATGGCTGCCGGGGTTGCCCATGAAGTTCGTAATCCATTAAGCTCAGTCAAGGGGTTGGCGTTGCTGCTTCAAGGGAAATTTTCTGAAAAGAGCAGGGAACGGGAAGCAGCAACCATGCTGATCGGAGAAGTTGAAAGGATGAACAGAACCATTTCCGAACTACTCAGCTTCTCCCGACCTGCTTCACTTGCAACCAGCCGGGTTGACCTTGCCGGGCTGATAGGCCGGCAGGTCAGATTACTTAAGGTGGACACGGCAAGTGATGGTGTTAATTTTCACATGGAAATTGCCGATGATTTGCTGCCGGTGAAGGCAGATGCGGATCGGCTGAATCAGGTTGTTTTCAATATCATTTTAAATGGTGTTCAGGCCATGGAACGAGGTGGAGATCTGGTTATCAAGGCCTGGAATGACCTTGATTCAAATATGGTTGTGGTTACGATGACAGATACGGGTATAGGTATGGATAAGGAAACCATGGCTCAGGTTTTCTTCCCTTACTTTACAACCAAAAAAAATGGGACAGGCATCGGTCTTGCCATTTCCCAGCAAGTTATTGCCGAGCTTGGGGGGGCGATCCAGGTAAATTCCAGCCCGGATAATGGCACGGTAGTTACTGTTACTCTTCCGGTTTATCAGGGGACAGAAAATTGATAATTGAGAATTGAGAATTGAGAATGAAAAGAAATGTTTCATTGGAGAAAAATTTTACCTAAATCCTGCAATTGGCAAGCTCGGAGTCTACACTTACCTGCCGGATTGCCAAGGGTGCAGACATCTGACATAATTCAAGTCCTTGGCAGCAAAGCAGATTCGGTGAAATCGCCAATCCCGAAGGGCACTGAATATAATTCTCAATTCTAAATTCTCAATTCTCAATTAAACGACACAGGGAGATATCTTATGGAAAGTTTGAGAGGTCATTTTTTAATCTCAACTCCGCAAATGCCTGATCCAAGATTCAGGGAGCAGGTCATTATTATATGTGAACATAATGAAGAGGGTGCCATGGGAGTTGTGGTAAATAATCCCCATAAGGAAATCACTCTTGTTGATATTTTTTTAGGGGCAGGGATTACAATACCTGATAATATTAACTCTCCTGTATATATCGGTGGTCCGGTTGGTGTGGCTGATGGATTTGTCATCTATAAAAATAGACAAGAAAGGGGAGAGGAAAACTCTTTAAGGGTCTGTGATGATATTTTTCTATCCCGAGATTTGAAACTGCTTGAGTCCATCGGTATGGGCAAAGGTCCGGATGATTACCTGTTTTTACTTGGTTATGCCGGCTGGGGACCAGGACAACTTGAAATGGAATTGATGGTTAGCGGTTGGCTTACCTTGCCGGCTGATCCGGAAATTATTTTTAATGTAGCTGATGAATCGAAATGGAGAATGGCAGCCTATCGTTATGGAATTGATATTTCCACATTTGCGGATGTCGTCGGTAATGCATGACTTCGTTTGCAGATTTGCAGAGGATCAATTGACAGAATCAAGGCTACTGGAGGTCGAGGAAATTTTTAAATGTACCCGTTGCGGTTATTGCTGCCAGGGAGAGAGTACAGTTTCACTTGATATAAACGATCAAAAGAGGATGACAGAAGAATTAGCCCTACCCCGCGATAAGATTAGGGAGCAATACTGGCGGATAACCGGCTCTGTGGTGCAGATGCAAATATTTGATGGTCATTGTATTTTTTATGATGAGGACAATGGCTGCACTGTTCATTATGGTCGCCCCTGGCGTTGTGGACAGTGGCCCTTACATCCGAGCATTCTTGACGATGAAAACAATTTCATAACCATCAAGCACTCATGCCCTGGTATTAATAAAGAGTTGAGTTATCAAGAGTTCCAGGAAAAATTGCGGGCTTTGCTGAAGCTGGAAAAAAAGATAATCTGCTGAGAAGACTGGAAGGATAGATTGGGCTATTATTTTATTTTCCTGGGGAAAACCAGAGAAGAATATATAGATGCGGGAATCAGGGATTATGCAAGTCGCCTTAACAGATTTGTTCCGGTTGAGCTTATTACCCTGAAGGAAAAGTACAATCTTGATGATAATGAGGCAGCCGTTAAAAGAGCCGGAGGAGAATTACTGTTGAGTCGGGCGGGGAAAAACAGTTTTAAGGTGGCTCTTGATGCGGACGGCAATCAATATGACTCTCCGGGGCTGGCGAAAATGGTGTCGCTCTGGCGGGATCAATCAATATCTTCTGTTTTTTTTCTTATCGGCTCTCACCTTGGTCTGTCTCGGGAGCTGATAAAGGCAAGTAATCTGGTCTGGTCATTATCAAGGTTGACCTATACCCATGAGATGACCAGGATGATTGTCCTGGAACAATTGTACAGGGCTTGGACAATCAATGCCGGTCATAAATAACCAGCATGATTTGCACAGAATGTTCAGGGTCCAGGTCGGCTAATATCGTAGTGTTGTTTTGTTTCCACAGCTTCAGGGTATTGCATGGGTACAGGAGCTGGTCCCCCATTATATCTGTAAAATTTATGCAAACCATATTGGCCGATATAAGTCTTTGCTGCTGCCCAGAAGGGATTGATATCATATCTATGGAAAAAAGTCGCCCCATTGGTAAAATCAGGTGTAATCAGAGATTTTAAAGCTGCTTTTTTACAAGCTAACAAGGCCCTCATATCATTTGGCATGTGATCTTTTTTCTGAAATGTCCAGCTGAACTGATAAGGAGCCATTACCACTTCGGCAATGCTTTTATTCTGTTGCTTTGCCCTGTTCAAGGTAACATGGGCTACAGCAAGCTTGCCTTTTTCCGGTTCTCCCCGTGCTTCATGATAGATATTTAAGGTCAGCCAAAGTACACTTTCAAGAAAAAACATAATTCAAACCTCGTCAATCATTCTTATTATCGTAACCGTTCATCAACCATGAACCAAACATTTACAGTCCTTGGTTATGAGATTTTTTGTAACTTCTCAATAAGTCTGGGCAGCGATCAATATAAGTTAAGCACAAGGTGATTCGGAGGCGGGACTTTAGTCCCGCTAACCTGACTAAAGCAGGTGACGGGGCTAAAGCCCCGTTTCCAATATGCTGTTAAGGTAATTTGTCAAAACCATAGACTGTACCTACTTATTGAAAAGTTACGATTTTTTTTGCTAACCCGAATATTTACCTCTCTCCTTCGCTTTTTTCATGCCAGTCCGGTCGCAGGGACAACTCTGTGAGTTGTTGTCTTGAGATCGGAGCCGGAGCCTCGGTGAGCGGACAGGTTGCCTTCTGGGTTTTGGGAAAGGCAATGACATCACGAATGGAGTCGGAACCAGTCAGGATCATCATCAGTCTATCCACGCCAAAGGCGATGCCGCCATGGGGTGGGGCACCCAACTCCAATGCCCTTAAGAGAAAACCGAATTTCTCCTCTGCTTCTTTTTCATCAATCCCAAGAGCGTTGAAAACTTTTTTCTGTATTTCTTTTCGGTGAATACGAATGGAGCCGCCACCTATCTCATTGCCATTTAATACAAGGTCGTAAGCACGACTTCCTACTGCCCCGGGATCACTTGCCAACAGGTCAATCTGATTATCAAAAGGGGCGGTAAAAGGGTGATGAACAGCTGTATGGCGTTTCTGTTCTGAATCATACTTAAAGAGGGGAAAATCAGTAATCCAGACAAAATCAAATGAGTCCTTGTCAATGAGAGCAAGTCGTCTTGCCAGCTCCAACCGTAGTTCAGAAAGCACCTGTTGCACTGTGTTTAAATGATCAGCGGCAAACAAAATAAGATCTCCGGGTTTGGCATCAAGGGCTTTGCCCATTGCAGCCAGGTCTTCCTTGGTGAAAAACTTTGTGATTGGCGACTGCCACTCATCTTCTTTTATCTTGATCCAGGCCATACCCTTTGCCCCAAATCTTGAAGCATATTCGGTGAGATTATCGAGATCCTTGCGGGAAAAATCGGCACATCCCTTGGCGTTGATGGCCTGGACGGTTCCACCGCTTTCAATAATGGAGTTGAAAACTTTAAATCCACAGCCCTGCAGAGTTTTAGTGAGATCAATCAGTTCAAAACCAAAGCGGGTATCGGGACGATCATTGCCAAACCTTGCCATGGATTCATCATAGCTCATCCGCTTAAACGGCGGTTCAAGGTCAATATTGCGAGTTTCTTTGAACAAAGCAGCAATCATTCCCTCACTGATATTCATTATTTCTTCTTCACCCACGAAGCTCAACTCCAAGTCAATCTGGGTAAATTCCGGCTGTCGGTCGGCACGCAGGTCTTCATCTCGGAAACATCTGACAATCTGGAAATATTTATCCAGGCCGGCAATCATGAGCATTTGTTTGAAAAGCTGGGGAGATTGGGGCAGTGCGTAAAATCGTCCTCCGTTGACCCGGCTGGGAACCAGATAATCCCTGGCCCCTTCAGGAGTGGAACGGGTGAGCATAGGAGTTTCTACTTCTATAAACTCTCTATCGCTTAAATAATTGCGTATTGCCTGTACAGCTTTATGTCGCATGATGAGTTTATTTGCCATTGCCGGTCGTCGCAAATCAAGATAACGATACTGAAGCCGCAGATTATCGGAGATGTCAACTTCTTCGTCCAAGGGAAAAGGCGGAGTTTCGCTGGTATTGAGAATCTGGAGTTCACTAACCAGTACTTCTATCTCGCCAGTCTTGAGTTTTGAATTTGCCATATCTCCTGGTCGGGCTTCAACTCTTCCTTGCACCGCCAGTACCCACTCGGAACGGAGTTGATGAGCATTGCTGTGCACGGCTGGATTGATCTCCGGATTGAACACGATCTGGGTGATACCCCAGCGGTCGCGCAGGTCGATGAAGATAACCCCGCCATGATCTCGGCGGCGAAGTACCCAACCCATAAGGGTAACTTCCTGATTAAGGAAGTCAGGATCAAGTTCATTACAAGTATGGGTTCGGGAAAATGTTCCAGATCTGTTCATGCTGCTTTGCTCCACTGCCAGTTCGGCTTTTTTTAAATTGATTGTTTGTACAGACATCGTAAACGCCTCTAAAAATGCCCTGTTTTTGGGACAATTTTCTTTGCCGCTTCACCTACCCCCTGATAATCAAGCCCCTTTTATGGTCAAGAATTATAAATT
>CAYRGM010000138.1:0-5565 GCA_964423765.1 uncultured Desulfobulbaceae bacterium
TATTAAAGATAAGTGCTGACAATCAGGTATGCTCCCTCGTCTTGTTAAAGATAACCGCTGGATACAGCTCCATGGTACGGGTAAGCCGCCAGTTGCCGTCGCAGAGATAGGTCAAAAATCCTTCTGCATCAAGAGCAAGGTCTGACTGAAACTTTGCCTCAAATTCCTTGAATAGCTTTTTATCCTCACACTCCACCCAACGAGCCAGACTATACTGTACACTCTGGTAAATTGCATCAACCCTGTATTCGTCTTTTAATCTTGCCATGGTAACTTCAAACTGTAGAACCCCCACTGCCCCTAAAATATAATCGCTGCCCATCAGGGGGCGAAAAAGCTGGACAGCCCCCTCTTCCGCCATCTGGGTAAGTCCTTTATGCAGTTGCTTGGTTTTAAGAGGATCATTTAAAATTACCCGGCGGAAATGTTCAGGAGCAAAGTTAGGAATGCCGGTGAATTTAAGCGGTTCTTTTTCCGTAAAAGTATCACCTATTTTAATTATGCCATGATTATGGATACCAATAATATCACCGGGCCATGCCTCTTCCACATTTTCCCGGTTCTGGGCCATGAACACAGTGGCATTGGCAAGGGAAATTTCCTTGCCAAGCCGATGGTGTTTAACCTTCATTCCCCGGATGAATTTGCCTGAGCATATCCTGAAAAAAGCAATCCGATCCCGGTGAAACGGATTCATATTTGCTTGAATTTTAAAAGTAAACCCGGAAAACTGTTCTTCATCCGGGGATACCATCCGGGTGGTTGTCTCTCTGGAGCCGGGTGGCGGGGCAAGCTCACAGAACCCATCCAGCATTTCCATAACTCCAAAATTATTAATGGCACTGCCAAAAAATACAGGGGTCTGGCTCGCTTTTAAATACTCATCATGATCAAAGGGATTGGCTGCTCCTTCAAGCAGTTCAATATCTTCCCGTAACTGCTCAGCAGCCGCACTACCTAACAACTCTTCAAGAAGCGGGTCGGTCAAATCTTTAATCACCTTTCTGTCTTCCGGTCGGGTTGAGCGGCTTGGGGTAAAAAGATTTATCTCTCTGCGATACAGATCATACACTCCCTTAAATTCCTTACCCATACCAATTGGCCAGGAAAGGGGAGTACATTCAATCTGCAATTTTTCTTCGATATCGGCAAGGATATCCAGGGGCTCCATACCGTCTCTGTCAAGTTTGTTGATAAAGGTAATAATCGGAGTATTACGCATCCGGCAGACTTCCATCAGCCTGGTGGTCTGGGTTTCCACCCCTTTGCCCGAATCAATCACCATTAAGGCACTATCCACCGCCGTTAACACCCGGTAAGTATCTTCAGAAAAATCCTGATGCCCCGGGGTATCAAGCAGGTTTATTTCAAATTCACGATAATTGAATTTCATCACCGAAGTGGTAACCGATATACCTCGTTCCCTCTCAATGGCCATCCAGTCACTGGTGGCATGGTGGGCAGTTTTGCGGGATTTAACCGCACCAGCCATCTGAATGGCACCGCCAAATAACAGCAGTTTTTCGGTCAGAGTGGTTTTACCCGCATCAGGATGGCTTATAATGCCAAAGGTTCGTCTTTTTTGTATTTCTTTTCTAAGTTGTTTGTTCACTATCTTGAAGTTTCCCGAAAAAGTTTTATGCCGCTATCCGCAATAATGCGATTTACAAACTAATTAATAATGTAACTTCTCAATAAGTCTGGGCAGCGATCAATATAAGTTAAGCACAAGGTGATTCGGAGGCGGGACTTTAGTCCCGCTAACCTGACTAAAGCAGGTGACGGGGCTAAAGCCCCGTTTCCAATATGCTGTTAAGGTAATTTGTCAAAACCATAGACTGTGCCTACTTATTGAAAAGTTACTTAATAACCGAGTTGCGTGTAACCGGGCATAATATTGTAAAATGGTAACTGTTCAGATGTGCTTCACGGAGTGCAGCTGAATAGTTACTGTAAAATTATCATGAATGGTCGCTTATGTTACCAGCCTGCGGACATCTGATATGCACTGCGCATGCCAAGAATAGATGCGGCACCACTGCTGTTTTTCCCCCTGCCCCCTTTTCCTTCTCCACATGACCATATAAAATCCAGCATTTTTGCATGGTCACGAACAGCTGCCATTGGCTGACCGCAGAAAATCAAGAAAAACCATACATACCGGAGACAGGTTTCGTTTTTTCCTTTGGATCAGGTAAAAGGGCCTTTTAAACTGCACCTCCTTGATTGGCACTTCAATCAGTGAACCACAGGAAACATCTTCTATCACTGCCTTCCTTGACAAGATGGCAACTCCTATTTTGGCCTTGACACTCTGCCGGACGGCTTCCGTGCTGCCCATTTCGGCAATGATCTTCATCCGGGAGACATCAAGACCGTGTTTGCCAAGGATTTCTGCCATAACTTTCTGGGTACCGGAATTCCTTTCGCGGATAATGATCGGTTCGGTTGCAAGCTTTGTAAGGGGGATTAATTTTTCACGGGCCCAGGGGTGATCGGGGTGAACGGTTAACACCAGTTCGTCTGCAAAGATCTCCTGCCATTCCAGGCCATAGTCATTCCACTTAGCACCGACAACACCAAATTCCACCTCACCGCTCATCACCATTTTATCGATCAGGCGCGAGCTTGAAATTTTCAGAGTGATTTGAATATCATGGTAACGGCTTTTAAAGAGACCGATAATTTCAGGAAGGATATAGGTGCCGGGAATGGTGCCGGCACCGATCAAGAGGTGACCGCTAACATTGCCTTTATAGTTTCCAATGGCCTGGACTGCTTCGTCCCGCATCTGGATAATTTTGCGGGCATATTGATAGAGTATTTTCCCGGCCGGCGTGGGCAGAACTTGTCGACCCAGTCTGTCCACCAGTTTTTCATTGAGCTCCACTTCCAGGGTACGGATAAGTTCGCTTACCGTGGGCTGTGATAAAAAGGCCGCTTCCGCCGCCTTGGTAAAACTGCTTAGGTCCACCAGCTTACAAAAGACTTCCAGACGGTGAATATCCATAATGATTTTTCCTTATTGTGAATTTGCAGGTTGTTTAGCGACAAACCCTTTAAGATCACTGCCGGTCGGATTATAATACCTGGAAAAATTATTCTTTTCCTCTGCCAAACACGGTGCAGTTTTCTATCATCCGCTACTGCATAATCAATCGAGCCTGCCCCCATTGATACCGGAAAAGAATGCATTTCCCTGATATCGATATAGATATCTACTATAGCTCAATAAAGGTTTAATCAATATTTTCTGTTTGCATAAAAAGAAACCCTTTATTACTTTGTATGATGTACTACCGTCAAGGGATAATAAAATAGGATTTTGTTAGCTGCATGGCAAACACCGCAAAAAAGATAAACATTCACCAAGGGTATAAATTTGTAGCAAGTCGTTTACTGCAAATTTATCCCTTTGGTGATGTTTACTAATCTACAAACTGAAAAGGAGACAAAAATGAAAATCCTGCTAATTTTTAACCATAAACCTTATGACACCACTGATGTGACTTGGAATGGACTGCGCTTAGCTGGAAAATTAATAGAGGCAGGAAAAGAGGTGAGGATATTCCTCATGAATGATTTCTATTATGCACAAAACACATCAGCGGCAGTTAAAAGCAGAGTGTAGCGAAGCGAAACGTCGCTTTTAACTGTCCGCTGTATGCTTTTGTTATGCTTTTGCGCTTGATAATACGCATACAATTTTATTCTTTGCTAGCCATTTTGCATTTCTGTAAAAGATTCTGCCAACCAGTTTCAATATTGGATTTTTAATGCCCATATTCTTCATGTAAAAGTCTGGTGGCATAGTGTATTCGCTTGATTCTTCATATTTGTGTATTTTTAAACTGCTTTCTTTTACAACTAACTTAAAGGACTGTTTAGACCAGATTTGCAAGTGCGAAGTAGATACAGTACCTTTAAGGACTTTCGTATACAGAGACTTTGAGATCAATTTCGTAATTGGGTATATCCAAAATTGTTTAGGTGTGTCTATAAACAATTTTCCACCACTTTTTAGCTTGCCTGACAATTGTTTAAGCACAAATAGAGGATCACTGACATGTTCAAAGACATCATTCAAAAAAATATAATCAAATTTTCTGTCATCATTACCAAAATCCTTAAAAGGAATTTGCATATTTAATGTACTCCATTCTTCGAGTAATGCTTCATCGCTAATGTCAGTAATATATACGTTGCTTTCTGGAAAAAGTGATTTACAGATGAGAGCAAATTGTCCACCGCCACCGCCACCACCGTAATCAAGGATGTCAAGTTTCTTTCCTTTGTATGATTCATCCATTGCAAAATTAACCATATTAGTGAAATTAGTATGGTTATAAAAAGATGCTTTTGAATACCAGTCTAAAACCTTTTCTCTTGGCCAACTTTTTCCTTCGCCACTTGACACTAGCGAACTATCATCTTTTGGATACGGATAATACAGCAACTGAAGTTTCCCGCTTTTCAAAGCTTCTTAAACTGCTGTGACACACCACAGCAGGGGAATGAATTTATTTTTTGCGGTGTTTGCCATGCAACTAACAAAACCCCATTTTATTATTCCTTAACGCACGAATCCTGTCCCTCAAGATAAATATCCAATATTTCAGCAAGATACAATGTTTTGGAAGATTTGCCATAAAAATAAAATCGGGAAACTTCAGTACAGCAATACACCACATTTATTGCATTTTGCCGTGTGTGCATAGATCGTCAGAAATGAGCTGCCACAGATCTTACATTTCTGTTCTGTTCTGTTCTGTTCTCATTCATGAATTCTCCATTGTATTATTTGTCAAGTAATGTTGTTGTTTTTGAAGCATAACGATTGAGCTCACCTGCCGCCAACACTACAGAGCTTTGAAGAACCATAAAATTTTGATGGGAATAAAAACCTTGAAAAAACCAAACGCTGTTGGCGGTCAGGTGCAGCGTCTGGTTAGCAAGACACCCTGGCCAGCCTCATCCGTTAAAGTAACTTTTGATGTGAAGTTTTACTTGGAAACCGATTGAACTTTGAAGGTCAACTGAATGTGCTGGCTCGACGATTTTTGCCGGCTAATTCTATATTGCTGTTTTTGGTGTCGTAAACGCCATTATAGACCCATAAATGGCCTGTTTTCGACAATGAATTATTGTGTTTTGGGCTAGTTATCGTGGCCAGACCCCTGACCCCCTGACCCAATATTTGACAGAGCAAGCTTAAAGCCACCTTTTTGACCACAAAATGAGCCTTTTAAGCCCCAATATCGACCTTTTTCTCGGCTGATTTCTTTACTTATCAATATATTAGCTTGGTCCGACCCCGTGCTTATGTTAAAAAAATCCACTGACCACCACATGGTGGTCTATTCTCTCGTTCCCACGCTCCATGTTCTCTCGTTCCCACGCTCTGCGTGGGAATGCCTACTTAACTCACCATTGGCACTGTATCTTCAACAATCCTTCTTGCCCTGCATAATTTATTGCACTCGAATAACGCCAATGTTCTGCCTGATCAGCATAACCACGCTTCACAGGGTTATGGTGAATGTATTCAATCTTTTATCGCATGAT
>CAYRGM010000139.1:0-5510 GCA_964423765.1 uncultured Desulfobulbaceae bacterium
TAAAAATGTACCCTAAATAATATCTTGCAATATCAGACAGTTATGGAAATCCGTGTTTTGTTGAAAAAACATTATTTTCTATCATTTCAACATGTTACAATTAGGGGTGATTTGTACCATGAAAATCCGTGATTATGATAAAATTAAAAAAATAGAGGAAATATTTTTGTCTTATAATGCCGGACAGTATCCGTGTTTTCTGATTTTACTGTTAAAAATCAACGGCAGACTTGCCCCCCCTTTATCAAGGAAAAAGAATGTCTTAAGATGAGACCTGACCCCACTTCTTAAACATCTACTCTCTCACCTGTTCGAAGCTCTGTTCAAAATCGTTATACGATTAAGCTACACCTGAGTTGCGTGATTTTCTAACTGTGTGCTGCACAGATATCTTGCACGCCAAGGCTTTCCGGAAATCCTCAACAGACCAACGGGTATGCCTGCGGTTTTCTTAGAAGTTTTGGCACATAATCCGGCACTATATAGTGCCGGATCAGCACATATCTGCGTCATAAAATCGCTCAATTCAGGTAATATAATGCGATGGTTTAGCCCAACCCCATTGCAATCGGTTACTGAATGCCCAAAACATCAGGTTCGGCTAATTTATGTCACTTAGCCATTGCTATCCTTGTTAACAAGATAGCTTGTATTTTCTGCAATTTTAAAAACTACAATTATAAACTCCAACGATATTCTTGCAAATAAGATTAGAAAAAAGAGAACTATGGGTGACAAAATAAGCAACACAGGTGCACTGTCTACAAAGCTCATTATAATCATGGATAACGCTGTTAAACCTGATAATACAATAGCAATAATATATAAAATTTTGACAATTTTGGTTGTTACTAATTCAGAGAAAGACAAGTCAAATAAACTACCAAAAAGACCTTTAATTTCATTCATGATCATCTCCTTTTTTTAAAAAATAATGTATTTATATTGTAATCGTTTATCCAGTGCCTCACGGAGTCCCCCGTTCCTCGCTTACCTATTTGTTCATTCTGAAACCTACCTGTGCAGCATACTATTGTTATGTGTCGATGTACCCATACCCTATACGGTTAACCAATTTCAGGCAACATCAGCCAATAAACTTTCATAAGGGATATTCAACCCGTTATGTAGACGCTTTATCATACGCATACTCAAAGGATGTTTACGATTCAGCACCTCAAATACTCTTCCACTACTCCCAATAAAAATTTCAAGGTCTTGAGCTTTCAGTCCCTGCTGATCCATTCTGAACTTGATGGCTTCAATAGGGTCAGATAGACTAAGGGGATAATGCTGGTTTTCATAAGCCTCTATCAGGGTAACCATAATTTCCATTTCATCAGCTTCTGGTGTACCTTCTTTAGCCTGATATATTCCCTCGAGATAGCGAAAAGCCTCTTGTAAATCTTCGTCATTGCGAATTGGTTTAATATTCATTTACCTTCTCGACATTAATTTTATCGTATTGAGCATATGTTCCAATAAATTTTACCCAAACAATTCCTGCCCTATACTGAATTTCAACGACTAAACGGTATTTATTACCACCAATATTAAACCTGAATTAAGCGATTTTATCACGCCTTATGTATCTGAGCTCTGTCTCCTATTCCAACCAGTGAACAATATCGGCAATGTCCATTCTGTCGGTTTTAAGTTGATTGACCGGTGAGTCCATATCCGGCCAGCCCATGGATATTGCCAGGACTATTCTTTTTGATTGGGGAATATCAAGGAACTCTTTGATCTGCGGAGCATAATCGGTAGCAAACGCCTGGGGAACGGTGCCAAGACCCTTGACATGGGCAGTCAGCATCAGGCTTTGGGCAAACATACCAATATCAAAAATTGACCAGGGACCAAGCGATTTATCCTGAAAAAGATATAGAGCACAGGGAGCCCCATAAAAATTAAAATTGGCCTTTTTAGCCATGGCAACAACTTGCGGATCTGAAAAATCAAGCCCAGTTGCTTCCTTGCGCATGGCAAGAAGACGATCAATCTGGGACTGTTCCCGTTCCGGCCAGGAATCAGGCGGCGGAAAATCCGGTTCTGGTTTGACCCCTTCAGCAAAAAGACCAAGCAGTTTTTCAGATAATTTTTCTTTTTTTTCGCCGGCAACAACAACAATTTTCCAAGGCTGGGAATTTTTATATGATGGACTCCACCTTGCCGAATTAATTATTTCTGTAATCAACTCCCGGGAAACAGCTTTATCCGTAAAAGCCCTGATACTTTTCCTTTCTTTAATAGCAGTGATGGTATCCATTACTCTTTCTCCGGGGTTCTGTCATATTTCATCTGACAACGCCAGCATTCTGCCGGCTGTAATTGTGGCAGCAATATGTTCTTTTGTTTCTTTTGAAGTATCAAGCTCATCTTCGCGACTGACTGGTTCCCAGCCATAGGCCTCTTTAACCACTTCTTCATAGGTATTTCGCAGTTTCAGAAAAGATTGCTCCACCTCGTGGTAACAACCTGATGCCTCAAAGGGCAAACGGATAAAATTACTCAATTCTCCGGTCTTAAAGTATGGGACATTGATATAATGATAATCTTCCGGTTTCCAGTCCGGAGAACGCTCATTACACCCGGGAAGACAATAATTCTGGTCTGAGTCAGTTATTAAAGGAATAAGACTGCGGATATTGACAGCATGAACAGCGAGTTCTCTTTCATACTCTTCCAAGGTAATAGTATAATTCAAACCTGCCCGATAATTACCTCTTTTCTTCTTTATTTTCCATTTTATTTTCATGCCGTACTCTCAAAATATTATTTTACCTGAATTGAGCGATTTTATGACGCAGATATGTGCCGATATCTTGTGTGCCAAGGTTTTTCGAAAACCACAGGCATACCCATTTGTCTGTTGAGGATTTTCGGGAAGCCTTGGCGTGCAAGAGATCGGTGCAGATCAAGTTATAAAATCGCTCAACTCAGGTTTTACTCTGTTCTTTCGTCTCATTAATCGGAAGCCATAACAAGTACTTCACCAAAGGGAGGTTCTCTCTGATTCTCACCGGTTTTCACCCACATTACCGGATAAGATGGCTGCCGATCGGGAAAACCAAGACATTCCATATCTGTCATATAAATGAGGCAGGCCGGATTCATGCCGGAGCGGTCAACAAGCTTAAACACAGGCCGATAGTCTGTGCCGCCTCCGCCCTTGGGGATGATTGTAATTGGCAGGTCACTTCTTTGAAAAGTTTCATGACGGGTTATCTTCAGATCACAATAAATCAGGTGGATAGTTGCCGGATACTGTTCCATAATTCCTGAAATCTCAGCAGCAAACTGGGACAACTCCGTATCTCTTATACTCCCTGATGTATCTATGGCAACCACCACCTCACAGAGTTCGCTGTTTTGCAAAGAAGGAAGATAAAGGTTTTGATGAATATATCGCCTATTAGGAGTTACCCATGAATAATCAGAGCGGGCAGATCGTTCTATAAAACGAGACAAGAGTGCCTGCCAGCAAAGCCTTGGATTGATTTTCTTTTCGATAAGTCTTGCAAGTCCACCGGGAAGTTTCCCCATTTCCCTGGCATTATGAGCCGCCTGAATAATTGCCTCGTCCCAATCTGTTTCCGTGCTTTCTCCATCCCCCATGGCTGCCCCTTTGGGTTCATCCCGCACCTCTCCGGAAAGTCCGGGGTCACCATCAGAGGCAAGATCCTCCTGATCTCTTTCCCCCTCCCCTCCCTCCTTACCTGCTACCCTGTTTTCTTCCTCTTCTTCTGAATGTTCCTGATTCTGGTTATTATCTTCTCCTTCTTCCTGTGTTGATTGGTCAGAGTCATCATCACCTGCTTGACTGCGTAATATTTCATAAATATTTTCAGCACTTTTATCCTGATATTGCCCATGATGAAGATATCCATCCGGCAAGGTTATACCGGCATCAAGCAGTATTCCGTTGATGGCATAATCACAGGCACGATTCCACATTTTTTTGTCCCGCCCCTGGCGTCTCTTATGGTGATTGCAGGCAGGGTGCATAACCACATGGGCTGCCAGCCCTTCGAGTTTATTTGCCGGCAGGATCTTGATATAATGGGGGTTGTAGGCAAAAACACTGCCATCTGTCCAGACGGTTTGACAACTATAATCTTCCCGTACTGTCAGCCGCAGAGCAAGGGAGGCAAAAAAAGGATGATTAAGCACCAGAGAAGTCCGGGCTTTAAGAATTTTATTATAGCTCTCTCTATCCTGCATTTTACTGTTTGATTCCATATTCTTCTTAATATTTACTCACCGGTTACCAGTCCTCCTGCACATTAATATCAGACCAGTACAGCAGCATGATGCCTTGCCCAGGTTGCAAATGAACTTGTTTTGGCAATATCATTACAGTGTCGAACCGCTTCCCTGACTAATAAAACACTGAATTCATCAGGGAGACGACTTGCAAAAACCATAATCTTATCCGCTGTTTTTTGCTCAGCTGCTCGACCGACCATCTCACAGACGGCAAATAATACCGCCGGATCCTGAGAGAGTTCAACTGTTTCCGGATTATTAATGATCTCCTCAACTTCAGGCAGTTCATGCCATATTTTCATAAACCCTGTAAACTCTGTCGCTGCTCCCATGCCGATTGTACCCAAGAGCAGTTCATGCTGAATATCATCATTGCCATGTCTTTTGATACTCCTGATCAGATTAGAAGCAAATTCCCAGGTCCGGGGCGAAGGAAAAGCCTTGGAATCTTTTTCAGGATCAAAATCATGCAGAAGAGCCGGGCGAAAGCGAAGAAAAGCTATTATTTCAGGGGAAATCCCCTCTCTTACCGCCCATTCCAACCACTCATCACAGTCAACTGAAAAGTTAATATGCACAAAACGGTTCGCAAGGGCTGAGGGCATCCTGTGAGTGACTGCCCGATCGCTTTCCCTGTTACCTGCGGCTATAATTGACCAACCATCCGGCAGTTGATATTCACCAAGGCAACGATCCAAAATCAGCTGATAACATGAAGCCTGTACCAGAGGAGGGGCAGCATTAAGTTCATCCAGAAAAAGGATTCCCTTGCCGTTTTGTGGAAAAAAAGAAGGTGTACACCATTCAGAAAGTCCGTCCGCAGTGATCCTGGGCAACCCCCGTAAATCAACGGGATCCAACAAGATTGCCCGGACATCTATAAGGTCCAGCCCTTTTGTTTCAGCAGTTTGCTTGACTATTTCACTTTTGCCAACTCCAGGAGGACCCCATAAAAAAACAGGTTGCTGCAAGTCCACCAGAAGTTCAAGAGATGTTTGTATTACCGATGCTTTCATTATTCACTCAGGATAATTTTTTTATACCGTAAAACATTTTATCATATCGTCAAGTTACCAATCGCTAATATAATTGTCAATGACAAACTATGGCAAAAATATATGAGGAAAATAATTACAAAATCTACAAGGCTTAAATGAAATGCTGGTGAACGCTTACGAGATATCATAATGGAATGTAAAATTAATAACTTCCCGATTTCAAGAAACTGGCATGGCCTTATA
>CAYRGM010000140.1:0-5477 GCA_964423765.1 uncultured Desulfobulbaceae bacterium
TTCCAAATGCCTTTGCGGCATTGTGACATGCAAAACAGTAACTTTTTCCATCAAAATGATTTTCCATTGTTATCCTCGCGTCCATTCCCATCTGAAACAGACCTGGGTGGCAATCAAAACACCCCATTCCCTTGTCAGCATGGAACCGACCGTCAAATACAACCTTACCCAGAGGTCCTCCTGCATATTCTACCTTGTTCCCCGGGGTAACAGCCATAACAACGCCTATGAAAACAAATGCTACCAAAACAGTCAATACGGCCGTTAAAAACCTCATATTCTCACCTCCTTTGTTGATATAATTTTCTCTTTACAGACCTTGTAAACGCCCTGTTTTTCGGACAATTTTTTGTACTTCTTTCCCTGACCCCTGATAATGGTGCAATACAAAAAAGTGACATAGCTTAAGCCGCCATCTGCAAGTCAGTAAGTGTATTATTGTAATACATATTCTTAACTTTTCCAGAGACAACACGTCAAGCATTTCTTAGTTTGCCGGTGAGTACCAATGAGCGTAACAAGATTATATTCTCTGCATTGTCTTTTTTCCAAAACAATCCAGTTCCCTTGATGCGAAGATTGATAACTCGTCGAATGGCACTTTCGACAGTTCCACTGCCTGTGGGTAAGCCCTGCTCACTAAAAGTACGATACTGAAATTTAGAATGATCACCAAAATAGTCGTTCAGTTTTTTCAATGCTGCTTTTGGCGCCTTCCTTTTTCCTGGTAACCACTCCCTGACAAGATCAGCAATACCATCTATATGAGTCTGTTGATTTAGCCCATTTTTTGGAAAAATCAATTTTTAAGTTGTTGATATTGCAAGTATTTATTTCTCGAAAACTGCGAAAAATCCAGTTTGATACCGTTTTGGGCTTCTTTGTCTCTGTTAAAAGCTGTGCATGTACTTCCAGGCCGATAACAATTTCGTACTTGCCAATCGGTGATAAGCGATCGCTTTCCGGGTTGGGTGTTGACAGGAAAGATCAGAGATGAAATCGAGGATACTCTTGCATGAATCAACGAAAAACAGCCCCTCATTATACCCCATTGTCATCTTCGGTGACATCCTTTTTTCCGGCTGTTTAACCGCCGTATAAACAACGGGTTCTTCATTTGCCCGCAACATCCACGAAAACAACGAGCAGAAGTACAGAATAAGCTGGCGGAAGTCAAGGTTTTTCCGGAGAAACTCTAAATCCCTCTATTCTGCAAGGTTTTCAGCACCATCAGCGGAAAGGTTCAGGGAGCGAAGAATAGAGGAGTTTGGATCGTTCGCCCCGCATCCGGTTTGAATACCAGCCGAAGTATCTCACAAGCCGAAACCTAAATCCTGCAATTGGTAAGTTCGGAGTCTGTGCTTACCTGCCAGATTGCCAAGGGTACAGGGCACTGAATATGAGAAAAAATATTATTCACCAGACAAGTGAACTGAACTGTGTGTTTGCGTAAGTAACGCGTTGTTTTTATCAATTAAATTATTTTTTCTCATATTAAGCGTGCAGGATTTAGGTCTCAACGAATCACTGCACCCGTCCAAAAAACACAAGCTGGTCGTTGCCTGGATTTTAATTCATCAAGAGGATTTGCTTGCTGACTGGGAATTGGCAGTAAACAGCAAAAAACCATTTACAATTCGAGGACTTGATCAATACAAATGTAACCAATCACGGGGTACAAAGTAAAACTAGTATGAAAACGATGCATTGTAAGCTTTTACAGGGTGCCTCAGTTTTGGACAGGTAAGCGAAGCGAAGCGGAGACTCCGAGCAGTTCGGTGCAGCGTACCAATTGCAGGGCAACTAAGTATGGTGTCCCTGTAATTTATTTGCCCGCAATTTGGCTGATGTTACTGTTTGGCAACACTTGTCGGCAGGTTGGTGTTACCAGCAGGTTACACTTTCTTGCTGTTTTCGGCAATACTCTACGAAAACAGGGGGGGTTCACGATTGGAATGATTTTTGCTTTCCAATATTAGCATTACTCTTGTCAAATATTAGAACCTAAATCCTGCAATTGGTAAGTTCGAACCCTTACCTGCCGGATTGCCAAGGGTGCAGACATCTTAGCAACTTCAAGTCCTTTGGCAGCAAAGCAGATTTGGTGAAATTGCCAATCCCGAAGGGTGCTGAATATGAGAAAAATATTCTTCACCAAACAAGTGAACTGAACAATCTGTATGTTTATGTAACTTCTTCAAAAGTGGTGGTAGGTTTGATTTTTATTGGTTTTTCAACTATTTATGACGTGTCAAAAATGGCACAAAATTGCAACGATTCCCGGATAGGCAATAAATACCGTAAAATCAAGTAGTTAGTTTTTTAGTTTTCGTAAACATTAAAAGAGTAATTGCTTAAAAATCAGATAGTTACTTGGTTTTTATCCGGGAGTAGCTGACAAAATTGCTACAATAGAAATTTCTTAAATTGCACAAGGTGCTGATGTTATTGTTTTTCTTGTTATAGACGATTTCAACATGTTGTTTTTATGCATCAAATTATTTTTTCTCATATTCAGCGTGCAGGGTTTAGGTGGTAAAATCCGAATATACCCTGCTATAGCAGGTAAGTACGGATAGGGGAGTTAAGAAAAAAAGGGGAGGTGAGGTGAGGTATGATGTGAATTTTTTGGAGTATCCGTGCTGTCTTGTCGGCAGAAAATTTGGAGGATTTTAAAATGGAGGTGCAATTATGAGTAGAAGATCATACGCTTTATTTGGGATGTTGGTCGCGACGGTTACCCTTGTCGCGGCGTGGAATTTCGTAGGGCCTAGTCCCCCGGACGCTAAAGCTGCGGCAAGGGTTGGAATGCCGGTAGATGTGCAGACATGCTATGCCTGTCATGCTAATATCGCGGAGTTTCATGCAGGTGGCATGCATGCATCGGTTAACTGTATCAGTTGCCATTCAGGTCTTGACAATCATATTAAAGATATGACATTTAGGCCAGATACGAGAGTGGACCAGATGGCCTGTGCTGCCTGCCATTTTTTACAGTATGACGCCTTTTTCACTATGAACTGGGATAGTCTTGGAAGAGACGAAAAATCGCAGCCAGCGGAAAAGGCGGCGGGGCTTGACCTTCTTTTGATGCCCCATGGATTTACAAGGGAACATAATATGCAGAGGTCTCATTCATTTATGCTTATTGACCATCTTCTGATTGATAGGGCATACGGCGGAAGGTTTCAACCCATAGCCGGCTGGGCATACCTTGCCCTTTATGGAGACTTGAAGCTGTGGGATGTGGTCTACGATGCATTTCCGGGTGGCGAACACGGGGTGTTCAAGCATGGCACTGGTGCATTTGCCAATCCTGTATGCCTAAACTGCAAAACACAAGATCATATTCTTGATTGGGCATTCTTAGGAGACCCGTACCAGGGTGCTAGGTGGGACAGAACATCAGATGTGACCGAGTTTGTGAAATATCTTCAGCACCCTATGAATTGCTTCATGTGTCATGATCCTCATTCAGCAAGACCAAGAATTGTGCAACATGCGCTCATAGATGCTCTTACAAGACCTGAAGGCGATACCCTGTGGCATAACGATCCGAATAGGACTGAAATTGAGGTCTTTGAGATGGGATTGAGAGGATTTACCAGAAAAATCGCAAAACTTGAGAGGCCTGACTCAGTTCTTATGTGTGCTCAGTGCCATGTAGAGTATAATTGCAATCCGGGCTTTAGTCCTACGACAGGCGAAAGGGTAACAATGGCTGATCGGAGGTCTAACTACTTTCCAATGGTGGATATCTGGAATATCATGGCTGACTACGACCGCATAGACTTCAGAGACTTTAGGCATGGCATTACAGGTGCTGCTCTCATTAAACCCCAGCATCCGGATGTAGAGACTTTCTGGAACTCACCGCACCATAAGGCAGGAGTTAGCTGTAAAGACTGCCACATGCCTAGAGTTATAGACGAAAGGACAGGGGTAGCCTTCACCTCTCACTGGCAGACAAATCCGAAGCATCGTATCACAGAGACCTGCCTGCAATGTCACGCTGATTGGACTGAAACCCAAGCTATATATGTGATAGATTCAGTTCAGACCCATCTGAGGGGCAAGGTAAGGAAGGCTGAGTTTTGGCTTGCACACCTTATAGGCAAATTCACTGAAGCAAAGGCAGCGGGTGTAGATGAGAGTGTTTTGAATGAAGCAAGGAAAAAACATGAGCAGGCTCACATTCACTGGGAATGGTGGACCGCTGAAGTATCTGGGGGCTTCCATCATATTGATCAGGCAAAGGAATCTCTTAATACATCAATGATTCGTTCAATGCAAGGAATCGAAATACTGCAGGATGCAATAGGTCCTGAAACAAAAATGAGAACACCAGTATCAGTGGATCACTTTATAGGTGTTGGGCCTGTAAGGTAATTATCTAATTTTAATAGGCAGGGTGCAATGCCCTGCCTATTAAAATTTACCTTAGACCTGAGTTGAGAGATTTTATAACTTGATCTGCACCGATCTCTTGCACGCCAAGGCTTCTAAGAAAATCCTCAACAGACCAACGGGTATACCTGCGGTTTTCGAAAAACCTTGGCACACAGCAGTGCAACGGCGAGATGTCAGCACATATCTTCGTCATCAAATCGCTCAATTCAGGTTAGACTCTGTGAATTGCAAAGCCCATTTTCCAGAAAACCAACCTTTATTCTTATAATTCATTTATTTCATTGGATTAAAGTTTTGATTTTTATGGACTACATCTGTAACTATTCAGCGAGCTGAACAAACTCCCATAACCTTGGGCTGTAACTGTTCAGATGTGCTTCACGGAGTCTCGTTCCTCGCTTACCTATTCGTTTGAGCTTTGCAGCGTACTAATGATACTCAAGAAGCTCAAAATGGATGAAGATGGAGTGTAGCTGAATAGTTACCTATATCTTATCTTAAAAAATGAGTTATTCAGTATCGTCAAATAGTTAGAAAAATCCTTTCCGGAATATGGAATAAAATCAATATCCAAAAGCAGAGAGTATAGCAAAAAAAGAGGTGTGTAATGAAAAAATTGATATTGTTGGTGTTGGCTCCCTTTGTTTTAGTCGGGATGGTTGTATCTATGGGGCACGGCTTTCAAAATAGTTCCCCAAACTTTGAATGTTTCATCTGCCATCGAGTAATTGACGAACACGAGACGATATTAAAGGTCACGGGAATACCAGAGATGTATGAGCCCGGCGAAATATATAGCCTCGTATTGACGGTTGATAGCTCAATAGAGAGTATCAGTAAAGTTCAAGGCGGATTTGCCGTTGGGGTGACTGCTGGGGAATTAATTGTGAGAGATGAGAAGAACACTCAACTTTCCAATTCTATCCTAACCCACACGATAGAAGGCTCTGAAAGAGTGGTGTGGAGATTTGGATGGAAGGCACCTCAGCAAAGAACAGATGTACAACTCAGGGTGATGGCAGTCGCTGCGGATGGGGATTTTTCTCCTGTTGGTGATCCAACTGTGG
>CAYRGM010000141.1:0-5453 GCA_964423765.1 uncultured Desulfobulbaceae bacterium
GGGCCTCGTCCAGAATGATTATGGGGGCATTCTTCAAGATAGCCCTGGCAATGGAGATGCGCTGCTTCTGCCCGCCGGAGAGACGGGCACCCCGTTCGCCAAGTATCGTATCATAGCCATCCGGAAGAGAGATAATAAAATCATGGATATGTGCTGCCCTGGCAGCATTGATGACATCATCCCGGCTCGCATCCTGACGACCTACACGGATATTTCCAAAAATTGTATCCTGGAAAAGAAACACATCCTGGAACACGCTGGCCGTCAGGGTATTTAAAAGCTCTGTACTCATGTCTTTTAAGGAAACCCCGCCGATGGAGACGGCTCCTTCAGAGGGGTCCCAGAAGCGGACAGCGAGTTGGGCAAGAGTGCTTTTGCCTGCACCACTTGGACCGACAAGGGCAGTGGTCTGTCCCGCCCGGCAGGTAAAACTCAAACTATTCAGGACAGGCTTCCCGTTTTCATAATTGAAAGAAACATTGTCAAACGACAGGTCATATATGACAGGTTCTTTGGTGATTTCTCTGGTTTCCAGCACGGGGGCGGTCATAATGCCCTGAATCCGTTGAAAACCGGTCAGCAGACCCCGCATTTGGTTACCAAAACTCATTATTTCAACCAGGTTCTGCATCAGGCCGACTCCAATCAACATGAACAATACAAAGGTTGCCACATCGGTCGTACCGCTGATTAACCTCCACCCTCCCACCGGCAGAATGAAAAGTAAACCCGATCCCACTACGACAATGTATCCCGCCCATACTGGCACGAATTTATGGGAGAAATCCGCAACAATCTTCTGAAAGTCCAGGATTGAGGATTTCAATTCATTCATGGCTGCCCCTTTGCGGCCAAATACCTTGATAACGGGGATGGCACGGATGAACTCAACAATGTTGGCATTCATTCTCCCTGCGGCATGGAAATAAGCGTCCATGACTGGTTGTGCACCACGCCACAGTATTGCCTGCAGTCCCAATGCGATCGGTAACGGAGCAAATGCCGCACAGGCAAGAACCGGATCAAACATAAAGAGTATTATTCCGCCTGCGAAAATCATCGCAACCGCGGCCGATACATCAGGAAGCATATGTCCCAGAAACATTTCCAACCGCTCGATATCTTCCTGCAATACACGTTTTAAGTCGCCGGAATCCTTTTGCAGCACATATCCGAGAGGAAGCAGGGTGAGACGGCGGGCGATTTCAATCCTCAAGTCATACAGCAGGTTATATGCCGCAACATGTGCGAAAGAGTTGCCGCATGCCAGCAATATCCACCTCAAAGCCATGGCAATCATAGTCCATACGATAATAAGCTGAATGGTCTCACGGGATGGTGTACCCGGCATAACCTCCAGGGTCAGAAAATAGATTGCCAATAACGGAGCAAGCTTAAGAAAGGTTCCAAGCATTGATGAGAGTACTGCGATAAACAGCAGCAGTGTCCGTTTTCTAACTAACTGAATCAGAGCTGACATAGCGCTTCATGTTTAAATATTTCAGATAATGAATGAGGACTCATCCCGGTGGTGCCAGGCGTGTGGAGCGAGAGTCCTCTTAGTTTACTGATAGGGTGGACCGTGAGCGGGGATACCGGCCCGCCCACGTCCAGCCTATTGCGGCAAAAAGCTGCCCCGTTTACGGGTTTGTCCAAAGTAGAACTACCCGCACAAGACACTCAGCCTCCTCTCTAAAAGAACATGGTGAGCTTTACTCCCACCTCGCGGCCTCTGGCCGGAAAGCCGACCTCCATAGCTCCAGCCCCCATGCCGTAGGTGAAGTATTCTTCGTCTGTAAGATTGTCGCCGTAAACAATGATACGAAAATCATTATTTTCCATACCCGCACGAAGGTTAAAAACTCCATATGGGTCGTTTTGGGCCACATGTGTGGCGTCAAACCAAATTTTGCTTTGCCAACCATAATCGGCACGCATAAAACCACTCATCTCATTACCAAAGACGGACATGGCCTGGCTATATTCCATAAACAGATGGTAGGAATAACGCGGGACATTCGGAAGTTGAGCATCTTTGTAGACCCAGGTCTCGTCGGGCATTCCAAACATGGGAAATGCTGGAAACAAAAGTTTATCTTCCGTTAAAACGGCACGAATTATGGCAAGATTGCCTCCCAGGGTCAGACCTTTTGTTATGCGAGCTTTAGAGGATAGTTCAAAGCCATAGGACTTGCTGTCCACATTGTAGAAGATGCTCTGCATGGTGGTGGGGCTAAAACCCAAGATATTCTCACCTTCCGTTGTGATATAGAAAACAGAGGCATCAAAACCTATCCGTTGATCAAGAAAAAGCCCCTTGTACCCTAACTCTGATGAGACTGATGTGCTTTCACTGAAATCGGGTGTCCTACGATCTAAGCCGACCATGGCGGTATTATGATACATCTGATAGCCGCCAGGTTTGTAACCCCGACTGATTGAAGCAAAGAGAGTATGATTTTCGCTGGGAATGTATGTCAAAACCACACGGCCATTCCAGTCCTCATAGGTCTTATCTTCATCCATCCGGTTGGTGAAAGGCATGACAAAGGGGGAAAACCCCTGATGTGTAACGGTTTCATCGACAGAACGTTTGTCCTGATTTAAGCGCAGACCTGCTGTTAACTTGAATGTGTTGGTTAATGCATATGTGCCTTCACCGAAAACAGCCATGGATGTTGCTGTCTGTTTTCCTTCATTGATAAATTGTTTACCGTCCGGGACGAAATAGATGTCTCGCTTGAAGTAAGAACCAAACAAACCAGTTGTCCATTCCAGCTTACCTATCTCACTGTCAAGACGAATTTCTTGGTTGAAATGATACTCTGTATCTTGAATATCCAGTAGAGCTCCAGCTACTCCAGGCTGAAGGGTGCGAGAGTGGAAGTCGATAATATTAAGACCGGTCACAAGATTCAGCATGACAGCATCGGTCAGGGCAACTTTATTGATCAGGCCGATGGAAAAGGTGTCCCGCTTCTCGAACAAAGATTCATTGGTATCTACCTGGTTAAAACCGTCCATCATGACGAAGATATTATCGTTGTTGTCCAGTTTGTCATAACTGATATTCAAGCGGCTGTTGAAGCTGTCTGTCCAGAAGGCTTCAAGTGAAACACGACCATATAGTCGGTCGATATCGCCGAGATTATCCCCGGTTGCTATGTTTTCAATAACACCATCGCGGGATTCCATGTTAACAAACAGGCGTGCATTAAGTTTATCGTCTATGATTGGTCCGGTAACCATGGCGTTTGCCCCATGCCTACCCAAAGTACCCAGTGTTCCTCCTAAGCTGGCTTCAAACACACTGGAAGGTGGGATGGTCGTAATGTTGATTACCCCACCCAGAGCCGTTTTTCCGAACAGAGTTCCTTGGGGGCCGCGTAAAACTTCAATTTGCATGATGTCGAGCATATAGTTGTCAAGCTGACCTATGGGTATTGGCACCCCATCCACATAGGCACTGATGGTGCCATCTTCCCAGCCGCTGCCTCCACCCAAGGTGCCGACCCCGCGAATGTTAAACGCACTGGATGTGGATTGTGGAGATTGCATGCCAAAGAGACCTGGAGTCATCATCATTACTTTGTCCATACCCTTGAGACCAGTGTTGATTATTTCGTTCTTGGTGATGGTGGTTATGGATATCGGAACTTCCTGCAATTTTTCCGGCCGCTTTCGTGCTGTGACTACAACTGGCTCCAAGCCGTATGTATATTGTTCTGTTTTCTGCAGGTCAGCAACCTTCAGCTCTTTTTCGGGTTTCTCTGCGGCTTGGACTGTAAACACAAAACAACATAATCCCGCAAACATTGTCGCTGCACTGCAGAACTTCAGCTTATTTTTCTTCACTTTATGTCTCCTCTTTTGCTTGTTATTCAATTATACCACTTAACTAACCTCTTCTGTTACGATTTTCGGCACTATATTGCCTTAATCAAATATAATTCATGGTAACAAATATCTTAGCCGTCGGCTAACTGTTGGAGATATATCTTTAGCGGTAAAAGATATGACAAGGAAGTGAGTTGAAAAGTATTCCCAAAAATCTGTCCCTCCTTCTGGCTTTTCTGGTAACCTTGTACCTATCCGCAGCTTTGGCGAAAGGGAGGGATTTATCTACACTACCATTCTCCAAGTGCACCGGTGATCAATCTCCTTGATCAATAAAAAATATCGCGAATAGGAGTAAAAAGTTTAGGTATGTTGATTTTTTTTAGTTAAATAATATTGGCTTGACTTATCATAGTTAGAGTAGTTATTGATACATGGTAATGGTAAAATATCCTTGATGGTGAAACTGTTACGAGAAGAAAATATGTCCAAAGGAGCAGCAAGCATCGAAATGGAAAAACTTTTTGCTGATCATCATGATATCAACCAAATCATGAGTGGTCAGAATGGATCGGAGGTATCCTGGAAACTACGGGAGGAAGTCGGAGAGGGGTATATACAGGTAATCAAACTTAAACCGGGTCTTGCCCTCGGAATTTCGAATTACAGGCTGACAGAAAGTGTTGCCGTAGATTTTGCATTTGACTTTACGGCAATAAGCTTTACTTATTGTTTGTCAGGGGCAATGAATTACGGCCTTGACTATGGTAATGATAATGTCAGAAAGAAGTTCAAAGGGGCCATGCCCGGACACTGCGTTATCACTTATATGCCAACAAAGTGGAGCGGGATTGCAGTGCCACCGGCGGGAACAACTGTTATCGGTGTAGGAATATATGTTGAACCTTCACTGTGCAAAAGTTTGATGGCAGGGGAGCAGGACATGATTCCAGCCAATATGCGTGATATTATTAACGGTATCTGCAAACGGTCGTATTATCAAATATTAACCTTGCCTTCATTTGCCAATATGGCTATTCAACAGATATTTGACTGCCCGTATCAAGGCTCGTTGCAACACATGTATTTTGAGAGCAAGGTTCTTGAACTTATGACCCATAGCCTGGCACAACTTGCACCATCCCCAGCATGTTCACAAAGAAAAACGACTTTACTGCCATCCGAAATTGAGAAAGTACACCTTGCCAGAGAACTGGTTAAACATAATTTGGCAAATCCGCCAACCTTGCTCGATATAGCAAGTAAAGTTGGAATCCATCATTCCAGGTTAAATGTTTTATTTCGTGAACTTTTCGGAACAACAATATTCAACCACCTTCGCGAAGCTCGTCTGGCAAAGGCAAAATCTCTCTTAACTGAAGGTGGAATGAATGTTACTGAAGTAACTTATGAGGTCGGATATTCAAGCATTAGTCATTTCTGCAAAAATTTCCAAGAATATCACAATATCTCTCCAAGTCACTATTTGCGTAAAATGAAATCAAAAGGTGGAATGGTCAAGTAAGGTGAACTCGTAAAAAGTCAAAAAACAGAACCAGATTGCGAGGTAAAAACACAGATATACAAGTCATAGTGCTTTGGCAGAGCCGAGGTTA
>CAYRGM010000142.1:0-5446 GCA_964423765.1 uncultured Desulfobulbaceae bacterium
CCGGGTTGTTGCTCAAGGTTCATTGCAGCAATTACCGAATCATTGGTTTTACAAGTGAAGTCAGCAATGAAGAACTGGTTGCCCTGGGAAAACAGAACAAAATACCAGTGATGGAGGACCTCGGTTCCGGCTGTCTCGTTGATCTCAGCAAGTTCGGACTCATGAAAGAGCCTACAGTTCAAGAAACAGTGGCATCCGGAGTTGATGTGGTGACTTTTAGTGGTGATAAATTACTTGGCGGCCCGCAGGCTGGCATTATTGTCGGCAGAAAGGAGATTATAGAAACCATCAAAAAGAATCCTCTCAACCGGGCTCTGCGAATAGATAAATTCACCCTGGCAGGGCTGGAATCAATCCTCCGCATTTACTTAGATGAGGAAAAGGCGTTGCAAACCATCCCAACTCTATCCATGATTTCCACCTCCGTGGAAACTGTACGGAAAAGGGCTGAGCGATTACTGCACCTGCTCCGTGAAGATCTAGATGATAAATACCAATTTAGCCTTATTAAAACATCATCAAGAGTGGGTGGAGGGGCCATGCCGGAACAGAATCTTCCCAGTGCCGCTCTGAGCATTGAGCCAAAACACCTTAAAGTAAATGCACTGGAACTTAAGCTTCGTCAGCAGAGTATTCCTGTCATAGCCCGCATTGAAGACAACCGTCTAATCTTGGATCTTCGCACTACAGCCGATGACGAGATAAGTACAATCCACAGGTCTCTACTTAATATCTTATCCCCATGATAACCGGAATAACACCCCCTGCCCCCAGAGAGCAACTGAGCATCAATGACTGCACCCTGCTGAGCCAACGATTTGGACAGGCAGCCCAGGAAATGTTTCCCGTGCCGGTGAGCGTAAAACTCTATCTAACAGGACAAAAAACCACCGTATTGGTACAAGATCATCTAATCCCTGAACCATTAGCTGAAATCACAGATAAGGCCGCCCAGACCAATGCCCCTGTCTATCAGCAGGGAACTCTCATCATCCCCCAACTGCTTGAGGATGGAGGACAGGTCTTTTTTGTCTTTACTTCTCCAGACAAAGCACAATCATTATTAAAGAAATTATCCAGTTCCTGGTTAGCTGAATTCCAGGATACCCTGCATAAACAGATAATGCTGGTCAGGGAAACCTGTATTGATCCTGTTACAGGTCTACACAACAGCCGGGCTCTTGATTATTTTCTGCAGGCAACAGGTAAAAACGAGCAATATGCCCTTTTTTTAATCAATCTCTCGTTTGCAAGACGGACTGCAGCTAACAGTTTGCGTAAAATCCAGACATTATCTGATTTTTTTGCGGCAGTCAGTCAGGGTATCCTTTTTTTTGGAGGACAGGGGATATTTGCTTTATTGACAAACAAAAAAGATCATCATCAGAGAATTTCTTTTGGACACACCCTCCAACGCTCACTAAGAAGAGAAGCTATCCAAAAAGTACATATTGCCTGCGGAATCACCAACAGTAACCCCGGGATACGGGAACAACTATGGCAGGCTCTTCAAATGGCTGAACGACGGGGTCCCTATGGGATATGCGACATTGCCGCCCTAAAGAAACTTGAGCATCTTCCCTTTGCCCTGCCCGAGGCAGGAATCCTGAGAAAATTACGCAGAAAGTGGTTGGGGCTTGATTGCTTTGGTCTCGCCATTTTTCAGGCTAAAACAGGCAAAAATAAAATCTCCCTAGCTGACCATCTAACTCCTTTTCTAACTGATCGGCAACAACTGGTTGCCAATACAGTTAACCAGGTTTTTGTTTTATTTCCATCTGCAACCCCCTTTGCATTTGAAGATCGCATCAGGTATCTAATAGAGAAAGTCAAAAAAACAGGGAAAATATCCATGGCCGTTGGCAGTTGTTACTATCCCTGCCTGCAATTTAGCAAAACAGATACAATTCGTAACTGCCGTAAGGCAATAATGCATGGCAGCTTCTACGATTCTGCCAGGCTTGTCTCTTTTGATCACTTGACCCTTAATATTAGCGGCGACTGGTACTTTGATGAAGGAGACTTCAGACAGGCAGTGAAAGAGTATTCTCTGGGTCTGCAACTAAAACCGGGAGAACATAACCTGCTCAACAGCCTTGGAGTATCTCTAATCAAGATGAACAGGTATAAACAAGCCATTGAAACTTTCCAGCAGGTGATCAAAGAGCAACCAGACGACTACATGGCTCTTGTAAATCTTGGTTACGCCCAGCAGGTACGGGGTAACGACGATCTATCCCTTGAGTTTTTCAAAAAAGCCTTCCAGGTGCAGAGGCATACCGGAAAAGATGGCCTGGAAGTTTACCAGCAGCTCAGTCGTCTCTACTGCCAGGCAGGTCAATATAAACAGGCTCTGCCTTTTATTAAACTTTGGCAGCAGGAAGCTCAGGAAAAAAGTTTCCTTTTTTACCGGTTACAGGGAGAGGCCTTTTGGGAAACTGGTTGCGTAAAAGAAGCCATGAAATCATTGCAACACGCCCTCCAGCTTCATGCTCATGATCCAGACAGCATGAGTATGCTTGGTTTGCTGTATATTGAACATGGGGAAGGTACAGAAACTGGCAACATGTTGCTTAAAAAGGCTTTATCAATTAATGAACGATCAGCAGACTGCTGGTATCGTTATGGACGAGCCTTAAAGCACCAGCAAAAGTTCGGCGAAGCCAGCGATGCCCTCAGGCAATGTTTAAGAATCAAAGTTCATCATATCAGGGCAATCCTGCTCCACGGCGAACTTCTTGCAAATACAAAAAAAATTAGCCAAGCCCGTTTAGTATTGAAAAAAATTTTCACCTTGCAAAAGGCTACCAATCTTGACAGAAAAAAGGCAGAACTACTTCTTGCAAAACTTGAACCTTCCTTAAACCTAAGTTGAGCGATTTTATGACGCAGATATGTGCTGATATCTGCGTCATAAAATCGCTCAACTTAGGTTAAAACAAAAAACATGAATAATAATAATCAACTACCGATCAGCAGAGAAAACAGCAACTATTTTGATCAGATATGTAGCGGTGACTCCTGGAGAATGTTCAGGATCATGGCAGAGTTTGTCGATGGTTTTGATACCATATCTGCCATAAAACAGCCTGCCGTCACTATTTACGGGTCAGCCAGAACTGAGGAAGATCATCCTGACTACCAAAAGGCACGAGAGATAGCCCGTAAACTTGCCCAGATAGGATATCCCATTGTTACCGGCGGCGGGTATGGTATCATGGAAGCGGCAAACCGTGGTGCTTATGAAGCAGGTGGCATTTCCATAGGTCTGAGTATAGATATTCCCCACGAGCAACAAGCAAATAAATACATCAACCTTCCTCTTCACTTCAGGTACTTTTTTGTCCGCAAGGTCATGTTCATGAAATATTCCATGGCCTTTGTCTGCATGCCAGGTGGTTTTGGTTCCCTGGATGAACTCTTTGAGTCATTAACCCTGATCCAAACCCATAAAATCAAGCCATTCCCGATCATTCTTGTCGGCTCTTCATTCTGGAGTGGGCTGTTGGACTGGCTCAAGGAACAGTTGTTGGCAACCGGTAAAATTGCAAAAGAGGATCTTCTTTTGATTAAAGTAATAGATGAGGTTGATGAAATCGTCCATCATATTCGCAAAACTGTTATTTTTTAATCATTTTTCGACAGTTTCACAGTCTTTTTTAGTAACTACTCACGGGGGTAACGGTTTGTCTGCCCTGAAAACACAGCACTTGAACTGCTCACAGGGTGCCGGAGATTTTCGTAAGCAGGCTGATGCAGCGTATATGTCATACGTAAATCAGCCTGATCACGGAAAGATTCGGTGCCCTGTGAGCAGTTACCTTTTTTAGTTTTTTATCTGGAGAATAACCATGGCACAAATAGATGCGTTTTTTAAATTAATGAATGATGAAGGGGCATCGGATCTGCACATGATGTCCGGACAACAGCCCGTTCTGCGCGTCCGCGGAGAAATGGAAAGAGTCAAGTATCAAGTCCTGGAGAATGACAAGCTCAAAGCCATGCTGTACGAGATATGTCCTGAAGATAGGATTAAAATCTTTGAAGAATCAGGGGATATGGATTTCGGCTATGAAATTCCTGGACTCGCCCGCTACAGATGTAACTTTTTTCAGCAGAAATATGGAATTGCCGCGGTCTTTCGTGAGATTCCCAGTGACATTATGACCTGCGATGATTTGGGATTACCCAAAGTTATTGCAAAACTTGCCAGCCTGCCCAAGGGGCTTGTGCTGGTCACCGGCCCCACTGGCTCCGGTAAATCAACGACCCTGGCCGCCATTGTCGATGAGGCAAACAAAACCAGAAAAGACCATATCCTGACCGTTGAAGATCCCATAGAGTTTGTTCATAAAAGTCAGCAATGTGTTGTCAATCATCGTGAAGTAGGTACCCATACCAAGAGTTTTGCTGCTGCTCTAAGAGGTGCTCTTCGTGAAGACCCTGATATCATTATGGTGGGAGAGATGCGGGATCTTGAAACCATATCCCTTGCCATGGAAGCCTCTATGACAGGGCATCTTGTTTTTGGTACCCTTCATACCATGAATGCAATGAAGACAGTGGATAGAATTGTTGAAATATTTCCGGCTAATCAGCAGGGACAGGTTCGTTCAACCCTTGCCGATGCTTTAAAAGCAGTGGTCTCTCAAACCTTGTTGAAACGAATAGATGTGAAGGGACGGGTAGCTGCCCTGGAAATACTGATATGTACTCCGGCGGTACGCAACCTGATCAGAGAAGGCAAGACCTACCAAATCCCCTCAGTCATGCAGACCGGCAAGAAATATGGGATGCAGACCATTGATGACGCAATCATGAACCTGCTGGAAAAGAAACAAATCAGCCCGGAAGATGCCTATACAAATTGTATAGAAAAAGCAAAATTCGTGAAGTTTTTACGAAACCCTCCGGTTGATTTTACTGATATCTAATTGTCAGAGGACAGAGGTTAGAGGTTAGAGGTTAGCAAATGGGAATTGTTTTGTTAGATTATTTCCCTGACTACTCGGAGTCTCGCTACACTCGCTTACCGGGAGTCTCGCAGGCTCGCTTACCGGCTTTGCTGTTATGCCAGTTTTACTTTTCCATAAACTCAACCACAACAAAAGAGACAAAGTACCAATCGCCATTTATTTTTTCTGCACCAATGCTAAACTCATAAGCATCAGTAAAGCGTGCATCATTAAGCTCTCCCTTTAACTGGAGGGTGGTGGTAATTTCTGCTCTGCCATGACCTGAAAATTCAACAACTGTATCATAAAAACCAAGGCTGATATTTGGCAGCTTTCCTTTCATCATCAAAATATGATCTATGAGTTCTTTCTGATCAAACTTACGGTCAATATTAGCAAACTCGATCCGGACTGCACATGGATCTGTACAAAGTTTTGCTGCCCTTGCAGCATTCTTTAAAGTTGCGATGACCGTTTTTTCAGGTGATGTT
>CAYRGM010000143.1:0-5426 GCA_964423765.1 uncultured Desulfobulbaceae bacterium
CTTGGCACACAAGATATCAGCACATATCTGCGTCATAAAATCGCTCAATTCAGGTTAACATACCATCTACAAAAATTGCAAGCCGGAGGCAATGTTTTTTCATACCCCGCAGATCCAGATCAAGTCAGTGTCCCAAACACCATATCACCAAAACCTTGGCACTGATGGGAAAAGTGTCGGGTCTGTATGGGGGATAAAGCGGGACCCTGAAAAACGAAGCATAAATTCCTGATTCACATTCAGCTCAATATAGGTGATTTTCCGGCTGATCTCCATACTGTACTGCCTTGCCTGTTCAGAAAGGATCATCATTTCCGCTCCACGCAGGGAGCTATTGCCAATGGGCTGGTAAACCGACATGGGCAAATCAGGAAGCATACCAAGGGTTATGGCTTTGGCCGGATCAATATGTTTACCAAAGGCACCGGCAACAAAAATACATTCAAGCTCTGAAAACTCTACCCCGACCTGATTGACCAAGGTGGTCAAAATGGCATACATGGCTGCCTTGGAGCGCATCATGGCATCAAGATCGCTCTGGGTCAGAACAACGGCCTCACCGCGACCTGAGTCTTCCTCAAAAACCACAACAAACTCCATACCATCTTTTCCTTCCCGCAGTCTGGAGCGAATAAAGTCGTGCCTCTCATCTATGCCGCTCTCCAGCTCCCGACATAGTTTACCCCGCAGATCAACAATCTTGGCCAGATAGAGTTCCGCCACCAGATCAATCAGCCCGGAACCACATATTCCCACCGCCGGCTTGTCATCAATGGTTTGAACTTGCAACTGCCAGGTTTGACGATTTAAGCTGACTCTTTCAATGGCTCCCGCTCCCGCCCGCATCCCCATTCTTGCCACCCCTCCCTCAAGGGCAGGGCCGGCAGCTCCGGCACATGCGATCAGCCAATCCCGGTTACCAAGTACAACCTCAGCATTGGTACCAACATCGATCAGCATCCCGGTTTTTTTCATCTCAGCCAATCCTGATGCTAAAATACCGGCAATCAGGTCACCGCCAAAATAACTGCCAATGGACGGCATGATCCAGACCAGAGAGAGAGGATGAATATTTAAGCCAAGATGTAAAGCATGAAAGGGGTCAGGGGCATTGACAAAAGGAATATAAGGTTCCCGGCAAAGATGATAAGGATTTAAGGCAAGCAGCAGGTGAACCATGGTGGTGTTACCAGCAACACATATCCCACGGATAGACGACTTTTCAATCCCAGCCTGAAGTGCCAACTCATCAATCAGAGAGTTTATGGAAGCAAGCACAGCCCGGTGAAGAATATCCTCCCCGTTCTCGTTCTTACCCTCATTTTTGTTGGTTACTAGGTGAATTCTGGTGAGAATATCCGTACCGTATTCAACCTGCTGATTTATCCCGTTTACCTGGCCGACTATTTCCCTTTTTTCCAGATCAACAAGGCTGGCTTCAAGATGGGTTGTCCCGAGATCAAGGGCAATAGCGAATACACCCCCAGCCAAGTCAACAACAAAATCTATTAACTCAAGCCTCTCATCCAATACACTCAGCAAGGCCTGCCCTGAAAAATCCGCTTGCCTAAACCGTTCTCCCAGCCCGGCCATGGCCTGGAAAGGGATGATGACCTTTCGACCCCTCAAAGACTTGGGCAGATTTTTTTTCACCGCCTGGCAGAGCCTGTCAAGATCAGCAGTATTATCGACAATACTTGGCTGTTCTGCTGCAACCGGAACAGAAATCAATAAAGGTATATCTTTTTTTTCTTGCTCTATCATTGTACAGTTATCAGAGGAACAGATAATTGAGAATTGAAAATTTTTGAACTTAGCACCCTAAGGGCGAACTAACGGCGAGCAGCGTTAAACTGCTTAAATTTGCCACAGACACACACAGACTTACACGGACAGGCAGACACCATGTGAATCCATGAGCGTCCGTGTAAGTCCGTGGCTAAAAAAATGGAAATTCCTATACTATTTAATTTAAAATGGTGCAATGGATAATTATCAATTATCAATTAAAAGAGCTATACAGTCTTGAATCTCCTCTCCAGATACATAATATCGTTATTTTTAAAAAACATACTTATCCTCTCGGCATGTTTCATATCTCTCTATATTCTCATAGATTTTTTTGAAAAAATTGACGATTTTAACGAACAAGGCAAATCAATTGCCTTGGTATTGAAATTTTTTGCCCTTAAAATCCCGTTTATTCTTGAGCAAACCGGACCAATCTCTATTCTCCTTGCCGGCGTTATTACCCTAGGAGTACTTAACCACTCCAATGAGCTGATTGCCCTTAAATCCTGCGGCATCCCCTTGAGAAAGATAATTACTCCCATTATTGGCGGCGGACTGGCAATAACCATTATTTTCTTGAGCATGTCCCAGTTTATCCTCCCTAAAACCATCGCCTTCACCAATAAAGTATGGCATCAGGATGTTAAGGGTCGGATAACTCCGGGAATTTTTCGTGATGGCAGATTTTACTACCATAGTGAGGGCAGTTTTTACTCATTCTCCCGCCCGAATCCCAAAAAACATGATTTTCATTTTTTTTCCTATACTTCCTGGAGCGAGGATTATCAATTCAAAGTCAATATCACAGCCCGAAAAGCCGTATGGAAAGATAATACCTGGACCCTTTATAACGGTCAAATACAGAGCAGAGAAAATAATTCACAACAATTCAATACCGAAATATTCCAAGAAAAAAACTTTTATTTCAAAAAGCAACCAACTGATTTTTTTATACCAGAATATCGTGCCATGGAACTTTCGCTCACCGAATTGTACAAAGAAACCATAAATGCACGCACAGCAAAAGAAAGAAACGCTGCCTTAACTGATTTTTATGGCAGAATTTCCTATATTTTCCTTGGGATACCTTTACTGCTTGCCGGACTGCCCATGTTACTCTTTGTTTACCGGACCTGGGGCAGGGACCTGTCTCTTGCCATCCCGGTCAGTTGCGGCATGGCTTTCGGATGCTGGGGAATATGGGGAATCCTGCAATCACTTGCCAGGGCCGAACACTTAAATCCCATTGTTGCCGCTGGTTCAATCCATCTGCTAATCGGTCTGACCGGTATCATCCTCCTCATCCGGGAAGACTGTTAAGCCATGGGAAAAAGGATAGGCATAGTCGGCATTCCGCCGCGGGCAATTATTCGTGAACTAAATAGACAACATGCCGAAATAATTGACCTCGATGAACCGCAAAAACAACAAAACAAACAATCTTTCATGGGTATAGGCACAACCGCAACCCACCTGCCCAGGGTATACTGTGCCATCTTACGAACCGTGGTCTTAAACTGTATGCACCTGGAACTCAACAAAATATATATTGATGTGGGAAGAGGGAAATGTGATGCTGCCCTCCATGTTTCAACAATTCTTGAAAACATGCTTGACATTCCGGTTATCCGCACCATCAATAATGATACCCAAGGGGTTGGTTATCCCATTTGCCAAACCAAAATGCCCCTTATAAAAAAGATGGAAGCCATCACCAGTTCCGTAGGCAAAGCCGAAGCCGCAGACAATGATGCCTACCCACCCTGTCCCCCGACCGCAGGGTTCTGGGGAGTTCCGCCTAAAGACTGGGCTCTGCTCAATCTATTTCCAGACAGCACCCATGTTTATGGCTGGACAAGGTGTATGGAAAATAAAACTCCTGCCGATATGGGTTTGGAATCATATGTAAACCGGACAATCCCCACTGTATTTTTTGCCCAGTCTTTCTGTGCCAAAACTGCCCTGGCCCTCCATCTTGCCAATCGCCATCCCCGGGGACTTTTTGTTGACTCTGATGTAACTGTCAGTGCCAGTGTCCGGGCTAAAATCGAAGCCTTTTTTGAGCTTTGTGAGATTTAGCAACTACGATACAGACATCGTAAATTGATAATTGATAATTAAAAATTATCGACCACACAAGGGGCTTAATTATCAGGGGGCAGGGAAAGATGCACAAGAAAATTGTCCAAAAAACAAGGTGTTTTTAGAAGGCGGTCTACACATAAGATAAAAAATAAAAAATCATAACACCATGCTACTGGCAGATTTTGGCACATCTTACAGCAAGATTTTAGACACCGAAAGAGATGAAGCACCAATCATAACAGCCACAAGAAAACTGAAACCATCCTTTATGGCCGAGCTGGCAACTGGTCATAATGCAGGACGGCGGAGTAAAAACAGTATCAACGAGCTGACCGCTCTGGCAAGGGGCGGTATGCGTTTAATTAAAAAAGATGATTTCACCCTGCTCGATTGTGGCAGCCGGGATATAAAGTTCATCAAATACCAGAACGGAAAAGTGGTTGATATGGGCTGGAATGCGGAATGCGGAGCCTCAATGGGATTTACCATAGAAATGTTAGCTACCTACTATGATCTGGATTACCATAAGATACCCATACCTGAAAGCGGATTTTCTGTTACCTGCGGGGTACTTGGCATGAGCCATATATTTGATGCAGTGATCGCAGGTAAATCGGAAGCAGAAGCTGTGGCCAGGTTTGTCAGAGGCATTGCCCGCAATGCCTGGCGTTTTGCCGGTTCACCTGAATCTATCTATCTTTCCGGCGGACTCTGTGACAACCCGGTTTTCACAGGAAGTTTTACTTGTGAGATTATCCCCTTGGGCAGATTTATTCTCCTTGAAGGACTACTGGCTCACCTTGACAATCAACAAGTTCCGGCTTAATATTGTGGAGATAGAGATATAGAAATTAAGACAGGTCAATGCCCGGAATGACGCCCCAGTTTTCATATATTTTCAAGAATATTTTCCGGCTGTTACGCTATTTTAACTTCTTGTTTTTTATGACAGAAGTTAAGTAGTACTAACTTACCAATCCGCTCCAGCCATGCTGCTGGTTCATATAATCTAACCTTTGACCACCTGCCATGAACCAGGGTATTGTTTATACAACTCCGGCAATCCCGCTTCGGGAAAACCTGCACAATCTATTAGAGGCAAGTGGACTCAACAAACAAGTCCGATCCGCCAAGACAATCCTGATCAAACCCAATCTGGTTGACGATCTTCCTCCACCAATCACAACCCCTGTAGACATTATTGCCGCCCTGATAGATTATCTCCATGAACTCTGTCAGGCAAAGGTTATTATTGGTGAGGGAACCGCCTCAGCAAACCATGATACCATGTATATTTTCAGGAAATTGGGTTATACCGAAATGGCAAAGGCAAAGAATATTGAACTGATTGATCTGAACCGGGAGAAAAGCGTATGGCTACAACAAAAAGAATATAAACGGTGGCCGGAAATGTATTTACCGGAAATAGCCATGACCAGCTTTCTTTTATCCGTACCAGTTCTCAAGGCTCATACCCTGGCCGGTACAACCCTGACTATCAGATGTCAATTACTTTGGCCGGTTGACGACAATTATCTTGTCCGGTTTTT
>CAYRGM010000144.1:0-5372 GCA_964423765.1 uncultured Desulfobulbaceae bacterium
TTATAAAATCGCTCAACTCAGGTTCAAGATAATAGTGATTATTTTTATGGTTTTTTTGATCGAATGATGCTATATTTAAAGAATGTCAGGAGTCAGAAATAAATAATATTTATGATAAAAAGGGTGCGTTGAAATTCAAAGCTTATAATGAAAAAAGTATTGTAATACATCTTTTTAAAATATTCCTATGGGGATAAATCTCATGATCTAAAAGAGGAGATAAAAATGAAGAAAAAATGCTTTGCTATCCGGTCAATCATTAGTATGTCGTTGCTTGCTTTTGTATTTTCCGCTGTTAATGCGATCGCATCGACTGCAGGGGAAGTCCCCATTATTATGGGGGGCAAAAAGGTTGTTTTGGAGAAAATAGCGGATAATTTCATTATTATGTATGACTCATCATCGTCAATGGCTGCTCCTTACATGGGTACCAGCATGACGAAAGTTGAAGCTGCCCGACAGATTTTGATCCAGAAAAACCAGGCTCTGCCAGATTTGAACTGGGAGGCAGGAATTTATAGTCATACTCCCGGGCTGGTGCCATTGAGACATTTAAAAACATATCTTCCCATGCAGACCTATAATAAGGGAAAATTTGGTCGTTATGTGCATGCTCTTCCTGTTAACCCTTGCGGACCAACTCTCTTGCAGGGCGGGCTTGTTGCTCTTGATGAAATCCTTGCTGATTTAAGCGGTAGGACGGTTGTGTTTCTTTTTAGCGATGGACTGTACACGGATCAGAGAAGGTTTGCATCCCCTGCTTCCATTGTCGCTGGTCTTGTTGATCAACATGATGTATGTTTTGCTGTGATAAGCTCTGCAACCAGTGAAAGAGCCATTGCTGTTGTCAACGACATAGCCGGAATTAATGACTGTTCAAAGGTTATTAACTTTACTGATCTCTTGGATAAACCTGAGCGAATGACCGACCTGCTTTATAGGATCAGAGAGATAAGGGTAGACGAACCTGAGCCTAAACCTGAAGAGGTTGTGGTCGCTATTGCCGTTAGTAATATTCTTTTTGATTTTGACAAGACAGATATTAAAATAGAGTTTATTGTAGACCTTAACAACCTGGTGATTTTTATGCAGGAACATCCACATACCCGGGTTATTCTCGCTGGTCATACCGATTCCATAGGCACTGACGAATACAATCAGGAACTATCTCACCAAAGAGCCGGGGCTGTTCGTGATTTCCTTGTTCATGGTGGTGTCGACAGGGACAGGATTGCTCTTCATTGGTTTGGTGAGGCCAATCCTGTAGCGAGCAATGAGGATGAAGAAGGACGCAGCCAGAATCGCCGGGTTACTGCGGTTATCACTGGTTTGAATTGATTTTTTCTGATTTTTTCATATTTATATCATATTTCAGGTCAGGCGGAATGCTTTATTTTTGCCTGACCTGATTTTTTTTCTTCCTCCCTCTCTTATCTCTCGTAAATCTACCCATTCCCGCCAGGGAAAAAGTTACAAAAGAGTAACCGTTCACAGTTCGCCCCAAGCCAGCTTGAATGAAGAGATAAGCGTGCTTTAAGTCTATGCTTATCTGCGAGACTTAAGTGGGGGTGCTACCCGCACATTTACCAAATTTCAATCAAATTCGTAACTTTTCAATAAGTAGGTACAGTCTATGGTTTTGACAAATTACCTTAACAGCATATTGGAAACGGGGCTTTAGCCCCGTCACCTGCTTTAGTCAGGTTAGCGGGACTAAAGTCCCGCCTCCGAATCACCTTGTGCTTAATTTATATTGATCGCTGTCCAGACTTATTGAGAAGTTACTCAAATTCCTGTTAAGATAGTGATATTATGGAAACTCCTCTTATCCTTGTCGTAAATGATGACGGTGTTTATGCTCCGGGTATCCGGGCTCTGCGGGAGGCGGTTGAACCTTTGGGGCAGGTAGTTATTGTGGCTCCGGAGCGAGATAAGAGTGCAGTCAGTCACTCTTTGACCATGAATCGCCCTTTAAAGGTAAGGGAGATAGAGCCGGATATTTACACTCTGGACGGTACCCCCACCGATTGTGTCTGTCTTGCTTTAAATAAAATTTTAGACAGACAGCCTGACCTGATTGTGTCAGGGATCAATCCCGGTCCTAATCTTGGCGATGATATAAGCTACTCCGGCACAGTATCTGCTGCAATAGAGGGGACGATGTATGGTGTTCCATCCCTGGCCTTTTCCATGGCCGGAGAGTTTGCCTCCGATTTTTCAGTTGCCGTTGATGTGGCGTGGAAGCTGGCTTCCATGGCATTACAGTTCAGTCTGCCTAAAAATACCTTATTAAATATAAATATTCCTGACCAACCGGGATCTACCCTCAAAGGTATTCGTTTTGTGCGGCAGGGGAGGAGATTGTATAAAAACAGTATTCAAAATATTAACGATCCCTGGGGGCGGCTCCATTATTGGATCGGCGGAGGAATAGCTCATTGTTGTGGCGGAAAGGATACAGATGATCAGGCTATTTTAGATGGTTATGTTTCGGTGACGCCAATTCAGCTTGACCTCACCAATCACGAGGGCATTGATTTTCTTAAAAAGAACTGGCAGATGTGATTTTGTTTTGAGCCCTTAGGCAGAAAAGGAAACTTGATGAGATCAAGTTTGATCAGGGCGAACACAAGGTTCGCCCCTACGACTGACCGGATTTGGTAGAGACGGGTTTCAAACCCGTCTCTACGGAATTGTCTGCTTATTTTACGATGTCTGTATTTATATGTTTTAAACACACTCTTTCTAATTATCAATTCTCAATTATCAATTCTCAATTTACGATGTACACCCCTTTAGATCTTAGTCTTCCTTAGCCGCAGGGAATTGGTGATCACATTTACCGAGCTCATGGCCATCGCCGCCACTCCGATCATCGCATGCAACAGCCCGACAGCCGCCAGCGGAATGGCTAGAGCGTTGTAGAACCAGGCCCAGAAATAGTTCTGCTTGATCTTTCTAAAGGTGGCCCGCGAGAGTTTAACGGCGGTAATCACCGAACTTAAGTCCCCTCTAACCAGGGTTATATCAGATGATTCAATCGCAATATCAGTTCCTGTACCAATCGCTATGCCCACATTAGCCTGGGTAAGGGCCGGAGCATCATTGATCCCGTCGCCGACCATGGCTACTATCCCAACCGCATCCTGAAGACGCTGGATCTCGGCTACCTTGTCCTGGGGCAAGACTTCCGCCAACACTCTGGTAATCCCTACTTTTTTAGCAATGGCCGCCGCGGTCCTCTGATTATCCCCGGTAATCATCGCGGTTTCCAGACCCATCTCCTTTAATTGGGCAATTGCCTGGATTGAGTCATCCTTTAAGGTATCGGCCACAGCAATTATACCGGCTATTTTGAGATCCACTGCTACCAGTATAGCAGTTTTAGCTTCATCCTCCAGTGCATCCAATTTATCTTTAAACTGACTGAAATCTATCTGGAAATCATTCATCAACTTCTGATTGCCCGCCAAAACCTCTTTGCCGTTCACCTTCCCCTTAGCTCCCTTGCCGGTGAGTGCCGAGAAACCCTCCACCTTAGCCAAGTCTCTGCCCTGCTTAACGGCTTCTCTGACCACGGCCTGTCCCAAGGGATGCTCCGAACCCTGCTCCAAACTGGCCGCAAGATCAAGCAGGTCTTCTTCCTTCAACTCATCGATAGTGAGGATATCCGTCACCCCCGGCTTTCCCCTGGTAATAGTTCCAGTCTTATCAAAAACGATGGTGTGAACATCCTTCATAGTCTGAATAGCTTCTCCATGACGGAACAAGACCCCGTGTTCAGCACCCATGCCACTGCTCACCATTAAGGCCGTGGGGGTTCCCAGCCCCAGTGCACAGGGACAAGAGATAACCAGCACAGCAATGCCGGCAAAAAATGCTAATGCCACCGGGTCTAACCCAGTGTTAATCCAAGGAAGAAAGGGGGCTCCCCAAGTAATGATATGCATAAAAAAATCAGGGAAGATTAACCAGGCGACAACGGTCATCAAGGCTGTTCCAAGTACTGCAGGCACCATATAACTGGTTATCCGATCAGCAAACTCCTGGATGGGAACCTTGGAACCCTGGCATTCCTCGACCATCTTGATCACCTGGGCCAGAAAAGTATCCCTGCCAACCCTGGTTGCCTTTATCTCCAATAGCCCCTGTTGGTTTATGGTTGAGCCAATCGCTTCATCACCCGCTTTTTTGAGAACCGGCATTGATTCACCGGTCGCCATAGATTCATCAATCGTACTCTCCCCGGCTACGATCATTCCATCGGTGGGAATCTTCTCCCCCGGTCTGACAACCATAATATGCCCCGGCTTAACATCTTCGATGGCTATCTCTTTTTCCTCACCATCCACCAGGATATGGGCGGTCTTAGCTCCCAATTGCAGCAGCTTTTTAATTGCCTGCGAGGCTCGACCCTTAGCCTTCATTTCCAAGTATCTGCCTAACAGATGAAAGGTAATAATGGTGACAGCCATCTCAATGAAAGAGGCTGCGGGGAAAATAAATGCCGCCAGACCCATGAGATAAGGAGGAACCGAGCCCAGAGAGATGAGAACATCCATATTGGCACGACCATGGCGAATCGCCCGCCATGAAGCACGATGAGTCGGCCAACCGGCAAAAAATACTACTGGAAAACCCAAAAGAGCGATTATCACATGGTAACCGGGAATGAGCACAACCATGAACTGGATCATCATCATAACCATGATCACCGCAGCGGGAATCACGGCAAAGAGCAAGCGTTGTTTCGCCTTTTTGACTTTTAGCAAATCGTCTCCGACCTGCTCCTCGGATCTCTCACTGACTACCGTATAGCCAGCCGCTTGCACCACCTTTGTTAATTCTCGAAGTCCGGTCGCTTCAGGCTTAAACTCTATTGTAGCTTGTTCGGTGGCCAGATTAACATTAGCCTCCAGGACCCCATCCGCCTTGTTTAAAGCTTTTTCGACAGTCTGAGCACATGCGGCACAGCTCATCCCGCTGATCTTCAATATTGCCTTCTCTTTTTCAGAACTTACCGTATACCCTGCTCCTTCCACCGCCTTGACCAGATCCGCTTCTTTAACTTGGGCAGGATCATATTCCACCGCTACCTTTCCGGTGGCAAAATTAACTGGTGCCTGGACAACCCCGGCAAGGGCCTGGAGTGCTTGTTCAACCGTCCGGGCACAAGAAGCACAGGTCATTCCTGAGACCGGCAAGCTGATCTTCTTTTTTCTCCCTTCTGTATCTTTATCTTTCACCTTTTAATCCCTCCGAAGCAACTTTAAATAGCAAAGCTATCCTCAACAGAAACATCTGTTTTTTATTTTTTTAAATTTATAGCATAGGAATTTTCATTTTCGGGCAATTGTATCATCATGGTTATG
>CAYRGM010000145.1:0-5365 GCA_964423765.1 uncultured Desulfobulbaceae bacterium
CGCCTGAAAGGATAATACCAACCGCTGACGGATAATTTGCCGAGGCAATAGCTCCCATGGTTGTAAAGATAATATCAGCCCGGTCTCCAGGAGTGATAATAAGATCATCTTTTACCAGAAAATTCAAGAAATTGGCCGGTCCCATAGCAGCCACTTTGATACCGCGGACGGTCCGGTGTAAATCATCATTTAGGCCGCAGAAATGTTTTGCCTGCAAAGCTTGTGCTACTTCTCCCATGGTTGGTTTGCTCAAACTTTCCATTTCCGGCAGCAGACTGATCTGTACTGCCCCGCTGTATTCCCTGAATAATTCGGTTTCTACCTGATCAATAATTTTCCTGTTGACTCGATTGACAATAACAGCAAGAAGTGGGCAGCCTAACTGTTGGAAAGTTTGCTGGCCAACCTTGACATTGTTAACTATTTCTTTTAGTGACTTGTTATATCCTGATGAAACATAGAGAGCCGGTGTGCCTAATTCCCGGGCAATCCGAATTGAAATACCGTAATCAAAGGCATCGGATAGATGGGTTATGTCCGGTCCCTCGCAAAGAAGAAAATCACACTGCTCTTCGGCCTGTTTGAAACGGGTGACCAGTTCACGAAACATTTTTTGTTCTTGACCGGCCGCCAGGAATGTTTTGACCTGCTCATGGGTAAGACCTATCATCCGGGACGGTTCAAGGCTCAGCGGATAGCGTTTACAAAACAACTGGATATGACTGTCTTCATCAGCCGGAAAAGGTGAAATAGTACGAAAAAAACCAAGTCGCCCCACCCGGCGGGAGAGCATTTCCATGATTCCAAGGGTTACGACCAGCTTACCGCTGTTGGTCTCCAAACTTGCTATGTATAAATTTCCTGCCATGACCAAATTCCCCTGTTTTTTTACCCATTGAACTCCATATCAGCTAACCACTCCTACATCCCCTGGAACCTGTCTCCTGTCACCTGACACCTGTTCCCTGTTCCCTGTATGTAACAACCTGGTCTGAATTGCAATCGCCAACTCTTCATCCGTAGGAATAACAAGAATTTTCACCGGGCTGTCCGACCCATGAATCGGAATAATTCCCTTTTGTTGGCTCAGGTTTACTTCATGATCAAGAATTATACCTGATTGTTCCAAACCCTGACAACTTTTCCGGCGCACAATTGCCGAATTCTCGCCAATTCCACCGGTAAAGATTAGACAATCCACCTTGCCAAGGACAGCGAGATAAGAACCAATATATTTTTTTAACCGATAGCAAAACATCTCTAAAGCTAAAAGAGCTTTTCTATCTCCCTGTTCAGCAAGCTCAGTAATGGTTCTCATATCGTTTTCTCCACAAATCCCCTGCAGACCGCTTTCTTTGTTCAGCATTTCATCAAGTTCCTCCATATCCATACCAGTTGTCCGGTTAAGATAAAAAAGAATTGCCGGATCAAGGTCACCACTGCGGGTCCCCATAATTAACCCTTCAAGCGGGGTCATCCCCATGGAAGTATCAACACAGAGACCCCGGGCAATCGCGGCACAACTGGCACCATTGCCAAGATGAAGACTTATGCAGTTTAATTTTTTATCAGCTATATTGAGATATTGTCCGGCAAGATTGACAACAAACTGGTGAGAGGTCCCATGGAAACCATAACGACGCACTTTATGTTGCCTGTACAGCCGATATGGGAGGGCATAGATAAAGGCATGTTCAGGGATACTCTGGTGAAAAGCTGTATCAAAAACCGCTACCTGGGGTACAGTTCCGGCAATATCCCTGGTCATCCTGATACCGGTCAGGTTCACAGGATTATGCAAGGGAGCCAGGGGAATCAACTCTTCTATGATGGCAATGACTTTTTCATCGATTATAACTGGTTGTTTAAATTCTTCACCACCATGCACTACTCTATGACCAATTCCGGTGAGCTCTTGTACATTCCCAATAGCACCACTTTCCTGAAGAAGCTCAAACATCACCGCAACGGCTCGACAATGACCAGGGATTTCCATATCCCGGGAGATTGTTTTTTTTTCAGCACATAGCGGAAGATAACAGGTCAGCCGTACATGTGCTGGTGATGCCCCGATTTTTTCAATTACACCAGAGATGGTTATAGTCAATTCCCTGCCTAAAAAAAGCTTGAATTTAAGGGAAGAGCTGCCGGCGTTCACAGCAAGAATTTTCATAATATATGGTTTTCTGACGCAAGATGAAGGCTCTGTATTGATAGACTTATCCACAGCCAATACTTGTTTATTTGAATGTATATGTAGTATATTATGTAACTATTAAGCGAAATAAACAAACTCTCATAATCAAGGTTCAGGCTTATTCCAAGAGCTGGTTATGAATCGTTTTAACTGTGAGTGATAGTATTTTTTATTGGCAGGGTCTACCTGGGCAGCATTGATAATCGTGGCAATGGCTTCTTCAATAAGACTATTGGCCCAAAGGGCATGAGCCAGCGTGTCAAGAATAAAGCCTTCTTCCTGCATTATGGCTGCGGTCCTGGCCAAAGTTAAAGCACGAACTGGATCACGCAATGACTTGTCCGTTGCAGTTAGCAGCAGCCATGCAAAGTTATTATTTATTTCTGCACTCATTGGTTCCAGGACCAGAGCTTGCTCGTAGGCATTTATTGCTTTTGTTTCCATCTGATGCTCCTGCATCAGATTACCAAGCAATAGCAGCCACAGACTATTGCTGGGATCCTGCCTCATCTTATGCTGCAAAACCGCCTTGGTATATTTTACCTCATATCCGGCCGCCAATTTATGGGGATCCATTTGCTGCATAGCGATAACTATAGTGATTATACAAATAAAATAGCCTGCAAGGCTGTATAGAATTTTTCGGTTATGACGAGTAATCAGGTTCCGGTTATTTTCACATTCTTTAAGGAAATTAATTCGTTCGCCAATGCCGAAATGATGCCAACATTTCTGATCCCTGATATTGCCACTGGCAACAGCAATTTTTTCAAAAGAACTGATGAGCGATGAGCTTGTTCCCTGTGCCTTGAAAACATATAAATCTGCCTGTCGTTCAAAATTACGGATGAAATAACCGAAAATAAAGCGAAAATAAATCAGCATAAAGATTAGGAGAGGTATAATGCCAAGAACTACAAGCAATGTATCCGGTGAAATTTTCAGCCATTCAACAGTCTGATAAAAAAGGTCATTACTGAGAAGCAGATAGTAAAGCGGCTTGAACATTACCCCCAACAGGACACTAAAACTAAGAAAAAGAAGAGCTAGGAGTAACATATGCCTTTTTTTGACATGTCCTATTTCATGTGCCAGTACTGAATTTAACTCTTCGTCATTTAATCTGTCAAGCAGGGCTCTGGTGACCAGTAGATAACGAAATCCGGGGATAGCCCCTAAAATCGCAGCAGTCATCACCCGACCTTCAAAAAGTGGCCAATACAGGATCTTCGGGGCAAATCCCAACTTATGGCAAAAACTCTCTACTCTATGCCGGTCGGGACCGGCAGGTATTGGCTGACAGTTCCACAACCAACGGACAAGAGGTGGAAAAAATAGTAAGAGAAAAGAGATCAACACAGCAAATAACACCAGATCCCCCCAGGGAGTGGCAAGAAAGTTATGGACAGATGGAAAGGGTAGAAGCGATAACAGGTTAAAGGTGAAAGAGATAACCAGCCAGGGCAGAATAACCGGCAGGTTGGCCTTGGTATTTGACAATATAAACTCGCCGGCAGTATAGGAACATTGGAAAAGATCTTGATACGCCGTTCTGCCATGGAACCAGATGATGGCTAACAACAGGAAAAAGAGGCTAAGCCCAGCAATACTCTCGATTACAGGAAGAGTGCCACCAAAAGATAGGGGCTGGAGGTAATATCTTAGATCCAGTCCATACACAAAAAAAGCAAATAACAGCACCGCAAGTAAGGTCAGTTTTTTTTCAATCCCAAAATAATCTGCTGAAGCATCAATCCTGAGACGACCATAAGCTCTGCTCGCTATTCGGGAAAAACCATATAACATAAACAGGAACAGTGGCAGAGCAATAAAGAAGCTCAACCATGGAGTTACAGGCGGTGTATCAGTGGAAAAAATAAAAATAACCGCCAGAAAAAAAAGAATATTATTATAAATCATGTGCTGTCTTGTTTTTTTAATTTAAGCCAGGGTCGGGGTTCAAAGGGTTGTATCAATCGTAAAAATATTATAAAAAGCATTGGTAGAATACTATTGCCGGGTGATTATTCAAGAGCAAAGTATGATAAATAATTGATAATTGATAATTATCAAGCAAATGCACATTCTCGAGGTGGGATGAATAAATTACGGTTGGCTTTGATAGCAGGAGGGCTCTCAGGAGAAAGGGAGGTTTCCCTGATGGGAGCCGAGGAGGTGGCAAAGGCTCTTGATCCTGGCAAGTATTGCATTATTCATTATGATCCGGTCACCGATCTTGTTCGGCTGGCGGCTGATGCACCTGGACTTGATCTGGCCTTTATTATGCTCCATGGAGTTGGCGGAGAGGATGGCTCCATCCAGGGGTTTCTCGAACTGCTGAAGGTTCCCTATCAGGGTTCAGGGATACTGGGCAGTGCCCTGGCCATGGATAAAAATCTCAGTAAAAACATTTATCGTCAGCACGGTCTGCCAGTGGCGGACTGGCTCATGGCAAACGGGTATGATAAATTAGAATGTGAGCGGATATTAGCCAAACTGCACCTGCCGCTGGTGGTGAAACCGATACGGCAAGGGTCTTCTCTGGGCATGTCCATTGTCAGAAATCCACAGGAACTGCCTGTTGCCCTGGCAAAAGGTTTTTGCTATGATAATCAGGTAATGGTGGAGGAGTTTGTTCAGGGACGGGAGATCACTGTGGGGGTAATTGGTAACCAGATTCTTGAACCTCTACCCCTGGTAGAGATTATTCCTGATGACCGTTTTGATTTTTTTGATTATACAGCCAAGTATCAAAAGGGGGCAACAGAGGAAATATGCCCGGCTCCATGCAGTGAAACGATCAGAGAAAGGGCATATCAGTACGGGATTGCTGCCCATAGAGCTTTACAGCTTAAAGGATATTCCCGCACAGATATGATTATCAATGCTGAAGATGAGCTTATTATTCTTGAAACCAATACGATCCCAGGAATGACCCCGACCAGTCTCCTGCCCCTGGCCGCTTCGGTTCATGGTCTTGATTTTTCAGATCTTCTTGACAGGTTGATTGAATTGGCTCTGGAGTGAAACGGTTAAATCCGGTGGATAGTTACACTACCTAAATTTAGCACCCTTCGGGCAGGCTTTTAGTCTGTTAATAATTGATTATTATCAATTGATTATTGATTATTATTTTTGCGATTGAAAGCAGTCTTTACGCTCGCACTT
>CAYRGM010000146.1:0-5169 GCA_964423765.1 uncultured Desulfobulbaceae bacterium
GAAAATCAGTTAATCTAGGGAATAAAAAACCGGACAAGATAATTGTCGTCAACCGACCAAAGTAATTGACATCTGATACCTGACCTTGAAAAACATGATGGGAATGCCCCCTCCTGTCCATTACCAACAGGGAAATGGATGGAAAAAATCAAAATTTCATTATGATATAGGTCCAGCAATTGCGGATTTAAACCGATATCGCTGTCCGGATTTCACCCTCCTTGACGGCAGAGCCGCAATGGTGGAATCTCACCTCGGGGGCCGCACCCTTAACCCACCTCCGAATATATTGATTGCCGGCTCGGATCCGGTGGCAATTGACGCCTATGGCACAGAAATACTTGGGAAAAACTGGCAGGACATTGAGCATATCCAAGCTCTCCATGGTGAACTGGGAATGGCAGAGCCTCTACAGATAATCACGGTTCCTTAAGTACCTTTTCCTGTTTTTTTATTTTTCTTTTCTTTCCGGCCAGCAGTCCTTGCATCAGTTAACTGTCTGCATTTTTTCCGAATTAATAAGGGACATCTACTGCAATACTTTCCTTTTTTTCTGAACTTACCACAACAGCTTTTTTTGACTTTCTTTTTACTCTTTAACTTTCTCCCCACAATATTACACCCTGCCTCTGCTGGAATTCGTAATCATTCGGCTATTAATAAAAGCAGGCTTCTGCCCATAACAACACTATAAGGCAACAGGTATTTTCTATGACAGCCCCCCATCAAAGAAGACAAAAAAACTATTGGCCGCCTGCTTCACCTTCCTTTTTATCAACCTTCACCAGTTCCACCTGAAAAATCAACATTGAACCAGGCTCAATAAGCGGTGGTGCACCCCGATCACCATAGGCAAGATCAGGGGGGAGATACAGTCTATAGATTGACCCCTCTGCCATTAACTGCAAGGCTTCCTGCCAACCGCTGATAACCTGGCCAACCTGAAAAACTGCCGGCTGACTTCTTTTATATGAACTGTCAAACTCGGTTCCGTCAATCAGGGTTCCTATATAATGAACGGTTACAGTATCAGCAAGGGTTGGGACTATTCCCTCCCCCTTTTTGATCACCTTATACTGCAAACCCGATTTTGTCTCTTGCACGCCATCTTTTTTCCTGTTTTCAGCAAGAAATTTTTCGGCTGCTGCCCTGTTTTCAGCAACCATCTTCACTGTCTGCTGAATATGTCTTTCCTGCTGCCGGGCAGCAAAATTCCGCTGTACCACCACCAGCTCCGCCTCGCTCAGCAAAGCTTCCCTTCCCTGATAGGCATCAACAATACCCCTATGAAGAATATCAAGGTTAAACTCTTCATCCAGGCCCTTAAAGTAAATACCGAGATCAAAACCCATGGCATAACTTAGCTTTTCTGCTTCACTTGTCAGCTCAACCGGTTTATCAACAGCAATGGCTGTCCCCGCTAAAAGAAACACCCCTAACAAACCTGCTCCAATTTGTTTCATCAATATCTCCATATTTTAAAGTTAAGAAGTACCAACAATCCTCTCAAGAACAACAATGGTTATCCCAGGATTCTGCCGATTCAGGTCACGATGGGTTGACAAAAAAGGAAATCGTCGTAAAAGCTGTTTTCCACCCCCGAAACGAGAGCTGAACTCTTCACCAATAACCACAGTGTTGACAACACCTTTATTTAGTTCATAATCAAGCTGATAACGAATCGCTTTCTTTATTTTTCCGCCTTTCCCACTGGAACCATACCCATGGATCAGGGTAAGCACCAGATACCCATGCAGACGGGCGGCTTCAAGTTCCCCTGCCAGCCGTTTAAGTGCCTGCTCAACTGTAGGTAAGCCCTTTTCAAGATTTACAAGACGATGCCTGACCGCGGTCACCCTGGAAACTGGAGTTAAACAGCTCTCACCACACCATGGGCAGGTACTCATCCCCACGCCTATTTCATTACCACAGATTTCACAGACCATCTCATTGAACAGATAATTGATAATTGAGGACAGGGGGACAGAAAAAATAAAGCATAGTCGTCTGCAAATTTTTGTTTTGTAGGGTAGTTGGTTCTTTTAAAACCGGTGGGTACACGATGTTAATAGGGGGGGGTGTTCCCTGTCCCCTGTCTCCTGACTCCTGTACTAAATTATCAATTATCAATTATCAATTATCAGTTCCCTGAACCTCACCGCCGATGTACCTCAATAACAGCCGCTACCTGTTGTAAATGCTGCTGAAGGTTATGAAGATGTTCAATATCCATCACCTTAACCACCATATTAAATACAGCGATACCATCAGGGGTCGTTCTGGCCTTGAACTCAACGATCACTGCATCAGCAACGGACACCACACCACTTATATCAGCAAGAATATTTTTCCTGTCTTCTGCCCGGATAAAAAACTCCACCTGATGCAAGACCCCTTTTTTTACTGCCCAGTGTACAGGCAGCCATCTTTGCGGGTCTGTATTGGAGAGATTTGGGCAACTCACCCTATGGATGGAAATACCAGCACCAGTGGTGATAAATCCCATTATATCATCTCCGGGAATTGGTTTGCAACACCGACTTACCTTAATCAGCATATCATCAATACCACCGACTTCAATTCCTTCCCGGCTGCTACTTTGCTCCCTGCTCTCTTCGCCTGATTTACCTTTGCCCGGCATCTCATCATGAGGCTGTTGTTGCTCTTCAGCCCCTACTTCTTCAGACCGTAATGCCTTAAACAACTGTGGAACCGTAATTCTCCCGGAACCAACCTTAACCAGCATATCATCAAGACTGTGACAATGCAGAGTTTTCAATAATACACGAATATGACCGCTTCTGATTATTTTTTTAAGGGTGATATTATGTTTTTTAATCTCCTTCTCACATATCTCCCTTCCTAACTTCAAAGCCCGTTCTTTTTCATCCCGCCGCAACCATTGCCTGATTCTGGTTTTGGCACGACTGGTTTTAACCATTTGCAACCAGGATCGTTTAGGACGCTGATTTTTTGCCGTAAGAATCTCAACGACATCACCATTTTGAAGCTCTTTTTTTAAGGAAACAATCTGTCCATTCACCTTTGATCCGACACATGAATCCCCAATATCGGTATGGATGGAGTAGGCAAAATCAATGGAGGTAGAGCCGCGGGGCAACTCCCGCACCTCACCATCAGGAGTTAAAGCATAGACATCCGACTCAAACAACTCACCCCGAACCGAATCCATAAATTCATTCGGGTCTTCAACCTCCTGTAACATTTTCACCAACTGTTTAAGATCATGAAACAATCTGGCATCATTACTGGTGACATTCTGTCCTTCCTTATAAGCCCAATGAGCGGCAACACCCTCTTGAGCTACTCTATCCATTGCCTCAGTACGGATTTGAATCTCAATAAAATAACCTTGCGGACCAACCACAGTTGTATGAAGAGATTGATAGTTATTGGACTTTGGAGAACTGATAAAATCTTTTATCCGTCCCGGTACCGGCTTCCAGTCGGCATGAACTGTGCCAAGAGCCTGATAGCACTCCCTGACATTGCTGACAATGATACGAAAAGCAACTTTATCATAAATCCTCTCAAGAGGGATTTTCTGGGCAATGAGCTTTTTATATATTGAATACAAATGCTTAGGCCTACCAATAATTTGCTGAGGGCAGACTTTATTGTCCGCTAATTTCTCATGCAAAATCGCAATAATTTTATCAACATATGCCTGTCGTTCAGACAAGGTTGACTCCAGACTCAAGCCAAGCTCTTTATGCTCAACCGGAAAAAGAAAAGAAAAAGCATAATCTTCCATCTCCCGCTTCATCCAATCAATACCGAGCCGGCTGGCCAACGGTGCATATATATCCAGAACGCCTCTACCAATGAGCCGTTTCAACTCATCAGGTGCAGCTTCCATGGTCATAAGGTCCTGAAGACAATCGGCAAGCCTTACCAAAAGAACCCGAATATCAGCTCCCATGGCCAGGAACAGTTTACGAATATTTTCTGCCTGATCGGCAAGGAGAGAGTTATAGTGAATTTTATTGATACGGGTAGTTCCATCGACAATATTGGCAACATCACAGCCAAACTTTTTTTCCAGCTCAGCAAACGAAGCGGCTTTTTCCTTCAAGGTTCCGTGCAGCAGCCCCGAAATAATAGTATCCCGGTCCATACTCATGGAGACAAGAATATTGGCCACCGCTAATAAATGCTCAATATACGGTTCTCCACAGGCATGCCTTGCCCCGGTATGCCGTACTGAAGCAAACTCATAGGCATTGACCAGGGGATCAAGATCAACTCCCTGCAGATATTTTTCTGCTTTAGAAAAGAGAACTTTAAAATCAGACATTTGCGTATCAGGTGACAGGTGACAGAGGACAGAAGTCAGAGGACAGAGGGCAGAGGGCAGAGGGCGGAGGATAGAAAGAGAGCCGTTACAATTCATCTTCAGGCTGCAAACTATTCTGCCATCTGTCATCTGCCATCCACCGCCTCATCTTGAATCAAAGTAGTAACGCGATTATGCAAGTTTTGCATATTACTAAGGTGTTGGGGAAAATGTGAATAAATTTCCTGAGCAACCTCTTCACGATAAGTATGTGAAGTTAAATTTCGGTCATTCAGCATGGCTAACCAAGCCTGTTCATTTTCAACCCAACCCAGTTTAAAAGCGAATTGTAATGTTTTTTTAGGTGATAAAGCCTCTATCCCTTCGATGTCTAACAATAATTTTTTAATTAGCTTCCAGGCTAATTCAAAAGAAAATTCAAACCGCTGAATAGAACCATCAATCGCGAGCGGATTAGATAAATCTTCTGCTAAGGCTTCGGTAAAACGCTCTAATGCATTAGAATATAACGCCATGGCACCTAAAGTTTCATTTTTCATAAACCACCCATTTATCCTTATCTATATTATGCTTAAACAGGCTATCTTTCAGGGCATCATAGCGAACCACATCGACCATCAACAAGGTATCTGCCTGATCAAACACATCTAACACTAACTGCCATTGCTGTTGCGATGCTAAAGGACACTCAATCGCAACATCAATATCCGATTTTTCTCTGGTATCTCCTCTTGCCCTGGAGCCAAATAAATAAATAGCCTCTACAAACTGAAGAGCTTGAAGTTTATTCCAAAAACTATATTCAGAAGTCCTGACTTGGGGGGAAAGTTAAGTGACGCAATTCTTTCCTT
>CAYRGM010000147.1:0-5154 GCA_964423765.1 uncultured Desulfobulbaceae bacterium
GTAGCTCAAACATTAAGGTTGTAGCTGTCTCTCCAAGTCAGGACTTCTGAAATTACCTGAACATATAAATTTTCTGTTTGATATTTTATCCAAAGAGACCTTTCTTGAATTTCTTGAAATAATGATGCGATATGTTGTCAGTGGCACAGAAAAATATACAGAAGAAGATATCAGTAAGCTATTAAACCATACAATCATGGAGGATGATATTATGAAAACCTTTATTGATAAATATATTGAGCAGGGTATGCGTCAGGGTATGCAGCAGGGTCAATATAAAATTTTATCGGCTTTGCTGATAAGTCGTTTTGGCAATTTACCACAATGGGTACATGAAAAAATAGAAAATGCCGACGGTAACACCTAGAACAATGGTCTATTCGCTTGTTGTCGGCAAAAAAACTGAACGAAGTCTTTCATTGATAATGAAAATGGGAGACAGACCGCCATTCCCGTTATTCGTGATCAAAAGATTCAACTGAATGGAAACCACGAATAAACACCAATAACAAACGCCCATAAACTTGGACGGAAATGGAGTGCAGCTGAACAGTTACAGATATTGTTTATATAGTTACGCTCTACCTTGATAAACCTACCCACAGACAAGACCTATCTATCTCCTTTGAATCACACACCGATTTTGTTTGAATAAATAACAATTTTAGAATAGCCTGAAAATCGCAAAGCATCCATTTCAACATCTTATCATCGCCCCATCTCATATCAATATCTCTTAACAATAGCATCATCATTTATGATTACTCAGGGGTTGTTTGAAAAAAAGACAATGCAATTCATTAGATACATCAGTTTAAACTATTATCAACACGGTTATTAGAAATAGTTACAAAGCGTATATCTTGACAAAAAATCAGGATCATATTAGCCCAATAGACAATATAAAGGTGCAGGAGAGGTGGAGTGAGTTATCCTTTTTTTGCAAAGAAAGAAATATTCTCAAAAAATAGGAGTAGGTATGAGCGGCAGTGACGATAAAATTACCAGTTTACTCAGCAAAGGAAAGACTTTTCCCCCCCCGATTAAAGGAGCAGCAGAGGCCAAGATCAAATCCATGGATCAGTATCATGCTGAATATAAAAGATCCATGGATGACCCAGAAGGCTATTGGGGAGAAAGGGCTGAGGAACTATTGAGCTGGGAAAAAAAATGGGATAAGGTTCTGGAATATGACTTGGACAAGCCGGAGATAAAATGGTTTCAGGGTGGCAAACTCAATATTTCCTATAACTGCCTTGATCGACACATCAAGAACGGACGACGCAACAAAGCCGCCCTGATCTGGCAGGGTGAGCCGGAAGATGATGTCAAGGTGTATACTTACCAGATGCTCCACACTGAGGTCTGCCGTTTTGCCAATGTCCTTAGAAAAAAAGGTGTAAAAAAAGGCGACCGAGTCGCCATATACCTGCCCATGGTTCCAGAGTTATCCATCGCTCTTCTCGCTTGTGCCAGGATAGGTGCGGTGCACTCCGTTGTTTTTGCCGGTTTCTCTGCGATCGCCCTGAAGAGCCGTATTCAGGATTGTGAAGCAAAAGTGCTGGTTACAGCCGATGCTGTCCTTAGGGCCGGAAAGACTATTCCCTTAAAACCAAATGCTGACACTGCCCTGGAAAATGCCGAATCTGTACATTCCTGTATTGTGGTGAAAAGAGCCGGTAACGATGTTACCATGCAGGACGGTCGGGATAGCTGGTGGCATGATGAGGTGGCAGCTGAGGATATTTCCAGTGAATGTGAACCGGAATCAATGGACGCAGAAGACACTCTCCTGATTCTTTACACCTCCGGTTCCACCGGCAAACCCAAGGGAGTCGTCCATACCACTGCTGGATATCTGCTTTATACCATGCATACCTGTCAATATGTTTTTGACATGAAAGACGATGATATCCACTGGTGTACAGCCGATATCGGCTGGATTACCGGTCATTCATATATTTTATACGGACCACTTGGTCTCGGTGCAACTTCCATCATGTTTGAAGGGGTGCCATCTTATCCGGGTCCGGATCGTTTCTGGAAGATTGTCGAGAAATTCAAAATAAATATCTTTTATACTGCCCCAACGGTTATCCGGTCTTTAATGCGGGAGGGAATAGAACCTACCAACCGCTGGGATCTGTCAAGCCTGAGAATTTTAGGTTCGGTTGGCGAGCCAATCAACCCCGAAGCTTGGATGTGGTATTATATAAACATAGGAAAAGAAAAACTTCCCATCGTTGATACCTGGTGGCAGACTGAAACCGGCGGCATGATGATTTCCCCCCTGCCCTACGCCACTCCTCTTAAACCAGGCTCGGCTACTTATCCATTACCGGGTATTGACGCTGCTATTTATAACGAAAAAGGAGAGGAAGCCGAGGTGAATGAAGGCGGTCATCTTGTCATCCGTAAACCATGGCCAGGGATGCTGCGGGGAATACATGGTGACCCTGCACGATTCAAAAAAGCCTATTTCAGCCGCTATAAAAATACTTATGACCCTGAAGATGGTGCCCGTAAAGATGAGGACGGATGCTTCTGGATTATGGGACGATTAGACGATGTCATCAATGTTTCAGGACATCGACTTGGTACCGCAGAAATAGAATCAGCCCTAGTATCTCATGAGGCCGTTGCCGAAGCTGCCGTAGTCGGAATGCCCCATCCAATTAAAGGACAGTCTATATTTTCCTATGTGACCCTGATGGCCAATGTTGAAGAACAAGATGACCTGATTGCAGAGTTACGCAAACATGTCCGGTCAGAGATTGGTCCCATAGCAACCCCCGAAGTAATCATGTGGGCACCAGGTCTACCCAAAACCAGATCAGGCAAAATTATGCGTCGTATCCTCCGCAAGATCGCTGCCGGTGATTTTGAAGAATTTGGAGATACTTCGACCCTTGCTGACCCTTCTGTTGTCGATCATCTTGTGGAAAGCAAGAAAAGATTGGGCTGAGTTTGTAATGGATAATTGAGAATTGATAATTAGAAAGAGTGTGTTTATCAGGGGACAGGGACGGTAAAGTAGAAAAGAAAATTGTCCCCAAACAGGGTTTTTTAGAGGGGGTTTATGAGGTTGTCAATACATAAAACTTAAAAAAAATATGCGTCAATATATGATAGACGAACTCTCGTTTCCTGAACGGGATAACTTGGACAGTTACCTGAAAAGAACCCTGAAACCGGCTGCTCTTGAAGGAGCATTTTTTCTTGAACTAACACCGGAACTCTGGTCGGACAAACAACGGGGACACGAAACATGTAGCCCTTTTTACTTTGCTGTCATTATGGAAAAAGATTCAATCCGTTTTGAACTGCTAATTCGCAGTTCCGATAATCTGCACTGCTCATGTACTGCCTGGGCAACAGCTAACCAACGCCGGTTTGTTCTCGACTTTGCCGATAACATGCTTGCCGAGGAACTTATTAGGGTCTAAAGTGGTAAACTATCCTGGTCCCTGTCCCTTTTAATTGAGAATTGATAATTATCTCCATCTCACCATTTTTACACTTGTTTCATCAAAACAGGGCAACCCCACAGGGGGTTGCCCCTACGGTGGCGGTGATATTGATTTTCAATTCAATTCCCTATCTCCCCCCCTGTGACCTGTCACCTGTCACCTGTCCACCTGATCCCTTAATCAAGATAAATCAGCTCCATTTTATGATTGATAGCCGGATGATTAGGAGACGGTCCCTCGGTCTGGATCACACAACTACCAGCTAACCCCAGCTCTTCTACTGTTGCCTTGATAAAATCACTCCAGTCGTAAGGATGTGCTTTATCATAAATCGCATATACCCCATAGGAAAAGGCAAGATCACGACAGGTCTTCCGGGAATCGCTCACCACCAGAATCCAGACCGGCAACTTGTACCGGGTCAACAGACGGGGCGTATGACCGCTGACACTTGGTGAAAAGACAGCTGCCGGCACCCTGATCCTGGGAATAATATTTTTGATACTGATTGCCACCAGATCTGCACCATCCATATTGCTTGTTACCGATTCATCATGCCAGGTATCATCAGCATTCAGACTTTTGCGATACGGTTCAACCGATCTCGCTATTTTGGTCAGCATCTGCACAGATTCCAGAGGATACTTCCCCACAGCCGACTCTCCAGAAAGCATAACACAATCTGCCCCATCAAGAATGGCATTAGCCACATCGGTCGCCTCTGCCCGGGTAGGCCTCCGGTTACCAATCATTGATTCAAGCATCTGGGTGGCAATGATAACCGGCTTTCCTGCCATATTTGCCCGGCGGGTAATCAACTTCTGAGCAGCAGCAATTTTCTCAATGGGAATTTCAATACCAAGATCCCCCCTCGCGACCATCACTCCGTCGGCTGCCTCAAGAATCTCGTCCAGATTATCCACCACGGTCGCCCGCTCAAGTTTGGCAATGATAAACGGATTATAGCCGAGTGCAACCGCTGCCTGCCGGGCATCATGAACATCTTTGCCTTTACTGACAAAAGACTGACCAATCGCATCCACCTGATGCTCAAAAGCAAACTCCATACACTCCCGATCACGGTCAGTAAAAGCACTGGCTCCCAGATCAACCCCAGGGACATTTAAACCCTTCCTGGAAGTAAGAAGACCGCCCACCACCACTTCACAGATAATATCTGCCCCTGAAACATCTATTACCTTAAGCTGAATCAAGCCATCATTCAAATACAGAGTATTACCTGGCTGCACCGCCTTGGGCAGGTTTTTCATGGTAATGGAAACACGAAAACTATCACCAAGCAGGTCTTCTGTGGTCAGAACAAAAGGATCACCGCCGGCTAACTGTACAGGTTCTCTTAACTCACCAATACGCATTTTGGGTCCGGGTAAATCAGCCATAATCGCCACCCATTTCCCGCATTTTTTTGCAGCCTCACGAATCTTACCTATCACTTCAGCATGATCAGCAAACCCTCCATGGGAGAAATTAAGTCTGGCAACATCCATGCCCGCACAGATCATTGCCTCAAGCATATCAGCAGAGTTGGAAGCCGGACCAATGGTACAGACCAGCTTGGTTTTGTATTCAGGTAACTGTGCTTTCATTTTACCATCCCGTATCAATCAGTAACTGAAGTTTCCCGAAAAAGCTTCATGCCGCCATCCTCAACAATGTGGTTACA
>CAYRGM010000148.1:0-5139 GCA_964423765.1 uncultured Desulfobulbaceae bacterium
CAAAGCTCAGGTAAGCGAGGAACGAGACTCCGAAATGAACGAATAGGTAAGCGAGAAACGAGACTCCGTGAAGCACATATTAACAATTACAGCCCGAGATTATGGGCGTTTATTCAGCTTGCTGAATAGTTACAAAAAAAGTTAAAACTACACCAATAGTAAATTCAAAACAACAAAAAAAGATTTAAAAAATAAAAAAAGGCATTTGGTTCATAAGTGAACCAAATGCCTTTAACAACTGGTGCCGGGACCAGGATTCGAACCAGGGACACACGGATTTTCAGTCCGTTGCTCTACCGACTGAGCTATCCCGGCACATTACGAATAAAAAATATCTAATAGGCAAGCCCGTCCTTGTCAATGTTTTTTTCTATTTTTTATCTGCAATCAGCTCGCCCAGATCAACTTCAAAATCATCAAGTGCGGTTCCTGTTTTCAAAGAAGGTATCAGCATGCTACCGCTTTTACTACCAGCCACAAGGGGAGACGGGGCATTGAGATCAAGATCGTCAATCAGCAAATCATCCAGAGCTGACCCTGATTTAGACTCTGTTGCTGAAGGTGGCGGTAACTCTGCAAACTCAATGTTGGCATCATTATCCATATCAGTATTATTGCTTTTTGTCGGAGAAGGAGCAAGGTCTGAAATATCAATATTTGTAAAATCAAGCTTGATATCATTTTCAATCTGTTCTTCTTTTCTGGATTCATCAAAATCAGGGGGTTCACTATTCTGGTCATCTTCAGGGAGGTCAAGCTCAAGAGAAAATTGCTGATTATCGTCCTCGCCAAAATCAATCTCAATGTCCACTATGTCCTGATCGCTATTATCGTCCATTGAGATCTCAACAACCGTATCCCTCTCCCCGGTTGTGGCCAAGTCAGTGTCATCGTAATCCATAACCTCGTCTTCACTACTATCAAGCCCAAGAAAAAGCGGAGGCTCAATGGCAAAGATTACCCCCTCCAGCAGCTCGGCAGTTTCTACAGGTTTACGACATTTTTTACAGTTATCCTGACCATCAAAAGAAATATATCCGCACTTGGAACAACGCATAACATAACCTCGTTAGAATGTTTTGGTATATACCATGGGTAAGCATTTCCAATGTCTATAGAAAGAACAAGTAGCATGAATACTATACATAATTATATGTATCTCATACCATGTTGATATAAATCAAGCCGAAAACTATACAAATATGAAAATGCTACCCTTGATTATAGTTTTTTTCATTTCATGATGGAATTTGAAAAGAAAAAAACTATAGATGGAGGCAATGCTCACCATAGTATTTGTTCTCCAATGCAAAAGATATGGTAACTATTCAGCTGCACTCCATCTCCGCCCATTTCGGAGTCTCGTTCCTCGCTTACCTGAGCTTCTTGAGTAACATTAGTACGCTTCAAAGCTCAGGTAAGCGAGGTACGAGACTCCGAAATGAACGAATAGGTAAGCGAGAAACGAGACTCCGTGAAGCACATCTGAATAGTTACAGCCCAAGATTATGGGAGTTTGTTCATTTCGCTGAATAGTTACAAGATATGTTAGCGATATAATTTAACTAAAATACGCCTTGCACCTTGCCGGTTTCGACATCGACATCTATTCTCCGGTAGGCCGGGTCTGAGGCAGTTCCAGGCATCAGGGTAATGGCCCCGGCAACCGGCACAACAAATCCAGCTCCTTTATAGGTAAGGATATCACGAATCGGCAGAGTCCAGCCCTGGGGGGTTCCCTTTAGTTTAGGGTCATGGGAGAGAGAAAGATGAGTTTTGACCATACAGGTGGTCATCTCCTTCATCTCCGGGTCGGCTTCAATTCTTTTGAGCTTGGTTGCGGCTTCCGGTGAATAGGAGACCCCATCACCTCCATATACCTCTTTGACAATCAGCTCGATTCGTTCAGAAAGCGGGGTGTCCAGGTCATAGAGAAATTTGAAGTCGTTTTCTTCTTCACAGGCATCAATAACCGCTTCGGCAAATTCAATGGCTCCGTCGCCGCCATGCTGCCAATGCCTTGATAGAGCAACCCTTGCTCCGGTAGATTCACACATTCTTCGTACCGCTTTGATTTCGTTGTCGGTATCTGTTTGAAAGGCATTGATACAGACAACTGGATTTATCCCTGCTTTTTTAACAGTCTGGATATGGTGAATAAGGTTTTTGCAACCATCCTCAACCCAGCCGATATTTTCCCCCTGGTACTCTTTGGGCATAGGCTTGCCCGGTACCGGAATTGGTGCTCCGCCATGACATTTAAGAGCCCGGATAGTGGCAACTATAACGGCACAGTTTGGTTTTAAGCCTGAGTAACGGCATTTCTGGTTCCAGAATTTTTCAAAACCGATATCAGCTCCGAATCCGGATTCAGTGATATTGTAATCAGCCAGCTTCAAGGCAACCCGATCAGCAATAACAGAGGACTGACCAATGGCAATATTGGCAAAGGGACCGGCATGAACGATTACCGGCTGCCCTTCCAGGGTCTGCATCAGATTAGGGTTGATGGCATCAACCATCCAGGCGGTCATGGCTCCGGCCACTTCAAGGTCTGTGGTTGTGATTGGTCGATCCTGTTTATCGTAGGCGACAACTATTCTGCCGATTCGCTCACGCATATCTTTTAAATCTTTGGCAATGGAGAGAATTGCCATTATTTCTGAGCTGACCGCAATATTAAATCCGCTCTGCATGGTCATGCCGTCCATCTTGCCGCCGATACCGGTGGTGATGTTGCGCAGGGACTGGGCACAGAAATCCATAATCCAGCGAAATTCCACTTTTTTGGGATGAATATCCAGTCTTTTCAGGTTTCTCTGGGCAAGTTGTTCATCCGTGTAGTTGCATTCATGCTGCATGCGGGCATTTAAAGCGGTCATTCCAAGATTATGGGCATTCATAATGGCATTGATATCTCCAGTCATGCCAAGTGAAAACGGAGTCAGGGGGATACATTGAGCCAGACCGCCGCCGGCGGCCGAGCCTTTGATATTCATGGTAGGTCCGCCGGATGGCTGGCGAATAGCACCTATTACAGATTTCCCCTTTTTCCCCAAACCCTGAATCAGCCCCATGACACTTGTGGATTTACCCTCACCAAGCGGAGTTGGAGTGATGGCGGTTACATCGACATATTTTCCGTCTGGTCTGTCTCTCAGCCGGTCAAGAATTTTGTTATAGTCTAATTTAGCCAGGTAATGACCATGGGGAAGGAGTTCTTCTTTTTGCAGACCTAATTGTTCGCCAAGTTCATACACCGTTTTCATCCGGCTTTCCGCTTCTTCCGCAATTTCCCAGTCAGCATGTTTGGTGGGGTCAAGAACCATAGTGGAAACCTCCGTGTGTTTGGTATAATTATAAAAAATATTCTGATTACTCTACTTTTCTCAAGTCCTAACAAATAAAACCTGATTTTTTGTTGTTGTCAAGTCGTATAAGGATGTGGACGGAAAGCAGGAAATCAAAACAGACCCGGAAATCGTTTTTTAAAGTCATCATGGAGGGGAATCATGACTTCACGCATGGAAGGTTCGGCACCGGCAGTGGTACGCAGATTAAAGATATGCTGCCATTCCTTTAAATTAGCATAGACTATCAGCTCGGTTTTGCATGAATTTGGCAGAACCGTTCGAGCTGCCTGGGGCGTGGATGAATTATTTTTTATGAGTTGCAGGTATATCTCTTCAGTCGTCTCCATGGCTTTTTGCCAGAGCCGGTATTCAGGGCTGTTTTCTTTAAAAAACATTGGTTTGATAAAGGTAACCTCATTGCCAAACCTGGTATTGGCGTAGCTGCAGTATCTTTGACTTTCCTGAAGGAATGAACATGACCGGTGGCGCACAATTTCATGGGTTATGGCTCGGTTCACAGTGAATTTCACGGCCAGGTAACGGTGTTTTTTTTTCAATTTATCAGGTAATTGGTCAACTGCCGGTAATTCTATTTTATGAATTTCGATTTCGGTGTTCGGGAAATCTTTTTCAGGAATGATGGTGTGAAAAAAATACGGGTGTCGAGAGTGGAGAAATCCAGCTATTGCCGCGACAATCTCCGCTTGGGGGTGAAAAATAAGCAGTTCACGAAAGGCCCGGATACTGCCGGTAATGAGCATGCTGGTATTATTAATTTTATCAATCTGGACAAAACAGGGCTGGAGATAAAAAAACTCATTTATTTGGTTGGTTGTTTTATAATTCACCTGCAGGGTAACCACTCCCATTTCCAGGACAGAATTATGCCCGTGTTCAGCCATTTTGGCAACAAAGGGAATGGCTGAGTCCTGATTAATTTTATCTTCACTCTTATAACATATTCGTCCGCAAAACTCGATACGGACCGGCAGGGTTTCCTGGTCAAGGTGGGCAAGGACTTCAAAGGACGGAGGAATAATACGCATATGGATTTCCTTTGTTTGGTTGGGGGGTTTTTGGTTAAATGTCGTAAATATTCGGGCAGCACCCCATGGAGTCTTTGCTGTACTCGCTTAGCGGTTTATGCCTTCCAGAAAGGTGACATTTCCCTTAAGCCGGCAATAATATCAGGCATCTTTGCCAGCACAAAATCAACTTCCTGCTCGGTGTTGTAAACGGAAAGGCTGAATCTGATTGAACCGTGGGCTGCTGTAAACGGAACTCCCATGGAACGCATGACATGGGATGGTTCCAGGGAACCGGAGGTGCAAGCTGAGCCGGATGAAGCACAGATATGATATCGATTCATGTGGAGAAGAATGGCCTCACCTTCAACAAATTCAAAACTGATATTGGTGGTGTTGGGCAGCCGTTTATCCGGATGACCGTTGAGTATTGATTTGGCAATAGAGCTAAGGAGTCCTTTTTCAAGTTTATCCCGTAATTCTCTGACTTTTAAATTTTCTGTATTTAGATTATCTCGAGCCTGTTGACAGGCATAACCAAGACCAATTATTGAGGCAACATTTTCAGTGCCGCCCCGACGACCACTTTCCTGATGACCTCCGTGCATAAAGGGGACAAAGGGGGTTCCTTTGCGAATGTAGAGGACCCCAACTCCTTTGGGAGCATGCAGTTTATGACCGGATAGGGAGAGAAAATCAATAGTGTTTTCCTTCATATTGACGGGGATTTTCCCCACGGCCTGCACCGCATCGGTATGAAA
>CAYRGM010000149.1:0-5050 GCA_964423765.1 uncultured Desulfobulbaceae bacterium
GTTGTCTCTGCCGACATGGCCGGCATGAGCCGGAGTCTTCCTGATTCCTTAACAACCTTTTCCCTTACTTCATCGGGGAAATTCTTTTTTGCAATAGCCTCCTCCAGTTCAGAGAATTCATTCATGCCCCCATCTTTTCCCATCTCTTCCTGAATAACTTTTATCTTCTCGCCAAGATAATAATTTCGTTGGGTGTCTGCCATTCGCTTTTTAACTTTGGCATGAATGTTCTGCTCAAGCTCAAACAACTCAATTTCCCTGAAAATAAATTCCATGACTCTGGTTATCCTCTCAACCACCCCGGTTATGGCAAGAATTTCCTGTTTTTCAGTACTTTTCAACTGGAGATGGGAACAGATCAGGTCAACCAACCGGGAAGGATCCTCAATGGAGGTTACAGTTCTCCGCACTTCCCCCGGTAATTTTTTATTCACAGCGGCATAGCCGTCAAAAGCTTTTTTAAGTTCATTTGCATAGGCAGGCAACTCAAGCGAATCAGTACCCGTATCCGGCATCTCATTAATTTTCGCGGAGTATAGCTTGCCATCATCTTTAACTTTAACTATCCGGCCGCGTCGTTTCCCCTCGACCAAGGCCTTTATAGTTCCGTCCGGTAGCCGTAACAACTGCATAACTGTAGCAAATGTACCAACTGAGTGTAAATGTTCAGGCCGGGGTTCATCTATCTCAGACTCTTTTTGAGTAACAAGAAAAACAAGTGAACTGTTTTCCATGGCTTTCTCAAGGGCATGGATTGACATCTTGCGTCCGACAACAAGAGGAGCAACCATACCGGGGAAAAGAACTATATCCCGAAGGGGCATCAAAGGGTAATATTCTGGTGTTAATTCACTCATTATTTTACGCTCTCATTGTAAATATTCAGATTGGCAAAAAAGAATCTCATAACCCGGGACTGTAAATGTTTGGATAATGCCCCACGGAGTATAGTGTCCTGTCAACGATGCTCTGACGCATCTTGTTTGTTTTTTTCCTCATATGCGTTTTTGTATCTTGGGTCACATAGTCCTACTATGCGACCCAAGATACAAAAACGCATATGCAAAAAAATCCTGCACAATATTACGCCATTTCATCGTTGACACGACACTAGTTCCTCATAGGTTTCCTTGATTAAGCGGTTTTTTTCTGATCGCTGTTTTCATAAAGAATAACTGGATACTCACCATCTGTAATAACCTGTTCGTTGATGATACACTCGGTGGCAAACTCATCTGAAGGCAACTCATACATTACATCCAGCATGGCCTCTTCCATGACCGAACGCAAACCACGAGCTCCTGATTTTCTCTCCAGAGCTTTCTTGGCAATGGCAACCAGAGACCCTTCTGTAAAACTAAGGGTTATACCCTCAAGCTCAAACAATTTTTGATACTGTTTGACAAGAGCATTTTTAGGTTCCTTAAGGATACGAATCAAGTCTTCTTCCAGTAATTCGTCCATGGTGGCAATAACCGGCAATCTGCCAACCAGCTCAGGAATAAGACCAAATTTGAGTAAATCCTCCGGCTGAATTCCGGCAAGAAGTTCACCAAAACTCTTTTTGCTCTCACCACTCACCTTGGCACCAAAACCTATTGACCTGGTGCCTGAGCGTTGTTTAATTACAGTATCAAGCCCGACAAAAGCACCACCAACCACAAAAAGAATATTAGTGGTGTTAATCTTCACTAATTCCTGCTGGGGATGCTTCCTGCCTCCCTTGGGCGGAACCGAGGCATTTGTTCCCTCAATAATTTTCAACAATGCCTGCTGAACACCTTCTCCGGAGACATCACGGGTCAGGGAGGGAGAATCTGCTTTACGGGCAATTTTATCAATTTCGTCTATATAAATAATACCCTTCTCAGCCCGCCCCACATCGTAATCAGCAGCCTGAAGCAGACTGACCAGGATGTTTTCCACATCATCACCCACATAACCAGCTTCGGTAAGGGTGGTGGCATCGACAATGGTAAAAGGCACATTCAAAATACGGGCAAGAGTCTGAGCCACCAGCGTCTTACCGCTGCCAGTGGGACCAATCATAATGATATTTGATTTCTGCAACTCAACATCATCGACGACTGCCGTTTCTTCAAAATCAATCCGCTTATAATGGTTATGCACCGCCACAGAAAGAACCCGTTTAGCAAGACCCTGACCAATAACATACTCATCAAGGTGTTGTTTAATTTCTCTTGGTTTTAATATCGCATTAAAAACATCTTTGTTCTCTCCAGATTCACCAGAATCCATGACAATCTCATTGCAAAGATCAATACATTCATCACAGATATAAACATCTGGACCTGCAATAAGTTTGCCAACTTCTTCTTGGGATTTTCCGCAAAAAGAACAAGCATTGTTGCCCGGATGCTCGTTATGGAATTGATCACTCATGACTATGCCTCCTCATCCTCTTCTTTTTCTCGACGGCTAAGCACCTTATCTATGATACCGTACTTCAATGCTTCCTCCGCACTCATAAAATGATCCCTATCGGTATCATTCTGAATTTTTTTCAGAGTCCTGCCGGTATGGAAGGAAAGAATTTTATTAAGATCGTTGCGCATACGCAGAATTTCTCTGGCATGGATATCAATATCAGTAGCCTGCCCCTGAAAACCACCCATTGGTTGATGAATCATCACCCGGGCATTGGGCAGGGAAAATCTCTTCTCCGCGGCTCCAGCAGCAAGAATCAAGGCCCCCATGGACGCTGCCTGCCCCATGCAAAGCGTAGCAACATCACAACGGATATACTGCATGGTATCATAAATGGCCATCCCGGCAGTCACGGAGCCACCGGGAGAGTTAATATAAAAGGTAATATCCTTTTCCGGGTTATCAGCTTCAAGAAAAAGTAACTGGGCTATAATCACACTCGCCACATCATCATTTATTGGTGAGCCAAGAAATATAATCCGTTCCTTGAGAAGACGGGAATATATATCAAATGCCCGCTCGCCACGAGGACTCTGCTCAACCACCATAGGGACAAGATTCATTAAATTCTCCAAATATATTCTTTTTTTGTAACTATTTAAGCGAAATGAACAAACTCAGGTCCAATAATCTTGGACTATTCTGGTGAACGGTTACGGTCCAACAAGGTTGGCCTGTCCCCGCAGAAAAGCAAGAATCTTCTCATTAAGCAATTCCTGAACAAAAGGCATTACCTCTTCCCTTTTCTGGAAATAACCCTTTACCTCATTGATTCCCATATTATATTCATTGGCAACCCGTTGGTATCCCTGCTCAATATCTTCATCGCTGACCTTAATCTCCTCAACTTCAGCAATTTTCTTGAGTAAAAAATCACCCCGCACTCTTTTCTCAGCAACCTTTTTATTCTGTTCTGCCAGCTCATCGAGTTTGATGCCGGCTGCCTCAAAGGTTAGGCCAGCCTTTTTCAAATCTGCTTCGGCTTGTTTAAGCATCTCCTGCACCTCAAACATAATTAGCCGCTCGGGTACCTCAAACTCATTCAGATCAAGCAATTTTTTCATGAGCTGATCATCCAAATCACCTTGAAGAGATTTTTCCTTTTCCTGCTTCAAAGATGCAATAATCTCTGCCTTTAAATCTTCCATACCAGCATGTTCAGGATTAATATCCTTGGCAAACTCATCATCTAATTCCGGTTTGATTCTGACCTTGATATCCTTGACATGAACCGTGAATTCAACAAGTTTCCCTGCCAGAATTGGGTTAGGATAATCAGCCTGAAAATCAATCTCGTACAAAGTCTTTTGATCTTTCTGCAAATCCAGCAGTTTAGCCTCAAACTCTTCACCCAGACGATTGCGACCAATATCAACCGAGTAATCAGTACTATGCACCTCTGGCATGGGTTTACCTTTGTAAAAACCCTGAAAATCAATAATGACTATATTATCTTTTTCAATTAAATGCCCATCTTCAGCAGATTTCAACACAGCCTGATTCCGCCGCAATTCCTCAATTCTGGTCTCGACATCGTCTTCACTGATATCGGATGAAGGCTTTTTCACTTCAAGCCCCTTGTATCCCTGCACCTCAAAGACAGGTTTAACAGCCATCATAGCAACATACATAAATGACCCGTCTTCCCTGAATTTATGTTCTAAAATTTCAGGATGAACCACCGGATCAAGTTTTTCCTGCTCAACAGCATCAAAATAACTCTCCTGAACAAGCTGTTCTCCAACCTCTGCCTCAATCTGTTTCCTGAATTTTTTCTCAAGGACAGAACGGGGAACTTTCCCCCGACGAAACCCTTTTATCTGAGCATCTTTCTTAAGTTTATTATAAGCTTTATCTAACAGCTTATCAACTTTGCTGTCGGGAAGAGTTATGGTCAGTTTTCGATTCAGTTCCGTCACTTCTTCAACTACGATATTCATGTAAAACCTTTCCTTTTAATGTAAATGTTCGTAACCAGCCACTGGATACAATAAAAAAACATCCTGAATTGAGAGATTTTATGACGCAGATATGTGCTGATATCTTGTGTGCCAAGTCTTTTAAGGAAACCACAGGCATACCCGTTGGTCTGCCCACGGTTTTTGGGAATCCTTGGCGTGCAAGAGGTCAGTGCAGATCAAGTTAAAAAATCGCTCAGATCGGGAACATATAACTATTCAGCTGCTGCCTTTTATGTTCGATAATTCTCAATGCTCAATTATAATGGTACGAGAGGGGGGAGTTGAACCCCCATACACTTAAGTGTACTGGATCCTAAATCCAGCGCGTCTACCAGTTCCGCCACCCTCGTACTTGAAAATGCCCTGCAAACAGAAAAATTTCAATTTCCCCATACAAGAACATTAACAAATAATCAGTTTAACATCTTTCGTCAAGCAATGGTCTATGTAAAAACAACAAAAGCATACAAAAAGACCTCTCCCATGAATAAAAGACTACTGCCCTTTACAGGCAAATCAAAAAATACCGTCAAACTCTCTGGCTTTTTTTATCCAGCCTCTTGCGTATTGTACACATTAATATTATTAATCTGAAGTTTCCCGAAAAAGCTTCATGCCGCCATCCTCAACAATGTGGTTAC
>CAYRGM010000150.1:0-5005 GCA_964423765.1 uncultured Desulfobulbaceae bacterium
CAAGCAGATGCCATTCCCGCTCATTTTCCTGTTCAAGATCAATGGCAAGATCCAGCATGGGGCAGCTCTCCTCAATTTCCCTCGCCTTTTCCTCCTCCAGCATCAAATTTCTCCTGGTCTGCATCCGCCGGCCCTTGACCTCTGAAATTAGATTAGCAACTCCAACCCCGGGTTTAAGGTAGGGGCCGCAGTGGGTAAAAGGCTGGACAAACATCTCCAGACGAAAACCGCTGCCATAGGGAATTATATGGATATGAGGAGTAGGATCTGCTGTGACAAGCGATATTTCATGGTCACTGGAGTCAATGTCAATGGAGGAGTGCACGGTCATAAATGAAGCAATATCACCAATGGCATCAAGCAGTTGTCCGCTGGCAGTAATGGGTATTTTTAGACCGTCCCTGCCTATAATTGCGGCAACCCGGCGATGTTCATCTATGATCTTTGCAATTAGGTACCGGGTTGGAGTTTCCTGCCATACTGCCACTTCACCAGCACCAATATCCCGGACAAAACGAATAAACAGATTATCTCCTTGGGACTCAACAAATAGCTCCGGCTCTCCAGTAACCATTTCCACCGGGGTGGTTGGCGATTTTTCCAGAAAGATGCAAGAATGACCAATAAGAGCAAGTAGAGTTTTATCCATGCTAAAGACATAACCACCGTTCTTCGTTCCCGATTCACCGGTCTGGACAAGGGCGGCACAAATTTTCAAATCCTGATCCGAGAGGTAATCCGGTTTATCTTTTTCTGCCAGCCGGTTCAAAGATATTATCCTGCCCCGGCTCCAGCTTCCACTTACCTGTTTTTTTTGTTCTCTTGCCGTAAGGTGCAGATGGTTATCCTTGTCTGAAAAGTTGACAAACCAAGCAAGCCGGGAAGTATGTTCCAAAGCCCTTGCCTTGCGGGTCACGGCAATAAGCTCTTGGAGGCAGTGCTTCCAGGAATCACCGGGTGAGATAATATGAACTATACTTCGACATTGTAATTTTTTACGCAAACAGCTGGCCTGCTCCTGAAAATCTCCATAATGTGCCGGATCAATAACAGCTAAAAGCTCGGCCGCCTCCATAGCAAGCCAACCAAAACCATTGAGATTCGCTCTTTGATATAGCCTTGCCAGATTTTTCTGACAATCCGCAGGTATTTCAATACCCATCCAGTAAAGAGAGAGGACCGAGAAAAAAACCGTAAGGCTGCGATTATCATCGCTCATGCATTTGGTCAAATACATCATATCCGGCGTTTCGCCCCGGGCGGAACGAACAAAGGCATCAAGAAAACGAAAAGGAACCTCTTCCGGACATTCCCTGCATCCTACAAGCACTGTGGCAACAGCTATGAGTATGGTTTGCCGATCCCCTTCCCTATTTCTATCTAACATGGCAAGAATACAAAATAGACCGGTCATGCCGAAAAAAAAGCTGGATTTCTGATTTGAATACTTTTCTAATTGCTTAAGATCCCGGTCAAACATCTCCATAGCCAGATCAAGATCATCACAAAGAAATGCTTTTGCTCCGGCAAACCCTGTACCCTGAAATGAATCACTATGACAGAGCAAAAGGCTGTTAAGCTCGTCAAACCGTCCCTGCAGCAGATAATATCCGGCTAACATTCTATGGAAAGGAATTTGTTCAATGGATGAAACTCTCAGTTTCTTTTCATCTTCAAGGTAGCTGATTATTTCCGGAAAATCACTAAGCGTATCAGCAGCATACTTAAATAGTTGATCAAGGAGAAAAAACTGCATTGAACCGGGCAAGCTACCGAACCACTGTCCCGAAAAAGGGCGGGTAGCCATCAAAACAGCGGGTGGTTCAATCTCAAGTCTTTTCAGGCAATGGTCAGTGAAAAACTGTTGGCTCTCATCAAGTTTATCAAAATCCCCGGTACAAACAGCAATCCGAAACTGTCTTAAACCACGCCAACATCGGGTTATCCATTTACCATATGAATAGGAAACCGGAGCATTTCTTTCAACAATCGCGGCAAAATCTGTAAACCAGCCCTGCTCCACAGTCTCACGCAAGAGTATTTCTGCAAGCTCCAGTGGACATTGATTTTTATTGCTCAGCAGACCTTTCTCACGCAAGTCGATCAGGGATTTTTTTACCTCCTCAGAGCCTGGACGATAGCGACCGGCCATGCCAATACATTTAACAAGAAAAGATATTGAAACCGGTTCGTAAACAATAGCGATACAGTGTAGCAGATAGCTGTCAAACGGCTCCAGTTCCTGGGGCCATTCAAAACATTCTTCCTGTTTTTCCTGTTCAAACTCAGGTACGGTCATCATAGAATTTTTTAATCTTGTTATTGATACTTTTAAAAATAGTCTGTCATATTCTACACAGGGTATATCACTGTAGGATACCTTGAAAAATTGCCTTTTCGCCGTAAATATTCGGGTAGCACCTCACGGGGTGCAATACAAAAAAGTGAGAGAAATTGAGTATGTATATTTATGTATCGGAAAATTAAAGTTTCTGTGAGAATGATTATTAACTGGAGGGTATTTTTTGCCCGCAGGGCACCATGTTTTTTAGTGATTTAGTGATGTAAATTGAATATTGAATATCGAACAAGGAATATCGATTGATGAAGGAAGAGACTTCATGATTCGACATTCCCTGTTCGATATTCGACATTTAAATTAGTCATCAAATCAACCAATTAACAACAAGTTAAACTTGTCACTTTTTTATATTGCACCCACCTCACGGAGTCTCGCAAAAGCTCGCTTACCTATTCGTCCATTCTGACCGGTTCGAGTAGCAAAAGTACGCTTCACCGGTCAGAATGAACGAATAGGTAAGCGAGGAACGAGACTCCGTGAGACACTACCCAAACATTTACAGTCCTTGCTTATGAGAGTTTTTTAACCAACCCGAATATTTACTTTTCGCCCAAACTCTTTGTCGCAAGAAAAATTTTATCCTCGGAATATTAACTATATGCCTGCGGTAAAATTTTTCTTGCACCTCGATTTTGAACGAAAATTCTAATTTTTCAAGGCACCCTGTATATATAAGAGAGGGGGGGGAGGGGGGGAGGAATATTTCTCAGGGTCAATTTATATTATACCAAATTCTACAACAACATTCAAACAGAACAAAAAAAGCCAATAAATTCAAAGACAATATGCTTGAATTCATTGGCTTAAAAAAATGGCGTCCCCAACCGGATTTGAACCGGTGTTGCCGGCGTGAAAGGCCGGTGTCCTGGACCTGACTAGACGATGGGGACAATCTCTTGACTTTTATATGGTGGGTCGTGCGCGGCTCGAACGCGCGACTCTCTGCTTAAAAGGCAGATACTCTACCAGCTGAGTTAACGACCCCTTACTCAAAAGCAAATTTATCTAACCTTTTTTTAGATAAGTGTCAATAACAAACAGACATTATGTTACTTTTTTAGTAACTATTCAGCGAGATGAACAAACGCCCATAAACTTGGACTGTAACTGTCCAGATGTACTTCACGGAGTGCAGCTGAATAGTTACCCTTTTTTATTTCTTCTTGTTACCTGTTCACTGATTGATTATATTAAAAAAATAAATTTAATACAATCATAATTATAAACTCGTTTGATTATGCAAAAAATTGTCCTTGACTTGGGGTCCACTTCACCTCCAGAATAAGTGTTGTTGAGCAGTTTTTTTTACCAATTATATTATATACTTGAGGGATTATGAGTTTACTTAACGGTTCCGTATCATTTGTACGCTTCACTGTTGAAGGTGACCTGCCGGATAATTTTTGGGATTTTATAGCTGATAGGGTTGTTGCACATGGCTTTCAGGATATTGATGACAATATGGAAGAGTACTCCATAGGCTGGGTATCAATGGCCAATATGTTTGACAGCGATTTTGCCTATGCATCTTATGCTGCCGGTGATTTTGTGGTCTTGACCATGCGGGTAGATGAGCGCAAGGTACCCCCGGCAGTCTTAAAAAAGTTCACCTTGAAAGAAGAAGAGCGCATTAAAAAAGAAAAACAGATTCCCAAACTGAGTCGTTCTGCCCGCTTGGAAATAAAAGAGAGAATAAGTGCTGAACTTATCCGTAAATCTGATCCGATTCCTGTATGTTATGACCTCTACTGGAATCCGGCAGATAAAAACCTGCTCTTTTGTTCCACTTCTAAAAAAGCCATGATCCAATTGGAAGAACTGTTTAAAGACACCTTTGACTGCTCTATAATTCTGCAAATCCCGTGGATCTTGGCCACTCACCTTGCTGATGAAGAAACAACTGCCAGGCTCGACAGCCTCCAGCCAGCAATACTTTTATAATCCGTAACCGTGCACCAGCACCTCCTCTTATCTGGAAACAAATAATATGGACTTAGTAGATATCATCCAGGAAAAAAAATTCATAGGTCAGGAGTTTTTAGCCTGGTTATGGTACAAATCTGAAGAACGAGGCGGCAATGTAGATATACCCGGCATAGGGGATATTCTTGTTGTTTTTGAGAAACACATGCTTCTTGAGTATGGTGAGGGTGCAGAGAGTGAAAAGGTCATCTGCCGGGGGCTGCTCACCGAATTAAGAGAAGCAAGAGCCGGGCTGGCTCTCGGCAAGAAACCGGAACAGGCCCGTATCCGTCTTGCTCGGGGAGATTATGAGTTCAGCGTTACCCTGACTGCGGCCACCATGGAATTTCGTAGTGTCAAACTGCCAAAAACTGTTGACGGTGTTGATGAAGGCGATGATCCGGATAGTATTGAAGGGAGAATTCTTGAGAGAATCAGCCTCTTTGAGCAACTGACTGAACTTATCAGGGAACTATTTAAAATGTATATTCATATCCGGGCATCCGCCCGGTGGGATGAAGAGCTGTTGAAAATTCGTCGCTGGACAAACAAATCGCCTGGATCAGGCAAAAATCTTGGATAACACTTTTCTCCATCGTAACTATTCAGAGAGCTGAACATTTACAGTCTGAAGTTTCCCGTTTTTTTAGTAGCAGTGATCCGAGATCAACCATAACCTGA
>CAYRGM010000151.1:0-4849 GCA_964423765.1 uncultured Desulfobulbaceae bacterium
TCCATCTACCTATTTGATTAGCGTGAACCCCATACTCTGAAGCCAATTCAGACATCGTTTTTTGGCCCTTTATTGCATCGAGGGCTATTCTCGCCTTCAATTCCTTGCTATGCTTTTTCCTGCCCATTCTGTGCCTCCTTTTGCTTGGAAACACACCTTAACTCATTGTCTCATTTTTGGGGTCTACCATAAAGGACAAGCCGGCAATACCACTGCCGATACCCAGAAAGTCTGTTTGATGTTGTTTGGTCATATGTTTAAAAATAGCAGTAAACAGCAAAGCGGTGAACGGCGATCGTTATTTTTTTTGAAATATCGGGAATAAAACTCTGCCCTGTCTTCTCTCTAATATAATACACATAATAAAATGATCATCTGGATGTCTCATAATACTAACCTCGTGACCGTAATTATTAGACGCTTAACTACTTCCCGATTGACAGGGCAGGAAAAATAATAATAGAAGGAGAAGATATGGTAAATAGTAAATTAGCAAGGATCATGGCGATGATGGCAGCTCTGGCTATATCAGGATTGTTTACAATTACAGCCGCGGCTGCAGATGTTCCCAGGATGACAATAGAAGTTCTCAAAGAACAACTTGACAGCCCTGATGTGATTGTAGTGGATGTACGCACTAACAACAGCTGGAAGAAAAGTGACTTCAAGATCAAAGGAGCAGTCAGAGTGGAGTCGAAAAAGCTGATCTCATGGGCCAAGGAGTACCCAAAAGACAAGAAGTTCGTCTTATATTGCACCTGACCCACTGAAAAAACTAGTGCCGGTGCGGCACAGAAGCTTATAGACAAAGGATACACCAAGGTCTATGTCTTAAAGGGGGGCTGGAAGGCGTGGCACAAATCTACCGTGGAAAAAAAGTAGTATCAGACGTCGGTAAAAACCAGATTTTTCTTAACTGAACTTGTGTCCTTCCCTGTCAATCGGCAAACAGTTAAATGTATCGGAAAAATAAAGTTTAAAATTTGGTAACTATTCAGCGAGATGAACAAACATCAATAATCTTGGACTGTAACTGTTCAGATGTGCTTCATATTCGGAGTCTCGTTCCTCGCTTACCTGTTCATTTGGGGCTTTAGAGCGTACTAATGCTACTTAAAGAAGCTCAAAGTGGGCGAAGATGGAGTGCAGCTGAATAGTTACAAAATTTGTAACTTCTCAAGTAACTTTTTAAGCAGTGAAACGGCGAGCGAAGACTCTGATTCAGGTATTATCCGGCATTATACCTCAACTTGTTGAGAAGTTACGTGATTTGTAGCGATCAAGGGAAATAACCATGCATAAACTGAAATCTCTCTTGATACATTTTTTATGATTCTGGCGGTTGTCGGGCTGCTTGTTTCATGTGAAAAAAAATCGGGCCAGGAAATTAGGAAACTTGAAATCGGTCGGTCGGCGCCGGATTTTTTACTCAATGACATCCGGGGCAGGGGCTGGAATCTTTCTGATTTAAGGGGAAAGGTGGTATTAGTGAATTTCTGGGCCACCTGGTGTCCGCCATGCCGTGAAAAACTACCTGACTTGCAGGCCCTTTATGAAGGCCTGCCCAGAGAAAAATTTGAGATACTGGCAATCCTGAACAACGACGATCCGCGGCTGGCCGAAGCGCTTGCCGCAAAAATCGGCCTCACTTTCCCGATACTGACGGATCCAGGCTCGAAGGTTGCTACCAGCTTTGGTCTTACTGGTGTGCCTGAAACATTTATTATTGATCCTGACGGCATTCTCCGGGGAAAAATTCTCGGCCCCCGTTCCTGGAACTCGCCGAAAGTCAGAAAAATGCTGGAGCAATATCTGCCTTGACGGGAATCAGCCATCCCTGCCCGCCGGGCACGATGTTTGAGCAATTGATGGAGTAACATGTTTTTCGGTAAGAGAAAAAACAGTGCGCGGTTCAAGAAAGCGGCATATCCCCATGTGGAGCTTGTTTATCATATGGCGTTGCACTATACGGGAAACAGCAATGATGCCGAGGATATGACGCAGGAAACCCTTTATACCGCCTTTAAAAACTTTCATCAGTTGAGAGATGAGGCTAAGTGTAAATCGTGGATGCTCACTATTTTGAGGAATATCTTTTTAAAAGAAGTTTCAAGAACCGGACGGAAAAATGAAATTCTCCAGGATGATGGAGACTCTTATCTCGATCTACTGGAGCGTACGCCGGGAAACAGTCCTTGTCCAGAGGGCGAAATAATAAATAAGCGCGAAGGAGAAAATGTCCAGGCGGCAATAGCAAAGGTGCCGGAAAAATACAAAACACCACTGCTTTTATTCTATTTAGAAGAGATGGCCTACCGGGAAATATCAGATGTCCTGGAAATACCGATTGGCACGGTCATGTCCAGAATATCGCGAGCGAGAAAATTTGTTAAAAAAGAATTAATCAGTAATGGTGATTACATCGATTACATCGAAAAAGGAAAAAATATCCCCAGGATTGATTTCGATAAACCGCTAGAATCAAGAGGCGGCCAATGAGATGTGATGAGTTTAAAAAATACCTTTCGGTAAGTGATAGAGCAGCCCTTGACACCCATGCCCACCCACAGGGCACAACGAAACCTGAAAGTCATTCCCGTAAGGTCGTCATTGCCGCAAAGGCGGAAACATGCACGCCTGGGATGATTGGAGACTTTCAGATAAAAGAGTTTGATGGCGTGGCCTTAGCCCACCTTGCCGAGTGTGCCGCATGCCGCGCTCTTTTGGCTGCGGACGAGAGACTGGAAAATGTCATTCGCAGAGAGCTGAAAAAAGTGGCTGTTCCCGAGAGACTTATGGCCCGTATTGATCAGAATCTTCGTGGAATGGAGGAAACGGTAGGTAAAAACACTTCCCTTTTTCAGTGGAAGATGGTAGTGCCTGCCCTGGCTATGGCGATGCTTGCTTTGATTCTGCTCTTTCCCTTTACCGGCAATATCAATAATCCAGAAAAACTGGCACGCCTTGCCGTTGACAGCCACATGAAAAACTATGCAATGATATTTGAAGCGACTGAGGTCAGTGATATTCCGGGCTGGTTTATCGGCAAGCTCGACTTTAACATTAAAATACCGGACTTGGCGGGCAAGGGTCTTAGCCTTGTCGGGGGGAGAAAATGCAGTATCGGTAATAAGGCTGCAGCCTATCTCTTCTATAACAAAAATGGCAAGAGGGCTTCACTTTTTATGATTGATGCCGATGATATCCGATTTAAAATGGAGCATAATCGGATTTATGAGCTGTCTGAGCAACAAAAAAATGTCCTCTTATGGAAGGATGAAGCCCTTGTTTATGTTCTGGTTAAGAGCCAGACTTGAGAGAAGATAATCGTTCACCGGTGGTAAAAAGGTGGTGTTTGTTATCCATGACCTGTATACCAGAAGCCGGAAGGCAATCCACCACGTTGGGATCAGCCCTTGACAAATGTAAAATGTCAAGGGTTGACTCCAGTTTCTACTATTTCTACATATCAATGATCAGCTCGCTGCTCTTTTCATTCCACCTTACAATCAGGTACCAGAGTGCCATGACCAGGGATATCAAAATAAGGGCGCTGTTGAATTCTAAATTATCCTGACGACTTTTTTCTGATTATTTAAACAATCTCGTCCAATTATTACATTATTTTGACATCAACATGAGTAACCGCCAACTTTCAAGACAACCGTAGAGACGGGTCATAAACCCGTCTCTACCAAATCAGGGCATCTTTAGAGGGCGTCTATAATCTCTGCAATAAATAGGTTTAGTATCCCATCTAAGGACGCAAGTAAAAATAAGTAATACATCCTGCTTGTCCTTTTGCCCGTTTTCGGCGCTGTGCTAAGCGTTACATAACCCAGCTATGCGCCACTTACCACAGCGCCGAAAACGAACAAAATTACTGCGCAAACTGTACAACTTATTTTTACTTGAGCCCTAAGGATAATTAATCATCAAATGCCATCTCTGTTTTCCACTCTTGCCAAACTTTACCAACCAGGTCGATTCCTGGCTTCAGGGTCTTCTTGCCCGGTTTCCAACCTGAAGGCGTAGCTTCTGCTCCACCGGTCTCTCTGACAAGCTGAAAGGCCTGAATTTGTCGGATGGTTTCCATAACATTCCTGCCAACCGGCGGAGTCAGTACCTCGTACCCCTGAACAACGCCGTCGGGATCTATAATGAAACGGCCACGGGTTTCAACTCCGGCATTTTCATCAAAGATACCGAACACTTTCCCTACCTTGCCGCCTGCATCGGAGAGCATGGGAAACGGAACACCACCGTCAACCATCTTTTTCAACTCGTCATCATCCCACATCTTATGGACAAACATGGAGTCAATGCTCATGGACAGTACTTCAACGCCAAGTTTTTGTATTTCTGGATATTTTACAGCGACCGCTGAGAGTTCGGTAGCTCAAACAAAGGTAAAATCACCCGGATAAAAACAAAGAAGCACCCACTTGCCAAGATAATCAGATAGCTTTACATTAATAAACTCACCTTTTTGATAGCCCGGGGCTACAAAATCCGGGGCCTTTTGTCCAACCATTATCATTGTTCGTTCCTCCTTGATTGTTTTCTGATCTTCTGTTACTTCTCCATTTTCCTGTAGCTCTTCTCCAACCGGCCCGCCTGTGGGACGGGCACAGCCGACAATTGCTTTCTCTGTCATGGACACCTCCTACTGGTTGATTTAATGGAATACTGCCTGTATATGCCTTCTGTTAAGGAAAGCATTACTGTAAAAATACATAAATATTCGGCTAACACCTCATCTTCACCCATTCGGGCCGGTTCGAGTAGCAAAAGTACGCTTCGCCGGCCAGAATGAACGAATATAAGGCCTTAGCCAAACATTTACAGT
>CAYRGM010000152.1:0-4837 GCA_964423765.1 uncultured Desulfobulbaceae bacterium
ATTGATCGCTGCTCAGACTTATTGAGAAGTTACTAATTTTACAATTAATTAGTTGAATATATTACCATTTCTATTTTATTTTGTCATCTAATTGCAGGATTTAGGTAATAAGGTATTCAAATCCATGATCTCTCCAATCTGTTAGAATTACATTGAAACAATTAAAGCTCGGTATATTTTTTGCCAACCCGAATATTTATGTTAAAAAATCGCTCAACTCAGGTTTAAACATGTTTACGCCTTCCGTATCGTTCTCCGTTTAAAAGATTTCAGGGAAGGCCAGCCAGAAAACCGACCTTATCGGGCTGCAGACCTTAGCCCTGAAAATTTGTGCTAAAATCCTATTTTTCTTTTTGGCGTGTTCTCTGTATTAACTGAAGTTTCCCGTTTTCATTATTAACAGCCTGTTCTATGATATCATACCTGCAAGTTCAGAGGCATGTCTTCTGTTTTGATTTATTTGCTCAATCCCGAGGAGAACTCGGAAATAACATCAATAACTTTTCATCTCCTTCAATGCCGGTAATTATTTTTTCCGCATAACGCTCATCTTTTGCAATATACACACCAAGTACATACCAGTTCACTCATAACAACATCATGGGTATGCTGTCAAAGGGTTAGCAATGGCCGCGAAAATTAATTGACCATTAAGAAATTTATCAATTCTCCATTTTTCTCTACACAAAAATTTTCTTTTGCCGGCTGAGAATAAACCAGATAATCACTGGGCTGCCGATCAGAGCAGTGACAGCATTAAGAGGCAATACGGAAACATGGCCCGGCATCTGGGCAATAATATCTGCAACCAGGGCGACTATTGCACCAAGAATCGCGGTAACCGGCAGCAGTATCCGGTGTTCCGAAGTGGCAGCAACAACCCGGGCCAGATGGGGTACGGCTATACCTATGAATGCCACCGGCCCGCAATAGGCGGTTACGCATCCCACCAGAACGGCAGTAAGACTGATCACAACAATCCTGATGGGCAGATAATTAAGCCCCATACTCATGGCATAGGTTTCACCAAGGAGAAGTCCGTTTAACGGTTTGCCCATCAGCATGGCAAGCAGACAGGTGATGACCAGCACCGGCAGAAATATCCACATCTCTTCCCAGGTGATATTGCTAAAACTGCCAAAGGTCCAGGCTATATATGCCTGGACCATTTCCGGGCGGCTGAAATGAATCAGAACACTGACCACTGAACTAAGAGCCATTCCTCCCAGGATACCGATAATCAACAGGGTCATGACATTATCTACCCAGCGGGCGGCAATCAGAATCGCTGTCAGCACCAGCAAAGCTCCCAGGGCTGAGGCCCCGACCAAAAGGAGATTACCACCAATTCCCAAACCTCCAATCAGATCGGCCCCCCGGGTACTCATCGAGGCACCAAGCACCACGATGGCAACGCCAAGGCTGGCACCGGAACTGATTCCCAATACCGAGGGGCCGGCCAAAGGGTTACGAAACAGAGTTTGCATCATCAGACCGCTTAAAGCCAGAGCAGCACCTGCACAAAGAGCGGCAATCGCTTTGGGCAGGCGGAATATCATGATAATGCTTTCCCAGCTTGCCTTAAACGGTTCCTGACCGAGAAGAATAGCCAGTACCTCTAATGGGGGAATGGCCACTGAACCGGTGGCAAGATTCAGGGTGAAAACGATGATAAGTGCGATTATCAGTAAAGGCCAGAGCAGCCAAAGCCTGGTCATTGCAGTTTCCTGTAATAATACAGTTCGTGGTAGGGAAGAAGATGGGGATGGAAAATGTGGATCAGGTCGGCAAGGATCAGATCCGGATGCATCATCCCAGACTCCCAAAAATCATTGCCCCCTTGCTCATTGGTTCTTTTATCTCGATTATATAGTTTACCTGCTTGAAAAGAGCGAAAACCAACCATCCGGGATGCCGATTTTTCGGCCTGCTCAAGGGAGGTCCAGAGCCCGGTATTTATCCAGTATTCAGCATCATGACCCCGCTCATAAACCATTTCAATATCCATGGGGATTGAACCGGTGCCTCTGAGATCAGCCCATATATAGTCAGCACCGCTATCATATAGAAAACGGGCCATATAGCTGTCACCCCTTGCCACATGCCAGCGACCACTAAAAGGAGTGTTAGTTAATACTGTCGGTCGTTTTTCCACATCAGCAGTTAATTCGACAAGTGCCAGATACCTTGCCTCAATTTCTGAGAACAAGAGTTCCGCTTCCTGTTCTTTACCAAAAAACAGGGCAATAAATTTAATCCATTCAGCCCGCCCAAGGGGATGGGACTCCATGTAGGCCGCATTGATAACGACTCTTAAACCAGCTTCCAAGAGTTTAGGATGGGCATCACGGAAAGAACCGAGACCATAGGTAAAGATCAGGTCAGGGGCAAGTTCAAGCATAGATTCTATCTGTAAATTGGGGCCAAACCCCACCCCTTTGATCTGCCCCTGCTGGACGGCCTGGCGTATCGAAGGGGTGGACACCCGCTCCGGTGAAGAAAAGCCAACCAGCCTGTCCACAAGATTCAAGGCATCAATAAAGGCAAGATGAGTTGTTGACAGAGAGACAAATCGCTGTACCGGAATATTAACCACCTGACAGTTTCTGTTTTTATCTAAAAAATCATCAGAAATGGGGTTACCTTTTGTTTTTAAAATATAACAAAAACCGGTTTCAGCTCCAGGCCAGGGATTATTTACCTCAACCAGGGTGTAGCCATGTCCCCGTTCAACCGTAAAACCTGTTGCATAACGGATACTTATTTCTGTTTGATCTTCTGAAGCCGCCAACAAAGATAAGGGAGACAGCCATAATAGCAGGCTTAAAAAAAAACAAAAAAAATAGAAAAATTTCAAAACTCAACCCCCTTCTGAGCCTTTATCCCCTGTTTATATGGATGTTTAATCTCTTGCATCTCGGTAATCAGGTCAGCGATTTCAAGAAGAGCCGGATCAGCATTTCGGCCGGTAATAACGAGATGAAGATGATCCGGTTTATTGCCTAAAACTTCAAGAGCTTCTTGCAGGTCAATCATCTTGTAATTGGGCAGATAGGTGAACTCATCAAGAACCACCATATCATATACACCCGAAGAGATGGCTTCCTTGGCCTTGTTCCAGGCCTTCTTTGCTACTGCCCGATCTTTATCCAGATTATCTGAGTTCCAGGTAAATCCGCAACCCATGACATGAAAATCAATATATTCAGGAAAACGGGCAATGGCTTTCATCTCTCCATATTTCCATGAACCTTTAATAAACTGAATAAAACATATTCTCATGCCATGCCCGACTGCCCGCATGGTCATCCCAATGGCTGCCGTGGTTTTGCCTTTACCATCACCGGTGAACACCAGCAGAAGTCCTTTTTTATTTTTTGATTCTGTTTTTTTTTCAGTCATTTTTTTTATTTACTCCTTAAATCCGTGATCGTTCAATGTAAATATTCGGGTTGGCAGAAAAACTCTCATAAGCAAGGACTGTAAATGTTTGGGTAGTGCCCCAGGTTTGCCCGATCCGGCTTGAGAGCTATATTGAGCTATATGCTCTCAAGCCGGATCGGGTGAAAAGGTAAGCGAGGAACGAGACTCCGTGGGGTGCTACCCGAACATTTACCGTTCAATGGCATCGAGCAACCCCTTGATTGCAGTAAATGAAACCATCCGATTACCATTTGATCCTGCCTCTCCCTTGGCTAAAGCAGGAGATAAAACAGGCTTACCCATCTCCCTTGCCCTAACTAACAGCTCCAGATTACCACGATATGGACCATTGCCATCAATCCCGGCATCTATAACCATAGTATATTCTTCCAGGGCAGATACAGCTTTACAGAGGGCTTCATCTCCAATAGTACTGGCAGGGGGCTGACTGATACAGGGGGCCCCGAGACTGCGGGCTACAAAAAAATCCAAATCGTTTTCATGGATAACCCCGGTTGCAAATGTATACCCCCGTTTGGCAAGCAGTCGATAAACCGGAGTGCCCATCCCCATACCGCCAACGACAAACACCTTCTCATGCTGGTCTCTGCCATTGGCACGAAGCTCAATAGAGCCGAGGTGATGGGAAAAACAGGCAGTATCAAAATCGTATAGCCCGGCAACGCTCTCATCGGTCAGAATTTCTTCAGGGTAGCCCCAGGCGATGATAGAACCATCTTTAATAAGAGCTGCCTTATCCGCTACCCTGACAGCAATATCAAGGTCATGAAGCGAAGCGATAATCGTTATATTTGCACTCCGACACAGGTCTCTTAAAATTACCATTACCTCCATCCTATGCCTGAGATCAAGATGGGCGGTTGGTTCATCAAGAAGAAGAATTTTCGGTTCCTGGGCCAAGGCTCTGGCAATAAAAACTTTCTGCCTCTCCCCATCACTTAAGCTGTCAAAATCACGATCTTTTAAGTCATAGGCATGGACAGCAAGCAAGGCCCGGCTAACTACTTCCCGGTCATGTTCACTGAGACGACCGAGGAAACCGGTATGAGGATAGCGACCAAGAGCAGCAAAATCAAAGGCGTTAAACAGGGGCGGTGATATTTTCTCAGTCAGGACCACTGCCATGATGCGGGCAAGTTCAGCCTGGCTCAAAGAGGCAAGGGGGTTACCCTGGAAACTGATTTCACCAGAGAGAGGCGGCAGATGCCGGGACAGGGTACGAAGAAATGTTGTTTTACCGGCACCATTAGGACCAAGCAGAGCAACAAACTCACCCGCTTTAAAAGATAAATTGATCTTATCGACAATGGGTACACCTTTATAACCCACTGTTAGATTCCGGCAGGAGAGGACTGTTTTCTCATCGGTAATATCTGGAAACTGTCCATGCTGT
>CAYRGM010000153.1:0-4794 GCA_964423765.1 uncultured Desulfobulbaceae bacterium
TAGATGAACAAACGCCCATAAACTTGGGCTGTAACTGTTCAGATGTGCTTTACGGAGTCTCGTTCCTCGCTTACCTATTCGTTCATTTTGAGCTTCGCAGCGTACTAATGCTACTCAAGAAGCTCAAAATGGGCGAAGATGGAGTGCAGCTGAATAGTTACTTTCTGATAAACCATGTCTATACTATATGGTGCCTTGAAAAAGTGCAAAACCCAAACCTGCTGCTCATGGGCGGCATTCAGGAGGAAACCGTGGAATTTGATGATGCTCTATCTGCAAGTATGGACGACCTCGGTGATAACACTCAGGATATAAAGATTCCGAAATCATTACCCATGATGGCTGTCCGTGATGTAGTGGTTTTTAACTATATGATTATTCCACTTTTTGTCGGTCGGCAGGGGTCCATCGAGGCGGTCAACTATGCCATGAACAACAACAAGCTAATTATGCTTGTCACTCAGAAGGACTCAACTAAAGATGACCCTAAGCCGGAAGACCTATACAGTATCGGCATGGTCTCAATGATCATGAGAACCCTAAAGCTCCCGGATGGACGGCTTAAAGTCCTTGTCCAGGCCCTGTCCAAGGCACAAATCCGTAAAATTGAAAAGACTTCACCTTATTATCAGGTTGCCATTGATATTATTCCTGAACAGGAATTGGATGTGGTTTCCATTGAAGTCGAGGCATTAATGCGAACAGTTCGGGAACAGGCTGAGAAAATCATGTCATTAAGGGGTATTCTTTCGTCTGACCTGATGATGATTGTCAACAACATTGAAGAACCCGGACGACTTGCCGACCTGGTTGGCTCCAATTTGCGTCTTAAAATTAATGAAGCACAACAGATACTGGAATCTAATGACCCTGAAAAACGGTTAAAACTGGTTGCTGAGTTTTTAGATAAAGAACTTAAAGTATCAACAGTTCAGGCAAAAATTCAATCTGATGCCAAGGAAGAGATGTCCCGTTCCCAGCGTGATTATTTTCTCCGTGAACAGATTCAGGCCTTAAAAAAAGAACTTGGTGATGAGGATTCTTATTCTGAAGAGCTTGAAGATTTACATAAAAGTCTGAAAAAGAAAAAAATTCCCAAATATGCCAAAACAGAAGCAATAAAACAGTTGAAACGCCTGGAAATGATGCATCCTGATGCCTCGGAAGCCAACATTATACGAACCTATATTGATTGGTTTATTGACCTACCCTGGAAAAAAACCTCCAAGGATCGTCTTGATTTAAAGGAAGCGGCCCGGGTCCTTGACCACGACCATTATGGTTTGGATAAAGTCAAGGAAAGAATTCTGGAATACCTTGCGGTACGAAAGCTTAACGAAAATACTAAGGGTCCGATCATATGTTTTGTCGGTCCTCCCGGAGTTGGCAAAACATCCCTGGGCAAAGCCATCGCCAAGGCCATGAAAAGAAAATTCTGTCGCTTGTCTCTGGGCGGAACCCGTGATGAGGCCGAAATTCGTGGTCATCGCCGTACCTATATCGGGGCCATGCCGGGGCGTATTCTCCAGGGCTTAAAAAATGTCAAAACCAGTAATCCCGTCTTCATGTTGGACGAGATTGATAAAATAGGTGATGATTACCGGGGGGATCCCTCCTCCGCTCTCTTGGAAGTTCTTGACCCGGAGCAAAATGACTCGTTTTCCGATCATTATATGAATCTCCCCTATGACCTCTCCAAGGTGATGTTTATCACCACAGCCAACCGCTTTGACACTATCCCCGCCCCCCTGCTTGACAGAATGGAAGTCATCCAGCTCTCGGGATATACCCTTGAAGAAAAGATGGTCATCGCCCGCAGATATCTGTTTCCTCGTCAGATCAAAGAAAATGGTCTTCGTCCAAGCCAGCTCAAACTTGGTGATGAAACTCTAGAAATAATCATCAGCAATTATACCCACGAAGCCGGAGTAAGAAACCTGGAGAGAGCCTTGGGTAAAATATGCCGAAAAATCGCCCGAAAAATCGCTGAAGGTGGCAAGGGGCCTTATACGCTGTCCCGTAACACCTTGTCAAAATATCTGGGGCCATTACGATATCTGCCTGAAACAGAATTAGACACGGTTTCACAACCTGGTCTTGCCATAGGTCTTGCCTGGACAGAAGTGGGTGGCGAACTCCTGCACATTGAAACTGCAATTCTCCCGGGCAAAGGAAAACTCATACTCACCGGCCATCTTGGTGATGTGATGAAAGAATCTGCCCAGGCAGCACTTAGTTATTGCCGTAGCCGTAATAAAACCTTAGGAGTTGAACCTGATTATTTTGACTCCATTGATATCCATATCCATGTCCCTGCCGGAGCCATTCCAAAGGATGGACCCTCTGCCGGAATTACCATGACCACAGCCATTTATTCCGCCATACTTGAACAACCGGTAAAGAAAGGGATTGCCATGACCGGCGAAGTGACCCTGAGGGGTCGGGTACTCCCCATTGGCGGCCTGAAAGAAAAAGCATTAGCAGCATTGCGGGCTGGAATCACAAAGGTCATCATCCCAGATGAGAACGAGAAAGATCTGGTTGAGATCCCTGAGGAATTACGCAAAAAAATCTCATTTTTGCCGGTGAAACACATGGACGAAATAATTGAGATAGCCCTTGGTGATATAAAAAAACAGGCTGATAAAAAAAGAAAGGCCACAAACAAGAAAAATGGAAACGGATAACCTGTTGTTACCTATATGCAGAAACTGACTACCTGGGTCATTGTTGTTATTTTTCTTGTCTTTCTGATCATGGCTGGCGGTTGGTGGTGGTACAAGCTCTTTATCAATACCCCCCATGACGGCACAGGGACGGCAATTGTCACCATTAATCAAGGTAAGGGTCTACAACAAATAACCAGACTTCTGGCTGAAGGTGGAGTTATCAGGGATGATCCCCGTTTTTTTATCCTTGCCCGTCTTGAAGAGTCAGCCGGACGGCTCCAAGCCGGAGAATTTGCCATTTCGAGAAACCTGAAACCAGGAGAAGTTCTGCGTATTCTGGAACAAGGCGAGGTTATTCAACATAGAGTGACCATCCCGGAAGGGTTGACCATCAAAGAGATAGCTCAGATATTTGAGCAGAAAAACTGGATCGATAAAGATGAATTTCTTCGTCTCTGCCGGGACCGTGCTTTTATCAACTCTCTTGGCATCGAGCAAAAAAGTTTAGAAGGATATCTATTTCCTGATACTTATCTTTTTACCCGTAAAGAGTTAAACAGCCGGACAATCATCACCACCATGGTCCGACAATTTTTTATGGTTTGGGATGAGGTTAGCCGGGACAAGGAGATAAATTTAAACAGACACGAAGTAGTCACCCTGGCCTCAATTATTGAGAAAGAAACCGGAGCCCCCCACGAGCGTCCCCTGATTGCCGGAGTATTTCTTAATCGGCTTAACATAGGGATGAGACTCCAAGCCGATCCCACAGTAATCTTTGGCATACCTAACTTTGACGGTAACCTGACCCGCCTCCATTTACGGACAAAAACTCCGTATAATACCTATATGATCCCAGGACTCCCGCCCGGCCCCATCTCTAACCCTGGCAAAGCCTCTCTATCCGCAGTTTTCAATCCTGCCCAGACCGAGGCCCTCTATTTTGTTTCCAGAAATGACGGAACCCATGTTTTTTCAAATACCCTGCGGGAACATAACCGGGCGGTGCGAATCTACCAGAAATCCAGATGAAAACAAATAGTTTTAATTGAGAATTGAGAATTGATAATTAGAAAGAGAGTGTTTAATAATTTAGAATTGAGAATTCTCGACCATAAAAGGGGCTTGATTGTCAGGGGACAGAGGGCAGGGGATATGTGAAGTGGTAAAGAAAATTGTCCCAAAAAACAGGGCCTTTCTATATGAATGTTTCTCGTTCCCACGCGGGAGCGTGGGAACAAGAGCGGCCATGGTTTATGGTTTTCTTAAGAGCTGGTCAATCTGCTCCTGCCAGGCTGATTACTTAGACCTTCTGCTATCTCATCCTGGATTGTCTGGATCGTGTAAAGCGGATCGGGAGATGTACTAATTGGTCTGCCTATGACAACATGGTCAGCTCCGTGCGATATCGCTAGCCTTGCAGTAGCAACTCGTTTTTGATCATCTTTTTCCATGTCTTGATTGATGCCTGGACGAATACCCGGAGTGACTACAAAAAAATTTGAGCCAAAATCCTTTCTCAGTATCGATACCTCAAGCGGAGAAGATACAATCCCATCACACCCTAAATGCAATGCTTTTTTAGCACGAATCAAAACAAGATCTTCAACGGTTTTAGTAAAGCCCATTTCAATCATATCTGATTCATCAAAGCTGGTTAAAACTGTTACTGCTAAAATTTTCAAATCATTTTTTTCACTCACAGCTGCTTTGATAATGGGATCATTCCCATGTATAGTAGCAAAAGTGACACCCCTGTTTTGTAATTGCTGCACAGCCCTATTGACTGTCTCCGGAATATCAAAAAACTTCAGATCAACCATCACTTGGTTGCCACGCTCGACAATATGATCAATCACCGGCCACCAGCCAGCTAAAAAAAGCTGCAAACCAACCTTGAAAAATTTTATTTTACAGTCAACTTTTTCAACCCAATGTCTCGCTTCTTCCGGTTCTGAAAAATCCAGGGCAAATATAATTCGTTCATTTAAGGAAATATTATTCATTATATAAAATAACCGATTATATCTTATCTAAATCATGCAATTGTTCGTGTACTTAAGAATGTTGCAACGGGATACAGAAACCAAGAGGAAAGCTTACAAGAAAATATGATTTTAAAATT
>CAYRGM010000154.1:0-4742 GCA_964423765.1 uncultured Desulfobulbaceae bacterium
CCTGAATCACTCCTCCTCCTGAACAGGAACTTACCCAAAAAAGATATTTTCTATAGACGGGGCTTGTCCAACAGCAGTGGAACAGCGAACGGTTCAGATTGTGGTTCGCTTCGCTCTCACAATCTAACCTTATTTGTTAAGTTCTTCTGTAATTCACTACCAGCCAATTCCATGAGCATTCTTAACGCATGATTCACAGATTCAGAATCTTTAAAAACTTTCGCTATATCTGGTTCTATAAATACTACATTACTGCCTTCCTGATAGGCTCGATAATGTTTACCTCGAACACCTTTTGAGAAATCATATTCAGGCTGCATTTCAATATCTTTACTATTCTTGCTCATAATATTTTAACTCTTTTCTCGTGGCTTTTCGCACACTGATGATACGAATAAAATCCTGCTTCCTTTCAGTATAGGAGACGACAAGTAAATTTCCCGCACTTGATTTTCCAATACTCAGGAACCGATATTCACCAGCTGAATGTTGTGCATCTTCTATTGTCAATTCCAATGGGTCACCGAACACAGTTGTAGCTTCAGAGAAACCAACGCCATGTTTCTTCTCATTTAGTTGCTGCCTTATTTTTATCCCACTCAAACTCAATCACTCGATTCTCCGGTGGAAAACTTAACAGGGGCGATAAATGGATTTTCCCCCTGTCCTTCAAGCATGCATAAATATCCATAAAATTTAATTTAATAGCATAGGAATTTTCATTTTCGGTCAATTGTATCATCATGGTTATGTGTCACGCGTGGTGCGATATCATCAGTTGATGTCGTTAACTTTACAATTAACTGAAGTTTCCCGCTTTTATTTTTATGGCAAATCTTCCAAAACATTGTATCTTGCTGAAATATTGGATATTTATCTTGAGGGACAGGATTCGTGCGTTAAGGAATAATAAAATGGGGTTTTGTTAGTTGCATGGCAAACACCGCAAAAAATAAATTCATTCCCCTGCTGTGGCGTGTCACAGCAGTTTAAGAAGCTTTGAAAAGCGGGAAACTTCAGTACAATTAATTATTAACAGACTAAAAGCCTGCCCGAAGGGCATTCAATTTATAACAGGCTATAAAACTGGTTTTGTTGATCAGGATCGTCTCTATGGTGTTTTGAATAATTACTTCCGAACAAGGCATGATTTTGTTGTCCGCAGGTATTATCTGCTTTTGTTAATGAGGGGTAGGGTTACGATAAGAGTATAAAGTCATTGATACCTTCAGTCTGTAAAATATTTCTGGCTCGTTCAATATCCTGGTGATTGGCATCGGCTACTCCGGTCAAGTGATAGGTTAAACCAGCACTTTTCCATTTTTGTAAACCCAGAGAATGATAAGCCAGTAGTTCCAAAGGAGGTGTAAAGGGTAGTTTTTTGAGAAATTCAGCCAACCGGCATAGTTCCTGTTTAGTGTCAGTATGTTCAGGGACAATTACATAGCGAATCAACATATTCGCCCGGCAGCGATTTAGTTTTATAATATTATCAATAATTGTTGAATTATCATGTCCGGCGATCTGTTGGTGTAAGCTGTTGCTAATTGCCTTGATACTGACCATCCAGAGGTCAGTATAAGGAATTATTTTTTTCAACCACTGTTCTCCGCAGGAAAGAGAGGTGTCAATTGCCAGATGGACATCATTTTCTTTTAGTAACTGTACACACTGGTGAACAAATTCCCCTTGCAGCAAGGGCTCACCTCCTGAAAAGGTGAGCCCTCCTGTTTGATAAAAATGTTTTTTTTTATTGTACTTTTCCAGTATCTGCCCGGGGGTATAGTGCTTAGCCTTCTTTCCCCAGGCTATCTCAGGATTATGACAGAACTGGCATCTTAACGGGCAACCCGTTAAAAACAACACCATCCGGATGCCAGGCCCATCAACAGTGCCAAAGGTTTCTATTGAATGGATTAAACCTTTCAATTGTAAATATTCGGGTTGACAAAGAAAAATCTTATAATCAATTACTAAATTCCTGTTTGAAAATAGTCCGGTTGATTACATCCATCTGCTGCTCTCTCGTCAACTTGATGAAGTTAACTGCATAACCGGATACTCTGATGGTAAGCTGTGGAAATTGTTCCGGGTTTTTCATCGCTTCTTCGAGAGTTTCTTTGTTTAGAACATTTACATTTATATGTTGCCCCCCTGAACCAAACTGTCCATCCAATAAAGCCACCAGGTTTTGACGGCGGTTTTCCTCGGTTTTGCCCATACATTGAGGGGTTGCTGACATGGTATAGGAAACCCCGTCTTTGGCATCTTGATAGTCAATTTTGGCAACAGAGTTCAATGAAGCGAGTATCCCGTTGGTGTCCCGTTGGTGCATCGGGTTTGCACCTGGTGCAAAAGGTTCACCTTTGAGACGACCGCAAGGGGTGTTTCCTGTCTTTTTGCCATAAACGACATTGGAAGTAATGGTCAGGATGGACAAGGTATGTTCGGCACCACGATGAGCTGGATGCTTTCGTAACTGGTCAGTAAAATAAGCTACCATATCTTTTGCTATATCGTCAACCCGATCATCATCATTACCAAAGAAAGGGAATTCTCCTTCTATTTTGAAGTCTGTTATTAAATCGTTATCTCCAAATATCGGGGTTACCTGACCATATTTAATAGCACTTAAGGAATCAGCAATTACCGATAAGCCGGCCATACCGAAAGCCATATAAGAATGTGGGTTGACATCATGCAATGCCATTTCCAGCTTTTCGTATGAATATTTATCGTGCATATAATGGATAACATTCATGGTATCGACATAATGCTTGGCGAGCCAATCGATAGTTTTATCCAAGGCTACTTTGACTGTATCATAATCAAGTACCTGCCCCGGCTCTGCTTTGTAAAATTCCGGAGCTACCTTTAATCCTGTTAACTCATCTACTCCACCGTTCAAGGCAAATAACAAGGCCTTGGGCAGATTAGCCCTTGCCCCGAAATATTGTAAATCCTTACCGATACGCATGGCAGAAATGCAACAGGAAATGGCATAGTCATCACCGTATACAGGTCGCATCAAGTCATCACTTTCATACTGGATGGCACAGGTTTCTATTGATATCTGGGCACAAAACTCTTTGAATTCATTGGGCAGGTCCTGAGACCATAAAACGGTCAGGTTAGGCTCGGAAGCAGGTCCGAGATTACGCAAAGTCTGGAGAAAGCGAAATGATGTTTTGCTGACCAAAGTACGACCATCTACTCCAATACCGCCAATTGACTCGGTAATCCACATCGGATCAGCCGCAAAAAGAGCATTGTAATCTTTGGTTCGTAAATGACGGGCCATCCGCAGTTTGATGACAAGATCATCAATCATTTCCTGGGCATCTTCTTCAGTAATCATACCTGCTGCCAGGTCTCTTTCAAAATAAATATCCAGGAAAGTACCCACTCTGCCCAGAGACATGGCAGCCCCGTTTTGCTCTTTAATGGCACCTAAATAGGCGAAGTAGAGCCATTGAACAGCTTCTTTTGCCGTTAAAGCCGGTCCGGAAATATTGTGGCCATAACTGTTAGCCATTTCTTTCAGCTCGTTTAAGGCTCCGATTTGATCGTTCACTTCTTCCCGTAAACATATTGTATTCTGATTGATTGCCAGCAGTTCATCACTTTCAAGCTGTTCCTGCCTCTCAGCAATCAAACGATCCACACCATAAAGCGGTACCCTTCTGTAATCACCAATAATTCTTCCTCTCCCGTAAGCATCCGGTAAACCGGTAAGCACTCCGGTTTTACGCATCAGTTTCATGGTTTTGGTATAAGCTTTGAACACCCCTTCGTTATGGGTTCTGCGATATTTGCTGAAAATTTCGTTTACTTCATCGTCAAGCTGATAACCATACTCCTGACATGCGGTGTCTACTGTGCGGATACCACCCCAGGGGTTGATGGAGCGTTTTAACGGTTCATCTGTCTGGAGACCAACAATTATTTCATTATCCTTGTCCAGATATCCCGGGGCATGGGCAGTAATGGTGGCGACGGTTTTAGTATCTATGTCATATACCCCGCCCCGCTTGTATTCATCTAGGATCAACTTGCTACAATTCTTCCAAAGCTCTGTGGTGCGGGCAGTTGGACCTGCCAGAAAAGATTCATCCCCGGTATAAGGGGTGTAATTAGCCTGGATAAAAGATTGTATATCTATTACCTGTTGCCAATCTCCGTCTGTAAACTCATAGCTTGTACTTTCTGATTCTACATATACATTCATGCCATTCTCCTACTTTAAAGATTGATCTTGTGTTAGGTGAAATCTTGTTTTTTAACTTGTGCATGGGAAGGTTATTAAACAATGTTTCACCATCAATATATATCTTTATAATCGAAAAATAATTTTATAGCAATGTGTAAACGAGATGTATGTCTCAGTTATATTTATAGCTTATAGCAGGTGAACTGATATCTGGGAGGATGATTCTTTGTTGAACACTAAGTAACAAGTGGATATTATATGGTATGTCCATAAGCGACAGTTGCTTGACAGTGCTAAGAAAACTATTGACAGGTAAGGTTTAATTTGTAACTGTAGCTTATATTTGTATTCATTATTATCTGAGTTGAGCGATTTTTTAGTTTGATCTGCAGTAACTATTCAGCTGCACTCCATCTTCGCCCATTTTGAGCTTCTTGAGTAGCATTAGTACGCTGCGAAGCTCAAAATGAACGAATATGAAGCACATCTGAACAGTTACAGTCCAAGTTTATGGGCGTTTGTTCATCTCGCT
>CAYRGM010000155.1:0-4693 GCA_964423765.1 uncultured Desulfobulbaceae bacterium
GAAAGATACCAAGTATAACTGCCTCACTCATCCCATGCTTGAGTTTATGGGTGGGGTAATGATTGCATTTATTATTTGGTTTGGGGGGATGCAGGTCTTGCGGGGTGAGTCTACTCCTGGTACTTTCATGTCATTTCTGGTGGCGATGATGATGCTTTACGAGCCGGTCAAGGGAATAAGCAAGGTAAACGCCACCATCCAGGTCGGTCTGGCGGCAGCTGATAGGATTTTCACTCTGCTTGACATTCGGGCCGAGATCGTTGACAAAAAAGATGCGGTGGTAATCCCGCGTTTTCATGATCGTATTGAGATTGTTAATTTAAATTTTTCTTATGAACCTGATAAACCAATTCTTAAAAATATTAACCTGAGTATCAGCTGCGGTGAGGTGCTTGCTGTGGTTGGTGCCTCCGGGGGAGGTAAGACTACCCTGGCCAATCTCTTTCCCCGGTTTCATGATGTCGATTCCGGCGCCTTATTAATTGATGGTCATGATATTCGAGATGTTACTCTCCATTCATTACGAGCTCAGATAGCCCTGGTAACCCAGCAGACCATTCTTTTTAACGATACGGTGAGCAATAACATTAAATATGGCAGCCCCGGGAGCAGCGATGAAGAAGTTCATCAGGCTGCTGCTGCTGCCTTTGCCTTACAGTTTATTGAAGAGCTTCCCCATGGTTTTGATACAATTATCGGTGAATCAGGAGAACGGCTTTCCGGGGGTCAGAGACAGCGAATGACCATTGCCAGGGCAATCCTTAAAAATGCTCCGATTTTGATCTTGGACGAGGCAACCTCTGCCCTTGATACCGAGTCGGAACAGAAGGTGCAGAACGCCCTTGGAAATTTGATGAAAAATCGTACTACCATTGTTATTGCCCATCGTTTGTCCACGATTAGAAATGCAGATAGGATTATTGTTATGGAGAATGGAGTGCTGGTGGAAGAAGGCAACCATGAGGAGTTGTTGCAACTTGCAGGGGTTTATGCTGGACTACACGGGATACAGACATCGTCAATTGATAATTGAGAATTATCGAACATAAGATGGGCTTGATGATCAGTAACCGTTCACCAAGGGTATAGATTTGCAGTCAATGAGGTGCTGTAACCGTTCATCCAGTGCCTCATATTTGTTCATTCTGACCTGTGCAGCATACTATTGCTATGTAAGCAGGTTAGAATGGGCGAAGATGAGGTGCTGGTGAACGGTTACGATGATCAGGGGGCAGGGAAAGCTACACAAGAAAATTGTCCCAAAACAAGGCTAGGCATTTACGAGGTCTGGAAGAAGGATATATTTTGAACAATAAGTCGGCATCGATATTGAAAACAGATAGTTGTAAAGAAAATATGGTAAGAGGTGTTATTAGTCAATCCGGGAGACATGCTAACTGGCAAGTGCGTCAATTTGCTGAGCGTAGTCTTGTCTGGCTGGCAGCTTTTCTTGCTTTTGCCATTCCCCTGTCAACATCAATTACTTCAGTGGCGGCTATCCTGGTTTTAGTTGCTTGGATTGCTGCCGGCAACTATCTGGTTAAGCTGGCTGAAATCATTAAAAATCCGGTCAGCCTGCTTTTATTGCTCTACTTAAGTTTGTTTATTGTAGGCATGCTCTGGACCGATGATCTCGCCGCCGGTCTGGGAATGATAAACGATCAATGGAAGTTTCTGGTTTTGTTTGCCATTTTATGTTCGGTGACCGGCAAAATGCGGCAGCTGGTGGTTTATGCCTTTATTGCCGGGGTCACTGTTTCCATGCTGCTGACCTATCTTGCCTGGTTTGATATCTTTCAATATGGCGGTTCCAGTCCTGGGCGTCCTGCCCGGGGCGGGAATGTAATTTATTATAATGTCTTGTTGGCCTTTGCTTTTTACCTGGTATGCAATGGGTTGTTTAAGAAAAAGCTAAAAATGGTATATAAATCGGCATGGATATCTCTAACCCTGCTGATGGCTGTCAATATGTTTATTGTGGGCGGACGGGCGGGACAGTTAGTTTTTTTTGTTCTTTGTGGCTTGTTGATATTGCAAGTATTCAGGAAAAATATTTTAAAAGCTGTTCTTGTTATTTTAATCTGCCTGCCTCTGGTTTTTTTCGGAGCATATAAGCTGTCCCCTTTGTTTGCGGAAAGAGTAAATGCAGTGCAGTCTGATATTGCTCAGTTTCATGATAACCCTAACACCTCCGTAGGATTAAGGCTTATATTCTGGAAAAACTCATGGGAAATGATCAAAGAAAATCCCTGGCTCGGGGTGGGAACTGGTGATTTTAACAATGAGTATGAAAAAATAAATAAAATATTTTCCCCTGCTGTTCCCCTCACAGACAACCCCCATAATCAATATGTTTTTGCTCTTAGCAAGTTCGGGATTCTGGGATTATTGGCTTTATTGAGTCTTTTTGGAGTACAGTTATATGAAGCCGTCAGAATCAAGGATGAATGGCAACGGGTCAGATTGGCATTCCCTGTTTTTTTTCTGACCATTATGCTCACCGAATCATACCTGTTCGTCTATGAGACTGGTTTTTTGTTTGCCCTGTTTTCTGCAGTTTTATTCAGAAGACATATTGGTGATAGGTAAGCTATCACATGGTGAACATTCGGGTTAATGGCAAATGAATACCAAAAACATGATACTGTAAATGTTTGGCTAAGGCCCAAGTTTATCCGATCCGGCTTGAAAGCTATATTAAGTCATATGCTCTCAAGCCGGATCGGATAAAAAGATAAGCGAGTTCGAAGTCTGTGTTTATCTACAAGACTCCATGGGTGCTACCCGAATATTTATCCGTACTTTGGATGAAACTTAACAAGATCAACAAGTTGCCATGTTCATTTCCCCATTGGATACAACTGCCCGGCGTCATATTTTGATTTTTGAACCGAGACTTGGTGGTCATCACCTGACTTGGTTACGATATGTCACGGAAGATTTTCTTTCGGCTGGATTTCAGTTGTCTCTTGCAGTCGATAACTTGCCTGGCTCGCAAAAAATAATCACAAAGTACTTAGCAGACTTGCTGCCTGATGTCCAAAGAATCCCGGTTTATAATCATAAAGGTAAACTGCGCAGAAACACTAAATTAAAGACTTTGGCCCTTTGTCTGCGTGAAAGCGGTGCTCATGAAGCATTTATGGGTAATTTGGATCACATTGCCTCTAATTGTCTTCGTGCTGCCGCGTTTGGGGTTTTGCCTCCCCAAATCTTGAAAGGCCGTTTGAGCGGCGTATATTTTCGACCACGTTTTTTGGCGAACCAGTTTTGGCCTTTTGGAAATTTTTTAAAACACTTAGGGTTTCAAAGGCTGGCCGCAGAGTCATGGTTTAAAAAAATATTCATTATGGATGAATATTTAATTAACCGTGCTAGAAAAGAGTATAAAGGCATTGATTTTAGTTGGCTGCCAGATCCATGGGATGGCGATTTTTCGGGCAACCGTGATGTCGCTCGAAATTTATTACAAATTCCGAAAGACAGGGTTGTTTTGCTGAATTATGGTTTAGTTGACAGGCGCAAGGGGTTGCACTTGGTGATCCAGGCAATGTTGTCTGTAACGGCTCACCCTGATATTTTTCTCCTTTGTGCCGGTCAAGTTGTTGATTATCCGGAGCTGATAACAGGTTTGAAAAAACTGGAAATGCAGGGAAAAGCAAAGGTGATGAATCGCTATGTCTCCGACAAAGAAGAAATTCTTTGCTTCAATGCCTGCGACATGGTGCTTTTGCCCTATATAAAACATTTTGGTTCAAGCGGGGTTCTTTCTCGGGCTACCGCTGCGGGGAAGCCTGTTTTGGCCTCAAATGAGGGTTTGTTGGGCACGCGAGTGCAAAATCATAATTTAGGTCTTCTTTTTCAGTCAGGCAGCGTTGAGTCTTTGGAAAAAGTGATTAGAGAAGCGGCAATAATAAGCCCTGAAGCGTTGGCACGATTTCAGTTTTCTGCTCTGAAATATGCTCATACCTGTAACAGGGAAGCATTCAGATCAGCGTTGCTTTCTTTCTAAACCTCACACAATTTTGTTGTGTAATACTCCTCAAAAATCTATAAAACGATGTTTTTTTGCTGTACGCAAAAACAAAAACATCGCTCCCCCCTGTGTCAGGATAGCAGGAAATATATTCCGTATTGGGCGTAGAAAATCATCCCGGCAATGTGATCAAGACCGCTATTACAACAAAATAAAAGCTGTAGTACCATGCAGAAGATGTCCTTTACAGGGGGGGGCAGGGTGCGAGCGTTTATTTTAGCTTGGGCAAGGGTTGAGTTTCTGGTGGCTGCCATTTATTCTCAAGTTCTACCAGCTTGGCGTATTTGTAAAAAGTACCCTCAAAATTACCGATGGCGATAATCAGCCCCGGCCATCCATCCAGAATTCCTTTTTTCAGAATATACATGTGAAAAAATGACCATATACCATGGGCAAGGGCACCCATCATGCTTGTTTCTTGCTCCTGTTTACGCATTTTTTCAGCTCCGAGACAAGAGTATCTGTTGGTTTTGTGGAGAACCTCTGCCAGGTTTTTATATGGAAATTGCCAGATTGGCTGCTTGAGGTATCCAGCAAGTTTGTCTGAAATAATGGCATATTCCTCATGAACCGGATCATCACTTTTAAACTGGAGGACTCCTTTTTTGAAGAGTTGAGGCTGCCGGTAATCCGGGTAAAAACCTGAATATTTGATCC
>CAYRGM010000156.1:0-4633 GCA_964423765.1 uncultured Desulfobulbaceae bacterium
AATTGATTATTGATTATTATTTTTGCGATTGAAAGCAGTCTTTACGATCGCACTTATAATCCTGCAAAGTTCATCACACTCTTTAACCTGAGTTGAGCGAAGACTCCGGTCCATTGTGAATGTTGACTGGATTCCGGATCAAGTCCGGAATGACGGTGGCACGGAATGCTTCCGGAAAATGGATTTCTCGGAGTCTACGCTTACCTGTTTTCTATAACAGTTTTTTTAGTTCTTTCCCTGCCCCCTAATAATCAAGCCCTTTTGATGTTCGAGAATTATCAATTCTCAATTATCAATTTTACAATTGGGGTTGCAGATATCCCACCTTAGCCTTTAAGAGCTTCTGCACCACCGACAATATCCATCAACTCACCGGTAACAGCCGCCTGGCGAGCTTTATTATAGAGCCGGGTAAGGTCTGTAATAATATCATTGCAGGCTTTGGTAGCATTATCCATGGCTGTCATACGGGCAGCATGTTCACTGGTACCGACTTCAAGCATGGCATGATACACCTGGACATTCAGGTATAAAGGAAGCATGACTTCCATGATCTTGACCGGATTTGGCTCATAGATATACACCAGCCCGGCAGGATCATCACCCCCTTCCCCTGACTCTTCAGCGGCTTCTATGGACTGAATCGGAAGCAGCCTTTCAACTTCAGGTCTCTGAATACCAATGGAATGGAATTTCCCGTAAATAAGGTCAACCTGGTCAGAACCGCCGTTAAAAAAATGATCAGTTATAGTCTGAGATATTGACCGGGCATTAAACATCTGAAAAGTTCCCATGATGTCAGCAAAAGATACCCGAATATCAGCTTTTTTTTTCAATCCCTGTTTTGCCTTGTTCCCAACTGTAACAAGGGAAACCTCTTTGCCTGCCTGCTCATACTCTTGAATGAGCTTTTTTGTTCTGGCAACTATGTTGGAATTAAAACTACCACAAAGACCACGGTCGGAGGCAACCACCAGAATTTCAACTTTGTTAACCTCACGAATTTTCATCAAAGGCAGTTCGCTCTCCTCTATACCGGAAGATAGATCCCGCATGGTCTCTATAAACTGACCGGCATAGGGACGAAACGATTCCATTTTACTCTGAGCACCACGCAGTTTTGCCGAGGCAACCATATTCATTGCCTGGGTAATCTGTGCAGTCTTACGAACCCCGTTGATTTTTTCTTTAACATCATTGAGTGCTGGCATGAACCATTTCCTCTTTGGCTTAATTCGTAAATATTCGAGTTGACAAAAAAAATCTCATAACCCAATATTTACCTTAATTCAACCCCTTGGTTGCTTTGAAACTCTCACCAAAGGCTTCAATGGTATTCCGCATTTTTTGCTCCAGCTCATCGCTGATCTTTTCCTGCTCTTTCAACTCGGAAAAAATGGATGGCTCATTGCTGTCAATATAAGAATAGAGTTCCTGCTCATAATCAGCCAGAGTATCCACAGGAAACTCATCCAGAAATCCCTTGGTCCCGGCAAAGATGATAGTCACCTGCTTTTCCATAGATAACGGCTGATACTGAGGCTGCTTTAAAATCTCAACCAGCCTCTCACCACGGGTGAGCTGTGCCTGGGTAGCGGTATCAAGATCAGAACCAAAGCTGGCAAAAGCAGCCAGCTCACGATACTGGGCAAGATCAAGCCGCAGGGTACCGGCAACCTGTTTCATCGCCTTGACCTGAGCTGCACCGCCAACCCTGGATACGGAAATACCAACATTGATGGCCGGACGAACACCGGCAAAGAACAGGCTTGGTTCCAGAAAAACCTGACCATCGGTAATTGAAATAACATTGGTTGGAATAAAGGCGGAAACATCACCGGCCTGGGTCTCAATAATCGGCAAAGCCGTCATGGAACCGGCTCCAAGCTCATCGCTTACCTTGGCGGCCCGCTCAAGAAGACGGGCATGGTTATAAAAAATATCCCCGGGATAGGCTTCACGACCTGGCGGCCGCCTGAGCAACAGGGAAAGCTCACGGTAAGAAACCGCCTGCTTGGAAAGATCATCATAAACAATCAGAGCATGCTGACCACTATCACGCCAATACTCAGCCATTGCACAACCAACCATGGCTGAAACATACTGCATTGGAGCCGGGTCGGAAGCACAGGCAGCCACAACTGTTGTATAATCCATGGCCCCATGCTTTCTCAAGGTCTCCACAACCAGGGCGACTGTTGATTTTTTCTGACCGGTAGCAACATATATACAATGGATACCCGTTTCCTTCTGGGCAATAATAGCATCAACACAAAGAGCGGTTTTACCAATCTGCCGATCACCAATAATCAACTCCCGCTGACCACGACCAACCGGAGTCATCGCATCAACAGCCTTATAGCCGGTGTAGCATGGCTCATGAACAGATTTTCGCTCAACAACACCAGGGGCAACAGCCTCCATCTTCCGGAACTCAGCCCCTTCAAGTACACCTTTACCATCAATCGGCTGACCAATACCGTCAACAACCCGGCCTTCAAGAGCCGGGCCAACAGGAACCTCAGCAATCCGGCCAGTTCTTTTAACCACATCACCTTCCTTGATGTAGCGAACATCCCCCATAACAGCGACACCAACATTATCCTGCTCAAGGTTGAGGGCCAGCCCCATAATACCGCCGGGAAATTCCAGCAATTCCATGGCCTGACAGTTCTCTACCCCGTAAACCCGGGCAATCCCGTCACCAACAGAGAGAACTGTTCCCGTTTCCTTCAAGTCTATATCACTCTGGTATCCAGCTATTTGGTCCTTAATGATCTTACTGATTTCTTCGGCTTTGATCTGCATTTGACTATTCTCTCCCCTTGATAGCTTCTTTTAATCCATGGAGTTGTGTTTTAATACTCCCATCAAGAACCAGGTCACCGACCTTGGCGACAATCCCGCCAATAATAGAAGGGTCAACCCTGGTTGCAAGCATTACCGTTTTACCGGTAAGCTGTTCCAGCTTTTTTCTTACCTTCCCTTTTAGTTCCTCATCAAGTTCAACCGCCGATACCACTGAGCCATGACATATATTTTGCTCTTCATCAACCATTGCCTGCATTTCAATCGCAATATCAGGAAGAATGACTGCTCTTTTTTTCTCAACCAGAAGACTTAAAAAACGAGTCAGATAAGAGTCCCCACCAGCCGACTCGGCGATTTTTGCCATGACCTTCTGCCTCACATCCAAAGGATATAGAGGATTAACCAGAGCGTCCAGGATAATATCTTCCCGATAAAGTTCTGCTATCGCATCAAGCGACTCGCTGTATTTTTTATTTTCCCCATTCTCCTGACCAAGAGAAAACAGGGCTTTGGCATATCGTCGTGCTAAAATAGTCTCTTTCACTGTGCCGCACCCACTCTCTCAAGATATTGTTCAGTTATCGTCACCTGATCCGCAGGGGTCAGGTTCTTGACGATTAACTCTTCAGCCATAACTGCCACCTGCTCGGCAATCTCATTGCGCAGGATTCGCCTGGCATTAGCCAGCTCTGCCTGAACAGTAGCGGCCGCCTGTCTTTTTATATCCTCAACGGCGACCTCAGCTTCTTTAAGAATACGGGCCTTTTCAATTTCAGCTAACGCCACCGCCTTATCAACGATGCCCTCCATTTCTTGCTCCACCCCCGCCAGTCTTAATTCAAATTCCTTGTATGACTGCTCTGCCTCGTCCCGTTTGTCCTCCAATTCTTTCAGCTCTTCCTTGACCCCCTCCTGTCTATTGGATAAGCCTGAGACAATCGGCTTGCCAAGAAAATAAACAAGAAGAAACGCCAATGCCGCAAAATTTAACACCCGCCATAAAAGATCCATTAATGTTGCCTTGGTCAACATCGGCGGGGTATACTCACCACCTGCAAAGGCAGACGGAGCAAGACAAAGCATCAACATCACCAATAGAATCGGCGCCCCCCAGAATTTCATAACCCTTACTCTCATGCTTCCAGCCCCCTGCCAAGTATCTTTACTGCCATATCCCGGGCAAAGCCGGTCGCCTCATCCTCAAGCTCTTGGCGAACAGTGTCAATCTGAGCACGAATCTCAACAAACTGATTAGACTTTTGCTCAGCGGCTTCCTGCCTGATTGCCGCTAACTTAAGCGAACCGGCCTCCTGTGCCTCACTCCTTGCCTCATCAAGAGCTTTTTTTGCCTGCCGGCTGGCTTGCTGCATCTTCTTATCAACCTCTGCCTGGCGAAGACGGGCATTTTCCTCAAACTGCTCAACATCATTACTTAGAGATCCAAGCTTTTCCTCTCGTACCTTGAGAATACCCAAAACAGGTTTATACAACACAGCATTAAGCACAACCATCAAAACAATCATATTGACAATATGGATCACCATGGTGATGTCAATCGAAATCATAATAACTTCTCCTGCTTGTTATGGAGGGGAGGTAAAGATAGACCCCTATTATTAGGCAAGAACAACAAAAGTGAATGACAATTCAAATTTAAAGAATTTAACTACTTAAAAAATGATTAACTGTCAAATCTTTTTTGAGGATATTTCCCTGTATTCACATAAAAAATCCCATATTTACAGTGATAAGTCCAGAAATAATACGATATTTAGAGGTATTTACTCTTTAAAAAAAATAACCCGTCGGAAACAGTCATTTA
>CAYRGM010000157.1:0-4609 GCA_964423765.1 uncultured Desulfobulbaceae bacterium
AAGATAACATAAAAGCAATTATTGATGTATTATTAATATATTGGGGAATCGAGAGGTTTAATGATAACTAATGAAAATTACAAAGAAAAAAAACAAAGAAAATAGAAAAAATTACTACATCATTTCCGTAATGTCCATTGACCGAGTCGGAATTATCCATGACATCAGCCGGCTTGTCTCCACCATGGGCGGCGACCTGACAGATACCAGGCAACAAGTACTGCATGGTTATTTCAGTATGATTCTTTACGCATCATTTCCAGCCTCTATTTCTGGAAAAACTATCCGGGAACAATTACAGAGTATTAACCATGACACGCCCTTTGAAGTCTCTGTAAAACCGGTTGATCAGAATATAGGAAAGGAAAAAACAAACCCGACAGCACAAACCTTTGTCCTGACTGCCCGCGGGTCTGACCGTATCGGCTTTGTTTCTCTGGTCAGCGGATTTTGCACAGAACAAAATATCAATATCATTGATTTATCTGCTACAGGCTCAAAAAATATTTATACAATGATCCTGATAGTGGAGTTGAATCGCTGTCCTTCCCAGGATGGACTTCGCTCTGAAATGGACAAATTCTGCCATCAACATGATATTACATTACTTCTTCAACACCAGGATATATTTAAAGCAACCAACGAGATAAGATTATGATACGACCTGACCAGATTCTTGCAACTGTTGACATGATCCAGAAAGAAAACCTGGATGTGCGAGCCGTAACCATGGGTATTGACCTACTGGACTGTCGCAGTGAATCCCCTGCCTTGACCTGCAAGAAAATAAAAGAGAAAATCTACCGTTATGCAAAACGGCTCGTACCTGTTTGTGAACAGGTAAGTGAAAAGTATGGCATTTCAGTGGTTAACAAACGGATTGCCGTGACACCTATTGCCTATATCGGGGCCGGTTTCGCGGAGAATGACTTTGTTGACATGGCCAGGGCCTTGGACGAGGCTGCCACAGAGGTTGGGGTTGACTTTCTTGGCGGATTTTCAGCCAATGTTGAAAACGGAACCAGTAACGCCGCTGCCACTCTCATGAATGCCATGCCCAAAGCCATTGCGGCGACGGGCAGGATATGTGCTTCTGTTAATGTTGGTTCTTCAAAATATGGTATCAATATGGATGCGGTTGCCACCATGGGCGGAGTCATTAAGAAACTTGCCCAAGACAGTGCCGCTAACGGTGGCTTTGGTGCAGCCCGGCTCGTGGTATTCACCAACCAGCCGGAAGCCAACCCATTTATGGCCGGGGCAATCCATGCTCCGGGACAACATGAAGTGGTTATCAATGTCGGAGTCAGCGGTCCCGGGGTGGTTGCCAGGGCTCTTGAGAGAAAACTTGCCGAGATGGACAGAACACCAGGACTCCACGAACTGGCAGAAGAAATCAAGCAGACCGCTTTTCGGGTAACCCGTTGTGGAGAGTTAATTGGTCGTCAGGTATCTTCACTCTTAAACATCCCCTTTGGCATAGTGGATGTCTCTCTTGCTCCAACTCCCAAGGTTGGCGATTCAGTTGGAGAAATTCTCAAAATTATGGGGGTGGATGCCATTGGTGCTCCCGGTTCCACTGCCATTGTCGCCCTGCTCAATGATGCGGTGAAAAAAGGTGGTACCTTTGCCAGTCAGAATGCGGGCGGGTTGTCCGGTGCTTTTCTCCCAGTCTGCGAAGATGCCGAATTAGCTGAGGCGGTGAAAAATGATACTCTCACTCTTGAAAAACTGGAAGCAATGACCGCAGTCTGTTCGGTGGGTCTTGACATGATTGCCATCCCGGGGTCAGTTGATGCCGTAACCATCAGTGCTATCATTGCGGATGAAATGGCAATTGGCATGATCAATCATAAAACCACGGCGGTACGGATTATTCCAGTTCCCGGTAAAGAAGCCGGTGATTTTGTTTCATTTGGCGGTCTTTTTGGTGAATCATCCATTTTGCCGGTTCGTAATGTCGGACAGTCTGCACGGTTTATATCGTTTGGCGGCAGGATTCCGGCTCCGATTAACAGTTTGAAGAATTAAAATCAAAACATAACTATTCAGCTACACCCCAAGGTGATGGGAGTTTGTTCAGCTCGCTGAATAGTTGCAAAATTAATAGGTTAAAATGGGAATTCTAATTGTCGTTGATCAAACACTGCCGGTAATAGCTCGTCATCTGATCATATTTGACAATTCACAACCCCTTTCTGAAAGCAATTCTGCTTTTAATGCTATCATGGGAGGATATCGTCCAGAGATTTAAACTCACGCCCCGTTAAGGAAACGACAAAGATAAGGGAACTCGAAGTCTGTGCTTTATATGTAAAACTTAAGCGAGGTGCTGGCAAACAACAGTTACTTCATCGTAAAATCATTATGTTGTACAACATGATTTTTAACAATGGACCAGCATATTTCAATGAGTTGCAGCTCAGAATGATACTGCGAAGTTCCCATCAGTGAAAACTTATACTTGGACCTGTTAACTGGCTCTTAATTTACGTGTGGTCGCCCCTTTTTGCACAACAAACATAGCAAAGCTGATAATAACAATACCTGGCAAGGATAGCAAAGGAGGACCACCATGGCCAAAAGCCCAGTCAATCCCAAGAATCATGGGGGGATATAGATAAGAATAGGCCATCACCCGGGTTGGACCGAGATAAATGGTTGCCAACTGGGAAAGAAAAAATGTAATGATTGTACAGAAAACAGCCAGATAAAAAATGGCAAACCAGACATTAACCGGCACAGTCAACCAGGAAACAGTTAACAGTTTGGGGAGAGCGGGCAGAAATAACCAGCCACAGGCGGTGACGAGAATCCAAAATGTCATAACAGTCATGGATTCTCCACGATATAATAATTTAATCAAGGGAGTATATAATGCTATAAACAAACAACCAACTGCAAAGATCAGGTCACCTTTATTTAACTGTAAAGTCAGAAGATTATTTATATCGCCATTAAAAATAACCCAGATAGCCCCTACCATGGCAAGCATCAAACCGACCAAACTGTGTCTTTCCAGGCTCTCTTTTAGAAATACCCAACTGAACAGGCCGGAAATACCGGGGACAAGGGTAAAAATAACCCCGGTGTTGAGGGCTGTGGTATACCGTAATGAAACAAACATAAGAACAAAAAAAACAACCATGGTCAGGCTTATCATACTATAACGCAAGAGGTCGCCAAGAGGCGGGATAACTAACCTATGCTTAACCTTAACATAGGGGAGGAAAATAATAACCGCCAGACAAAACCTGATCAGAGTCAAAACGACTGGATCAAGTTCCTCGGCAATGGATTTTCCCACAGTAAACGAAGTGCTGACCAGACCAGCCGTCACAAGCATCAAACCATGAACAAACCACAGAGGTAATGTTTTCTGGTAATTCATTTGAGTAACCAGCATGGCTGACTTGATGAACAGCCTTAGACGAACTATGAAAGATACATGACCATTTCACAGATCGGACTTAGTCATATTATTTCGTAACAGACCCTAACCACAATCCTTTCCCCATATTTCAAGAGCCCGCTGATAAACTTTGCTGCGGGAAACCTGTAAATCTTCAGCAATTCCTGCAACAGTAGTTTTTAAGGAGGCCTGTTGCTGATCCCTATACCAAAGAATAAGTTGATCGAGATCTTCTGGTTTATCTATATTCTGCTCTTCATTGCCATACAGTATTAAAACCATTTCGCCACGATTTTTTCCCGAACATGTCTGATAAAGCTCTGAAAGTGTCCCTTCTCTCACTTCTTCATACATCTTGGTGAGTTCACGGAATAACAAACCTTTTCTATCACCAAACTCAAGGAAACAATCATGCAGGCTTTGTTCAATCCTGTGTGGAGATTCATAAAAAACAAGAGGGCAAGATAACTTAACCAGGTTACGGAAAAACTTTCTTCTTAACGAAGACTTTGGCGGAGGAAAACCGCCAAAAAAAAATTCTGCCTGCGACAATCCAGCCACAGACAAAGCTATGACCAAGGCAGAAGCCCCTGGAATCGGAACAACAGGTATATCCTTATCTCGAGCCTGTCTCACCAGAACCGCACCAGGATCACAAATACCGGGGGTACCAGCGTCAGATAACAGGGCAATAGTATGCCCGGCTATAAGTTTATCAATAAGAAATCGTGCCTTTTTATGCTCTTTCTCCCGATAATAACTGATCAAAGGCGTAGATATCTGCAAATGATTAAGCAGTTTTGCAGTATGACGGGTATCTTCACAGGCAATGAGATCAACTTCCCGCATGGTATTAACAGCTCTTGTGGTAATATCCTCAAGATTACCAACTGGGGTTGCCACAACAAAAAGAGTACCCTTGGGTAATTTTGTTTTTGTTGCCATCTTAAATGATTACCCCATATCTACTGGTTTATAATTTATCTGAAACCTATCAGCGATGACTTGCCCTTACCCCAGCGACCGTCTTCCATAGTTTATTGTGACTGACTAATCTAATCCAAACCATGCTGGTTACCCTGACATAAAAAAACCCCCTTGTCAGTTAAACCTGATAAGGGGGTAAAGTACAAAATACAAACAAAATAGGCGGCGACCTACTCTCCCACACAGCTGCCCGTGCAGTACCATCGGCGC
>CAYRGM010000158.1:0-4576 GCA_964423765.1 uncultured Desulfobulbaceae bacterium
CAAGAAAATTGTCCAGAAAACAGGACCTTTTTTATAGGGCGTTTACGAGGTCTACATAAAATTTAATTCAGGTTAAAAAAAATAATGAAATCTTCAAACAACTGGTACACCTTATCTCCTGAAGAATCGTTAAATCTGCTGGATTCAGATCAGAAAAAAGGTCTTGACCATGCAGAGGTAAAGAAACGACAACAGGAGTTTGGTTTAAACTCTCTTACCCAGAGCAAAGGACATGGACCCTTGATGCGATTCATGCTCCAATTCAACCAGGCATTGGTCTATATTCTGATTGTAGCAGTGATAATCAAGCTGTTTTTAGGGGTCTGGGTAGATGCCGCAGTTATTCTTGGTGTGATTCTGCTCAATGCGATTATTGGTTTTATCCAGGAAGGCAAGGCCCTGAATGCTTTAGAGGCCCTCTCAAAGGCATTGACCACTGAAACAACGGTGTTGCGAAACGGGGAAAAGCAGCGAATAGATGCCATGGAATTGGTGCCTGGGGATATTGTAATTCTTGCCTCCGGGGATAAGATCCCGGCAGACTTGCACCTCTTGCATATACGCAACCTGCAGGTTGACGAGTCAGCTTTGACGGGTGAATCATTGCCGGTGGAGAAAAAGGCCGGTCTGCTGGAGGATAAGACCTCTCTTGCCGACCGAACCAACATGGGTTACTCTTCAGCCCTGATTACCTATGGGACTGCTGTTGGCCTGGTGGTCGAGACTGGTGACAAGACAGAGATAGGGCGTATTTCTGAACTTATTGCCAGCACAGAAATATTAGCCACACCTTTGACCCGTAAAATTGCCCGTTTCAGTCATTTACTTCTTTACGCCATCCTGACCCTGGCAGTTTTGACTTTTCTGGTGGGCTTATGGCATGGCAACTCTTGGGTTGATCTGTTCATGGCAGCCGTGGCTTTATCCGTGGCAATGATTCCGGAAGGGCTTCCCGCCGTGTTAACCATCACTCTTGCCATTGGGGTGGCAAGAATGGCAAAACGAAATGCTATTATCCGTCGCCTGCCGGCCGTGGAAACCCTGGGTAGCACCACTGTTATCTGTTCTGATAAGACTGGAACCCTGACCCGCAATGAGATGACTGTCCATAAACTTTGGGCCGGTAATGAAGAATTTGAGGTCAGCGGTGTTGGCTATATGCCAAATGGAAAAATTCAGCAAAATGGCAAAGAAGTGGAAGTCCACAATAATGTTGCTCTCTCTGAGCTTATCCGCACAGGCCTGCTCTGTAATGATTCTGTTTTGAAAGAGAATGCCGAGGGCTGGAAGATTGAAGGTGACCCCACAGAAGGCTCATTATTAGTGATAGCAGGCAAAGCCGGCTTTGATCTTGATACGGAAAATAATAATTACCCCCGCCTTGACACGATTCCTTTCGAGTCTCAGCATCAATATATGGCAACCCTGCATAAAAAAGATGATGCCACTGTGGTTTACATGAAAGGATCTGTTGAGACTGTCCTGGCCCGGTGTGATACTGTTATGGGAGATGACGGCAAACGGCAGCCTGCGGATCAAGACATAATAAATGCCGAAGTGGAAGCGATGGCCAGGCAGGGGTTACGGGTCTTGGCCTTTGCCCAGATGGAGAAAGGAGCTGATGTTAGGGCGATTGATCATGATGATCTTGATAATAATATGGTATTTATTGGTTTACAGGGCATGATTGACCCACCCCGTGATCAGGCTGTTTGGGCAATACGAGAATGCCGGGATGCCGGAATCAGGGTGAAAATGATTACCGGTGACCATATCATTACCGCAGTTGCCATTGCCAAACAGTTAAACCTTGATGAGAGCATGTCCGAAAAGGCTCCGCCAGCATTTACAGGCAGAGAATTAGAAGCCATGTCAGAAGACGAGTTAGGCAAAGCGGCCGAGAGTGCTGCCGTATTTGCCCGGGTTTCACCGGAACAAAAACTGCGATTGGTTGAGTCTTTACAGAGTCAGGGCGAAGTGGTCGCCATGACCGGAGACGGGGTAAACGATGCCCCGGCCTTAAGACGGGCTGATATTGGCGTGGCAATGGGCATTACCGGCACTGAAGTCTCCAAAGAGGCTTCCGACATGGTACTCACCGATGATAATTTTGCCACGATTGAGGCCGCTGTGGAAGAGGGACGAGGCGTATTTGACAACTTGGTCAAATTTATATCATGGATTTTGCCGACCAATGCCGGTCAGGGGCTGGTGATTGTTGCTGCGGTTGTCATGGCCCAACCTTTACCGGTGCTGCCGGTTCAGGTATTGTGGATCAATATGACCACTGCCGTGCTTCTTGGTCTGGCCCTGGCCTTTGAACCGCGGGAACCGGGCATTATGAAACGCCCCCCCCATCCACCGGGCATGCCACTCCTCAGTGGCGAATTAATCTTCCGCATCGGCATGGTCGGTTTTTTATTGTTAATCGGCAGTTTTGGTTTATTTAAATTGGCCTTGTATCAGGGAGCGGCTGAGGCTGAGGCCAGAACCATTGCGGTCAATGTCTTTGCAGTAGGACAGGCTTTCTATCTGCTCAACTGTCGTTCAATGCGTTTTTCCATGTTTCGACTTGGAGTGTTCAGTAATCCATGGATATGGATTGGAATTGCCGCTATGACTGTTGCCCAGTTGCTTTTTACTTATGCTCCGTTTATGAACAGGCTCTTTCACACCGCACCAATTGACGGCATGGATTGGGTCTATATTATCGGGGTTGGCCTGATTATTTATTTCATAACCGCTGCCGAAAAAGGAATCAGGAGGTATAGAGAAGCAGCAGCAGGCACTGGTAGATGAAATGGTCGTGGAAGATTACCCGTCTGGCCGGCATTGATGTTTATATCCATGCCACCTTTTTTATCCTCATTGCCTGGATCGCCTTAAGTGTCTGGTTGGTGGGCGGGACTCTATCAGCCTTTATCACCAGTATTATTTTTATTACGCTACTGTTCACCTGCGTGGTCCTGCATGAACTTGGTCATGCCTTGGCAGCACGGCATTATGGTATCCAGACCCGGCATATAACCCTGCTGCCCATAGGCGGGGTGGCAATGCTTGAAAAGATGCCCGATAATCCAAAACAGGAAATTATTGTATCCCTGGCGGGACCGGCAGTCAACCTGGTGATTGTGGCTATTCTATATCTATGGCTGATTATCAGCCACAGGCTGATTCCTGTTGATCTGGTTGCTCTCACCAGCGGGACATTTCTGGAAAAGTTAATATTGGTCAATATTATCCTTGCCGTTTTCAACCTGCTTCCGGCTTTCCCCATGGACGGTGGCCGGGTATTGCGGGCGACATTGGCGATGCGTATGAATCGTAATCGGGCCACCCAAATTGCTGCCTCTGTAGGAAAGGGGATGGCCTTTCTTTTAGGATTTATTGGTCTGCTTTACAATCCTTTCCTGGTTTTTATAGCCTTGTTCGTATGGATTGGAGCATCTGCCGAAGCCGGAATGGAAAAGGTGAAATCAACTTTATCAGGTATGAATGTGGGTCAGGCCATGTTGACTGATTTTCAAATACTTGCACCTGATGAGTATTTGGGCCGTGCCATTGAACTGACCATGGCTGGCAGCCAGAAAGAGTTCCCTGTGCTGGATGATGGAGTTGTGGTTGGGGTTTTGACCCAAACAGATATGCTAAAAGGATTGCAGACCCGGGGAAAACAGGCACTGGTCCATGACTGGATGGACAGGGAAGTCGAGAACGCTGATATCGACGAGTCCCTTGAGAGCGTTTTAGAGAGATTGCAAGATTGCAAATGTCGCCTGCTTGGGGTAACCGATGCCGGAAAATTGTCGGGGATAATCAATCTCGATAATATTATGGAGTTAATCAGAATTCAGAGTGCCTTGGGGGAACGGAAATAAACTGAAACCTTCTGAATTACAGATATCGTAGTAAACGCTCTATGAAAAAGCCCCTTTTATGGTCAAGAATTATCAATTCTCTTCCCCCTGCCTTATTCGTCAGCCAAATTTATGGTCTGACAATACCGAGACTGAAGTTATTTGCATGGCAAACACCGCAAAAAAATAAATTCATTTCCGTTACGGTAGTGTGCCACGGCAGTTTGAGAAGCGTTTAAAAGCGGGAAACTTCAGTTGTAGAACAAAAACATATTAACGAATTACTGCACCCGTCCAAAAAACACAAGTTGGTCGTTGCCTGGATTGTAATTCATCAAGAATATCTGTTCGCTGACTGGGAATTGGCAGTAAACAGCAAAAAAGCATTTCCAATTCGAGGACTTGATCGTAAATATTCGGGTTGGCAAAAAAACTCTCATAAGCAAGGACTGTAAATGTTTGGGTAGTACCTTAGATTCGTTCATTCTGGCCGGTGAAGCGTACTTTTGCTACTCGAACCGGTCAGAATGGACGAATCTAAGGTGCTACCCGAACATTTACACTTGATCAATAAAAATCGTAACTATTCCGCGAGATGAACAAACATCAATAATCTTGGACTGTAACTATTCTTTTACATGACACCGGACGCAGTTTCCAGAGCTTCCAAATGCCTTTGCGGCATTGTGACATGCAAAACAGTAACTTTTTCCATCAAA
>CAYRGM010000159.1:0-4571 GCA_964423765.1 uncultured Desulfobulbaceae bacterium
GATACTTTATATCCCTGCATAGTGGATAGAGAAAGCCAGCCGCCAATACCAACCAGCAACATGATCAGAGAGAGCATAATAAGTTGAAACCGCAATTGACCTATGGCACGGTCATACTCTCGCATGTTCAGAGCAGCAACAATAAAGTATTCATCATCATTTTGTAAATGATCATGGCCGGAAAAATTCTTATTGCGATTACTGCCGCTCCCTGAAAACCAGTGCTGCAAGCCCTGCTGCAAAAAGAACAAAAGGGGAGGTGAGGGATGAAAGGGAACAAAAGAATGAGTAACTTCAAAATATCTCTCCCCTTTTTTATCCTTAACAATCCGAAAGGAGAATCTGCTACCGTTTTTTGTTTCACCGAGAGTTTCCGGTATCTGAATATTAATAATGCTACCTCGCGTTATCGGCATACTATGTGCTAACACTTCTCTTTCGCTGTTGGTAACCGCAAGAAAAACAATATCTGGATTGCCTCCAAGATGATCAATGACCCGTTGAACATGAGCCTGCCATGGCTTGGGTTTTTGGACACCCCTTCTTATTTCTGCAATTGCTGAGGATCGTGACCCTGACTGGATAACCCTGATCATGGTAACACCTTGCTGGAACATACCGTTGATCATAACCCGTTTTTCCCGTTGCATATTGTTTATCGCAAAAGTAGCGACAATCATGATCAGCAGACCAGTTGCGGCGGCAAGCAGCCAAGGAGAAACAAAGGTGAATCCGGGCTTGGTAAACGATTTCACATCAAACATAAACAGTGATTCTCTATGAGGGTATGGCTATATATTTCAGGGGAGCCTCTGCTTTACTGTGCAAAAAATACTAATCTGCCATCAAGCAGTTGAATGAGATATCAGAGGAAAATGGGACAAAAAGTTAAAATTGGGTCAGTGTTTGACCTGAGGTGAGCGATTCTTAGTGATTTAATTATAATTTTGATATCCCCAAGAGTCAACAAAATCTATACCTTTAAAGTGAACGCTTAGCAATCATGTATTAGCCCAGGACATAAAAAAAGGGGCGAAAATCTTTTCGCCCCTGTAAAATCCAAAATTTTAACTTAAGGGTACCTTGAAAAATTAGAATTTTCGTTCAAAATCGAGACGCAAGAAAGATTTTACCGCAGGCATATAGTTAATATTCCGAGGATAAAATTTTTCTTGCAACAAAGAGTTTGGGCGAAAAGGCAATTTTTCAAGGTAGCCTTAAATTACACATATCATCTTTGCCCAGCTGTCAAATCAGGCAGTTCGTATGCCTTTCCTCTGTTATTGCCCCAGTACCGGCTTAAACCAACGATGATCGTAAGTATAACCACAAAGACATAAAAAACACCCATCATTTGGATACCGCTTAAGCCTACCATGCTACCACCGGTAAAAATAACCGAGGCCACCATAAAACCAAGTACTGTGGGGAAGAAGATAGAAAACATCATCCACCTATAAGAACCGGTCTGTACCTTGATCATGATTGTCACCGCCAGGCAGGGCGGATAAAGGGCAAAGAAGACCATAATTGCCAGGGCATGAAGCGGAGTAAAACCGCCGTTCACCACTTCCAATGCCATTCTCTCTTCCAGACTTAAGCCATATTCAGCCCCTTGTTGATACAAAACACCTATGGTCGCCACACTTGACTCACGGGCAGCAAAGGACGAGAGAATAGCCACATTAATTTTCCAGTCAAATCCAGCCCACTGGGTTATCGGTTCAAGAGAATGACCTATCCCACCTAAAAAACTTGACCTAATTCGCTCTTCGTTGATTTTTCTCCGCAATGTTCTTCGCTCGGAAGCCAGGCTACGAACAGCTCGGTGGATAACTAGGATATCCTGGTCTGCTCCTCGTGTTAAGAAAATAGATAAATCAGGGTTTTTTTCCATATAATGAGCAACAAGAACATTGAATTCTTCTCTATTTAAATTCCGTCTGTCTATCCTAAAATCTGTATAAAGGTTTAAAAGCTCAAGGATACTTGCTTGGTCCTGAAATTTATCCGCATATTTACTTACTTCTATTTTTTCATTAAAAGTTACCAAAGCCTTGTTCATCCTATCTTCAAAATATCCGGTTCGCTCCTCACTTAATCCCGGAAATTGGAGGAGAACGAAAATACATACCGAGACGGCAATGACAATGGTAACGACTTTTTTAATATACTGCCAGGTTCGCTCAATTGATCGCTGACCAACCCCAAAAATGGTAGGAGGGTGATAATTGGGGAGTTCCATGACAAAAGGTGCGGTTTCTTTTGTCCTCAGGACTGTAGCTGTCAACAGCCGGGCCACCAGCAGGGCGACAAAGATTGTTATGGTGGAGAGAAAGAACATTACCCAGGCCTTGTAATCCACAAAAAACACACTAACGAGAAGAACATAAAATGGTATCTTGGCAAGACAGTTCATATAGGGAACCGTCAGGATAGTTGCCATTCGGGCGCGTTCATCGGGAATACCCTTGGTGGCCATGACTCCGGGGACAGCACAGCCGCCAGCATAAACTCCGCCAAGAATATAAGGGAGGACCGATTGCCCATGCAATCCGAACGAGTGAAACAACTTGTCAAGAATGAAGGCAATACGAGCCATATATCCTGAATCTTCAAGGATGGCAATCAGGGCGAAGAGGATCAGAAAAATTGGTATATAGTTTAAAAGGGCATTGCCAGAATCCACCATCCACAAGCTCATAGATCTTAGATAGGGGTCATGGAGCATGCCGGCATCCGGGAGAATTCTGGCGATAAAAGTCCGGAGCTCTGCAAGATATGGCCACCAGTACTGGGTCAGCCTGTATCCTTGGACAATGGACAAGTAAAAAACGAGAAAAACCGTGGCAAGAAGAAAAAATGGAGCCGCAAAACGATTAAGCACCACGGTATCTATTTTTTCGGAAATATTGGCTTCACCTTTTTTTGTCTCCTTGACACAGGATTCAACAATGGAGCTTGCCAGGCGATCTCGGCAGCCCATCATATAATCAGCCACCGGTATATAATGTTGCTGCTCAAAATCATCCCTGATTTTTTTGGTCATCGTAAGCTCAGGACTTGCCGCCCCAAACTTTTTGATAATTATTCTTTCCGCCTCGCTATCACCTTCCACCAGCTTAACCGCAAGCCATCTGGTTGGATACCATTCTGCAAGTTCCGTTTCTGCTAATTTTTTATCAAGCTTATCTATAACCGGTTCCAGGTCTTCATAAGAGATATTTAACGGTTTACCTTCTTTACGCTTTGCCGCGGCAAGGATGGCGGAGCGCAACTCCTGTTTACCCTTGCCTTTGCGGCCGACCGTGGGGATTACATCAACTCCGAGCCGGTGCTGGAGGCGGTCTATGTCTATTGCGATCCCGTTTCGTTTTGCCACATCAATCATGTTCAGAGCCATGACCACAGGAAAACCCATTTCCAGCACCTGAAAGGTGAAATAAAGGCTGCGTTTTAATGATGAGGAATCAACTACATTGACGATAACATCCGGTTCTTCCGTAATTAGAAAATCACGGGCAACCCGCTCCTCAAGGGAAAACGAAGTCAGGCTATAAGTACCAGGTAGGTCAACAGCTTCAATCTTAACCCCTTGATATTTATACACACCTGATTTTTTATCGATTGTAACACCCGGATAGTTGGCAATATGCTGCCTTGCCCCGGTGAGCATATTGAAAAGGGTTGACTTGCCGGCATTTTGCTGACCGGCAAGACCGATCAGAAGTTTTTCTTTCTTTGACATGGGAAGTTATTTCCTTGCTGCAAAAAAAATAATTTCAATAATTCAATCACAGGAATTTAAACCTGAATTGAGCGATTTTATGACGCAGATATGTGCTGATATCTCGCCGTTGCACTGCTGTGTGCCAAGGCTTCTCGAAAACCGCAGGCATACCCGTTTGGTCTGTTGAGGATTTTCGGTAAGCCTTGGCGTGCAAGATATTGGAGTCTCGTTGCATTAGCTTACCTGTGGTGCAGATCAAGCTAAAAAATCGCTCAACTCAGGTTTTATACCGATGCTTGGGGTCCTGATTTAAACAGGATCTGTAACATTTACTATTTTATTCGACTTCAATTAACGATGCCTCTGATTCACGCAAAGCTACATTGTAATTAGCCACCTTACACTGAATAGGATCACCAAGAGGTGCCCGCCTTACCACAGATATCTCTGACTCTGGTATAAAGCCAAGATCAAGGAGCCTTTGCCTGATTGCCCCCTGGCTATGATGACAACGAATCCTCACCCGCTCACCATCTTGACAATCGTTCAGCATTCTGCGTTGTCTGTATTTTTTTAGATCTTTCATGATATCTCTTTTGCTTAGACAGAATTTAATCTACAATCAATATTTTTATACGGTATATCTTATTATCAGTCAAATAAAAACTCAACCTGGTATTTTTTACCTGGATTAACAAAAACTCAATATTCGCTGATTTTGTTGCAACAATCAAAAAAAATGTTGACAAGTGAGTTAGCCTTAGCTAAGCTGACTGTTAACATTGTAAATGTAACATAGACAATGATCATTTTATCGTAAATATTCGGGTTGGTAAAAAAA
>CAYRGM010000160.1:0-4554 GCA_964423765.1 uncultured Desulfobulbaceae bacterium
CCCAAACATTTACAGTCCTTGGTGATGGGATTTTTTTGCCAACCCGAATATTTACAAGCTAAATGCAGAAAATATAAATAATTGAATAGCATAGGAATTTTCATTTTCGGGCAATTGTATCATCATGGTTATGTGTCACGCGTGGTGCGATATCATCAGTTGATGTTGTTAACTTTACAGGATTATAAGTGCGAGCGTAAAGACTGCTTTCAATCGCAAAAATAATAATCAATAATCAATTGATAATAATCAATTATTAACAGACTCAAAGCCTGCCCGGCCCGAAGGGCACTAAATTTAGGTGATATCATGGATATGGATTACAGAGAAGCTGTTGACCTGATAAAAGGCGGGGGAATCGTTGTCTTCCCCACTGAAAGCTGGTATGGAGTTGCAGTTGATCCCTGGAATGAAAAAGCATTACAGAGACTCTATACCATTAAAGAGCGAGCAAGCGATAAGCCGATTTTAGTGATTATTGGTAGTCAAGCACAACTTGATAGCCTGATTACCTCTGTACCTTCTTTATACCCACCCCTGATGGAGAAATTTTGGCCGGGACCGCTCACTCTGGTATTTCCGGCTCATCCTTCCCTTCCGGATCTGCTCACTTCTGGAACCGGAACGGTTGCGGTTCGTTTTACTTCCCATCCCCTGGCGCTTGAGTTATCCCTGCAGGCAGGACCAATCACCGGAACCAGTGCTAATCTTTCCGGAGCGAAACCTCATTGTACCCGCCACGGGGTCGCCGCAGAGCTTGAAGATAAGGTCGATTTGATTATTGACGGAGGCAAAACTCCAGGCGGCAAAGGGTCAACCATTGTCGCTGTTCATGAAGATAAATTAATTTGTATACGGGAAGGGCAGATACCTTTTTCAGAAGTAGAAGATAGTTGCGAGGGAAAATAACAAATACAGGGAGCTGGTATGAATGATTTACAGTGGAATAAAGAGTTTGCCCTTGAACAAACCGCTGGTGATGAGGAGTTGTTTGCTGAGCTTCTGGTTCTGTTTAGGGATTCATCAAAAAATGATTACAGGGATTTATGCAAGGCATTGGAGAAGGACGATGCCCAAGGGGTTATGACAGCAGCCCATAGTTTAAAAGGTGCATCTGCCAGCCTTGGTATTGAGGGAATAAGCAAGCTGGCCACGGAGATGGAACAAGAAGCCCTAAAAGGGTCGCTTGAACCTGCCCTGGCCGGTAGAGATATGATGGGGGATTTGCTGACTATGGCAGCGGAGCTGGTCAAGGATGAAAGTTAGAGTTCGTAATCCCTGTAAGTTATGTTCTAAAAATAAAAATTTACTCCACCCGTCGGCAATGGTTTTCTACTTCCTGCCATAGATTTTCAAGTCGTTTTTCAGAAACAACCATCCTGGTTCCCAGTTCCGGGGCAAAGACAGAGACTCTGAACTCTTCCACCATTGTCCGGTACTGCTGAATCAGTTGCCGGCATTGCCGGTTACTGCCCAGGCAATCATAATTTTCCAGCTCAGCAAGCCTGTTGGTTGCTGTATCTAAACGGATTTGCTTTTTTCTATCCTTGAACGGATCGTGACCAGCCCTTTCAACCCTGATTCTCAAGGCTTGTAAATATTTAGCCGCCTCTTTAAGCTGCTCAGGTGAGCGGGAAAAAAGAAAATCAGCAGGAATGATGGAGTTAAGCCAGTTCTGAAAACTAAGTTCCATTTCTTGGTCAATATTTTTATTTATTCGGCATTGCTTAATCCAGGCAGTAATAATTTCTTTGGTATTTCTTCGCTCTCCGATAACTTTAATAATAAGGTCAACTATTTCTGATATTTTCCTGTAAATACCGTCTTTTTCAAGCATGGATATGGTCTGAAAAAATTCTTTTTCCCCGGGAATGATACCATCTCTGCATTGAAAGAGATCATCAAGAATAAAACCAGTCAGTTCCTGGAGAAGTTGCGAGACCGTGCCGTTTACGCCGAGCGACAGCCATGATGCAGACTGGTTGGTCAATATTGTTTTACATAGATTATTTATTTTTTTTCTGCATCCGGGAAACTGTAAACAGTAGAGAGTTTGCAGACCAATACGGGTGAGCTGCCTGGCTTTCTGTTTGTTTTCAAGATAACATAAATCAACACTCCTCTTATCCTGGCTGGTAATTAACGCTAAAAATAACAGATTGCCTGCTGGATCAGATACCGGCATGAAAATATCTATCCCCTTAAAATCCCAGGTAATAATCCCTGTCTTTTGGCAGGGGATTTTTGCTTCCTTTTTATTTTTTTCTTGTATTAGCGGATAGTATTTTTCGCTGTTTTTATGAGCATTTATGCCACTATTGGTTTTGTTTTTCGTATTTTTTTGTGAAAAAGAAAAAATTTCCGCAAAATTACGACTTGTTAAGAGAGCCTTACCATGACTGTCAATGAGCTGATACCGCATGAGCAAATGTGCCGGCAGGGTGGTGACCTGCCAGTCAGTCCGGCTTATTTCCAGTTGATATTCCTGGCGAATTGCCTTTTCAAGAGCCGGATACAGGGAGCCCTGATGCAGATTGATCCGGTCAATTATTCTCTCCACAGCCTCCGGGATGGGAACCAGAGCTCGTCTTATTTTTTTGGGTAGTTTTTTAAGGAGATAGAGAATTTTCTCATCCAGAAGACCGGGCACAAGCCACTCAAACAGGGTCGGAGATATATTTTCAATCTGCTGTTCCGCTAAATAGACGGTTACCCCGTCTTCTTTCTGGCCGGGCTGAAACAGATAACTTAATTTAAGTTCGAGGGAGCCGACCCGGATAGTTTTCGGGAATTTATACAGTTCATTTGCAACAGATTCGTCCCCGCCAATATCTTCTATTTGCATCAAAAGAAATTCATCAGATTTTTTTCTTTTTAATAACCTGTTTAGGGTGAACCTGTCATAGGACTGGCCAATTCTCTGCTGGTAAAATTCGTATAAGGCCTGGTCATTGACGCTGAGGTTGCGACGGCGAAGGCGATTCTCTGTCTCCTCAATTTCTTTAATCAGCTCAAGATTATGCTTAAGAAAATGGTAATTGCCGCCCAACTCTCCATGGACAAGGGCCTGATTAATAAAAATTTCCCTGGCCTCTGCTCTGGTTTTGCTGCTTATTTTTGCGTAGTTTACCCGTCGGCCTGCGACAATGGGCAGGCCAAACAGGGTTACTCTTTCCATTGCCTGCACCTGACCGCTTTTTTTTGACCAGTGACAACCGGTATAGTTATATTTGCATAAGCTGCCGCCCAGTTCTTCCAGCCAGCTTTCATCTATCAGGGCAACAGTACGGGCAAACAGCCTGGATGTTTCAATGAAATCTGCGGCAACAATCCACTGGCGGGCAGAGTCGTTACCATCTTTTTTATTTTTCTTATTGAGGCAGGAACCGGGAAAAATAACCACCTCTTTGCCGCCACTGATGAGATAGGTGTTCTTTTCTTTTTTCTTCCTATGCCCGATATTGCGGAGAAAACCGCTGCATAATGCCTGGTGAATAGGCTGGTATCTATCTGTCTGATTATTTGATTGCACTTGCTTCAGGTTGCAGGCCTTTAACTGCCGGCTTATTTGCTCATGAATATCAAACCATTCCCGCATTCTTTGCCAGGAAAGAAAATGTTTTTTAGAAAATTTGCTCAAAGCTGAAGCAGTTTTTTTATTGCCACTGACTGCAAAAAATCTATTCCAGATATTGAGCAGAGTTATGAAGTCGGAACGGGGGTCAATAAATTCTTTTTGAGCTTCTTTTGCCTGCTGTTCTTTATTTGCTGGTCTCATCCTGGGGTCTTGGATGGATAGGGCAGCCGAGATGATGGATATTTCCTGTAAACAGTTTTGAGCTGCACCTGCAATAAGAATTCTGGAAATGGCCGGGTCAAGGGGAAGCCTGGCCATGATCTTCCCGTTTTCGGTGAGCTTGTGATTATGGATGCTGGTAATGGCTCCGAGTTCCTGGAGAATTCGGAATCCTTCGTTGACAGACCTTGGAGCCGGGGGGTCAAGAAACGGAAATTGACGGGGGTCGCCCAGACCGAGACTGATCATCTGCAGGATGACTGCCGCCAGGTTTGATCTTTGAATTTCAGGTCTTGTAAACTCGGCCCGGCTCAGATAATCCTCTTCACTGTACAAGCGGAGACAGATTCCAGGAGAAGTTCGGCCCGCCCGCCCGGCTCGTTGAATACAACTTGCCCTGGAGATTCTTCGTACCTGGAGATTGGTGCTTCTGGCCCTGATATTATAGGTGGGTATTCGTGCCTGGCCGCTGTCAATGACAAAATGAATCCCGCTTACGGTTATTGAGGTTTCGGCAATATTGGTGGCAATAATTATTTTTCGCTGTTTTGAGGATTGAAAAATTTTTCGTTGTTCATTGCCTTGCAGACGGCTGAAAAGAGGGAGAATCAGGTGTCGTTTTAAATCAAGCTGTTCGTTAAGAGATGCCATGCTGTCCATGATATCCCTTTCCGTGGCCATGAAGACTAAAATGTCACCGCCTGGCTTTTCACATAGCTGTAATACCTGCCTGCAGGCAAGTTCAACCATGTTTTCCT
>CAYRGM010000161.1:0-4524 GCA_964423765.1 uncultured Desulfobulbaceae bacterium
TCCACCCTGTCCCTGCGAAGCCTGGGAATACATAAGTTCAGCCAGCTTATGTGATGCTGCTGTCAATGTTTCAGTGGCAGCTTTGATTGCCTCTATATCATCTCCTTCAAGAGCTTTCTTCAGGCTTGCAATCTCCGCTTCCACCTTGCCTTTGGTTTCAGAGTCAACCTTGTCGCCAAGCTCGGTCAGGCTCTTCTCTGTCATATGAATCATGGAATCGCCATTATTTTTGGCCTCAACCATCTCTTTTCGTTTTTTATCCTCTTCAGCATGCAGTTCCGCATCTTTTTGCATCCGATCAATCTCTGCTTCCGACAGGCCTGAAGATGCTGTAATCTGGATGGACTGCTCTTTACCGGTACCCATATCCTTGGCAGAAACATGGAGAATCCCGTTTGCATCAAGGTCAAAAGTTACCTCAACCTGTGGTACCCCCCTTGGTGCCGGTGGAATCTCGGTCAACTCAAAGCGACCAATGGTTTTATTATCCGGAGCCATCTCCCGCTCACCCTGAAGAACATGGATAGATACTGCCGGTTGATTATCAGCGGCCGTTGAAAATACCTGGCTCTTCCTGGTTGGCACTGTGGTATTTTTCTCTATCAACTTGGTAGTAACCCCGCCCAGGGTCTCAATACCAAGGGAGAGGGGAGTAACATCAAGAAGCAGAACATCCTTGACATCACCTCTTAAAACACCACCTTGAATAGCAGCACCAATCGCTACCACCTCATCCGGATTAACTCCCTTATGCGGGTCCTTGCCAAAAATTTCCTTGACCTTCTCCTGAACTTTCGGCATTCTAATCATCCCGCCGACCAGAATAATCTCATCAATATCAGAAGCGTTTAAACCCGCATCTTTTAAGGCAGTCAAACATGGTTCTACTGTCCGCTCTATCAGATCATCGACAAGACTTTCAAGTTTTGCCCGGGACAACTTTAAATTCAAGTGTTTAGGTCCGCTGGCATCTGCTGTGATAAACGGTAGGTTGATATCCGTTTCCATGGCAGTTGATAACTCCTTCTTGGCTTTCTCCGCTTCTTCTTTCAGTCGTTGCAAAGCCATCTTGTCACTGCGCAGATCTATACCCTGGTCCCGTTTGAACTCATCAGCCAACCAGTTGACTATCCGCATGTCAAAGTCTTCGCCGCCAAGAAAGGTGTCACCATTGGTTGCCTTAACTTCAAACACTCCATCGCCTATTTCAAGAATCGACACATCAAAGGTCCCGCCGCCAAGATCAAATACCGCTATCTTCTCATCACCTTTTTTATCCAACCCATAAGCAAGAGAAGCGGCAGTCGGCTCATTGATAATTCTTTTTACATCAAGACCAGCAATTTTACACGCATCCTTGGTTGCCTGTCGCTGGGCATCATTGAAGTAAGCAGGCACGGTAACAACTGCCTCTGTCACCGGTTCACCAAAATATTCTTCTGCAGTCTGCTTCATCTTTCCCAGAATTATGGCAGATATTTCAGCCGCACTGTACTGTTTGCCATCAACATCTACAACGGCATCTCCACCGCTTCCTTCCGCAAGCTTAAAGGGGCTGACCTCAAGGGATTTTTTAACCTCAGGGTCAGTGAACTTACGGCCGATGAGCCTTTTAATGGCAAACAGAGTTTTTGTCGGATTGGTCACAGCCTGTCGTCTGGCAACCTGACCAACTAACCGCTCCCCTTTATCAGCAAAAGCGACCACTGAAGGGGTGGTTCTTGTCCCCTCTGAATTTTCTATAACCTTAGGCTCACCACCTTCCATCACTGCGACACATGAGTTGGTCGTTCCCAGATCAATCCCGATTATTCTTCCCATAATTATACTCCTCTCCTCTTTCAGATATTTTTTTATATGTATATACTGTAGATATCAGGCAACAATATCTCTATATTTTATGCCTGTTTACAATGTGCATTATCTATCTATTGTCAAGAACAATCTTTACTCCGGTCCGTTTGAAACCACCACCTGGGCATGGCGAAGCACCTTATCCTTAAATCTATAGCCTTTGGCAAATTCCCTGATAACATGGTTTTTCAGGACATCATTACTGTTCTCCATAACAAGAGCATCCATCTCATCCGGATTGAATTTGCAACCCACCGATTCAATAGGAATAACATCAAATTTATCCAATAATCCCAGCAAGCCCTTACTGGTCAGGTCCAGCCCTGCCAACATGGCTTCGAGTTGCTGCCCTGACTCTTTATGTTCTTCCCTGCCCTGTGCCAGGCCCCGCTCAAGATTATCTGCTGTGCTCAACAGCTCTCTAAGAATGTTTTCTCCGGCATATTTGAGAAGCTTTTCTTTATCTCGCTCCATTCGTTTTTTGAAATTATCAGCATCAGCCACCACTCGCAACATGTTATCCTTTGTTGCTAAAAGCTCCGCTGCCATGGTTTGAATATCCGGCTGCTTTTCCTGTACCTCCTGCTCCCCATCGGAGTACAAATCGGATATTGCCTCTACAAAAGCAGCATCTTCAGGAAACTGTTGTTCATCAACCTGCTCGTCTTCCCTCTTTTTTTTCTCTTCTTCCACAGTTCACTCCTTTTTGCATGCCAATTCTTAAACCTGAGTTGAGCGATTTTTTAACTTGATCTGCACCAGGTAAGCTAATGCAACGAGACTCCGATCTCTTGCACGCCAAGGCTTCTAAGAAAATCCGTGGGCAAACCAACGGGTATGCCTGCGGTTTTCTTAAAAGCCTTGACATACAAGATATCAGCACATATCTGCATCATAAAATCGCTCAATTATGGTTAAATTAAATCATAAAATATACAAACGAATAATAAGGATGGTGCTGATTGATGTCAAGAAGGAGGATAAGAGAAAAACTGATTAAGAACTGTGAGTTCTAACAAACCTACATGCCCGTCAAGCCAGGCACGGAGTCTCGCTACGCTCGCTTACCTAACAGCAGCGAAGCCTTAAACAATGAGAACTAAAATGGTAGAGAATTATCAATTTTCAGTTTTTAGCTCAGGATGAAAAATAATTACCAATGGCATCAGCAGTTTCCTTAAAGATCCTGATAAACTCCTGCTCGTCTCTTTCCAACAGGGTTATGCGAAACCCCTGAAGATCAGTGGTAAATGAAGAAAGCGGCACCACGCAGACTCCGGTGGATGCCAGCAGGTAATAGACAAACCGCTTATCAAGAGAAATTGTCGGAGCATTGACCAGCTCTAACACCGTATTTAGTACCTCATCATTGGCAACCGGCAGGGTCTGGGTATTGGTAAGGCGGTCTTTTTCAAAAACCACACTCATGTAAAAAGCACCATTGGTGCGGTTGACAATAATGCCATCTATTTCCTTAAAAATATCATAGGCCAGATTAGAATATCGTTCATAACGATCAACTCTTTCCTGCAAATATTCCCGATAACGGGGATGCCGTTTTATCCGGGGCAGAACCACTTGGGGGAGAGTTGTAGAACAGACTTCCAACATTTTTGCATTCAGGATTGACTGAACAAATGTAGCAAACATGGGGTCATGATGACCATTATACACCTCTATCCAGCCACAACGACCACCCGGCCATGGCATCTCCTTGGAGGTACCACGCATACATAAGGCCGGCACCTGATCCCCTATCACCGTACTGAGAGGTACCATCACAGTATCATTATAGACTATACCCTGATACACCTCATCACAGATCATAAACAGATCATATCTTTGGCAAATTCCGACAATGGAACGGAGAATCTCCAGCGGATACACCGCACCGGTGGGGTTGTCCGGATTTATAATCAAAATCCCGGCCACTGCCGGATTGTATCTGATATGATTTTCAAGATCCTCAAGATCAGGATACCAACTATTTTCAGGATCAAGGGCATATGTTATAGGCCGGTCACCGGCATGGGCAGCCTCTGCCGCTGAATGGGTCGTATAACTCGGGGCCGGAACAATTACCCTTGCTGTTGGTTTGAGCAGGCTGAACACCTTGGAAATAGCATCCCCAAGACCATTAAAGAAAATAAGATCATCCGGGCTGATCTGTACACCGCCCATCTCGTTGGTTTCTGCGGTAATATACTCTCTTGCCTCAAGCATACCTCTGGTCGGGGAATACCCCCAGCTTGCAGAGTCCCTGACAGCATCAGCCACAATATCCTTCATCCAGTCAGGAATCTTCTCACCCTTAGCAACCGGATCGCCGATATTCTCCCAGTTGACCAGCACTCCAAGTTTCTGGAGTTTTTTGCCGACATTAACAATATTTCTAATCTCATAGGTCAACTCACCGGCACCAGTATGAAGAATATCCGTACGCATTTTTTATTCATCCTCAAGTAGAAAAATAGTAACTATTCAGCTGCACTCCACGGAGTCTCGTTCCTCGCTTACCTCTTCGCCCATTTCGGAGTCTCGTTCCTCGCTTACCTGAGCTTCTTGAGTAGCATTAGTACGCTGCGAAGCTCAGGTAAGCGAGGAACGAGACTCCGAAATGAACGAATATAAAGCACATCTGAACAGTTACAGCCTAAGTTTATGGGCGTT
>CAYRGM010000162.1:0-4483 GCA_964423765.1 uncultured Desulfobulbaceae bacterium
TGCATTATCACCTGGGCAACCTTTTGTTTTCACTATTAGTACCTTGCTCCTGAAACTGAAGTTTACCGCTTTTATTTTTATGGCAAATCTTCCAAAACATTGTATCTTGTTGAAATATTGGACATTTATCCTGAGGGACAGGATTCGTTCGTTAAGGAATAATAAAATGGGGTTTTGTTAGTTGCATGGCAAACACCGCAAAAAATAAATTCATTCCCCTGCTGTGGCGTGTCACAGCAGTTTAAGAAGCTTTGAAAAGCGGGAAACTTCAGCTGATAAGTTTATTGGGGCAAAAGATGTAGTGCAATGGTAGAATCCTTTCCTGCATTATAAGGCAAGAAATATTTTCTCTGTTGCTATCAGAAGTCATGACATCATACCAAGTTCAGATATGAGTCTGTTGATTTACTATGTTTTCGCAGTTTTTGAAAAATAAATACTTGCAATATCAACAACTTAAAAATTGATTTTTCCAAAAAAATGGACTAAATAAACAGACTCAGATATATCCCCTAAAAGTTAAAGGTAGACTTGACCCCTTTCTGACTCCTTTCCAGCCTCCTATGCAATGACCTGATCGTTATTTATTAGTTGGTAAGAAAAAATTTGCCTTTTAAGGTTATCTCTTATAAACTATAAAGAAGTGTTGTAACTATTCGGCTGCACTCCACGGAGTCTCGTTCCTCGCTTACCTCTTCGCCCATTTTGAGCTTCTTGAGTAGCATTAGTACGCTGCGAAGCTCAGGTAAGCGAGGAACGAGACTCCGAAATGAACGAATATAAAGCACATCTGAACAGTTACAGCCCAAGTTTATGGGAGTTTGTTCATCTCGCTGAATAGTTACGAAGTGTTTATCATTGCCTCTGGACAACAAGATTCAGGGTGCAAAGCCATTAAAGGAAATAGGGGGGTCATTAAAAATGATTTTTAAAAACTTATCCATCAGCATGAAACTGGGCTTTATGGCAACAACTCTCCTGACAATGTTGGCTATTACCGGTTTTGTAGGCTGGCATGGAGCAAAAAAGATGCAGGAAGGTTCAACATTGCTCCATGAGCTGGAAAAACAAGATGCTGCAAATGGTCGGGTAAAAATAAACACATCGATCGTATTCGCCGGTATCACTGAATTTTTATTGGATCTAAACATAACGAGATTAACTGTTGAGTTAGACCCGCGCTTGTCTTATCTTGGCAAAATGATTAATAACGATGAGCTGATGCGAGGGTATGAGCAGTTAAACCCAGGCTTTGGGAAAATAATTGATAAATTAAGAAAACCTCATGATGAATTACATGCATCACTTAGTAAAATCCAAGAAACATTAAAGGGATACGGTGGCAACCGTTCCCTCGCCCAAGCAGAAATAAAAGAAATATACCTGACCATAACCCTCCCAAAACTACAAGAGGTAACAGATATCTTTAACGAGGCCGCTGATCTTGTAGATAAACAGGTTAAAGAAAAAGAAGAAGAGCTTGGCATTGAAATTGATAAAACAGTCAGGAATATCATAATTGTCATGATATTTTCTCTTTTTGTCGGGATTATAGTCAGTTATCTGGTCAGCAAAATGCTTACCACCTCAATTGCAAAAATGAAAAGATTTGTTGATAAGCTCGCAGAGGGAGACTTCAGCACCGAGCTGGATATTCACCAGAAAGATGAAATCGGCATTATGGCAGACGCACTCAATAAGATGCTTGGGAAGGTTGGTTCAACCCTTCACAATATCTCTTCAGGGGTCAGGCATTTATCCTCTTCATCCATGGAGATGGCCGCTGTCAGTGAACAACTGGCAACAGCCTCTGATCTCTCATCTGAAAAAGCCCGTATCGTTACTGAGGCTGTCGATGAAATCAGTGGTAGTATTAACTCTATTTCAGCAGCAATGGAGCAATCAGCAACCAATACCAATCTGGTTGCCGCTGCTACAGAAGAGATGACTGCCACCGTGGCAGAAATAGCCAACAATGCCAATAAGGCCCGGGGCGTATCGGAAACAGCGGTTGAAAAGTCCAAGGCTACTGCCCAGAAGATGGCAAAACTTGGTGAGAGTGCCAATAGAATCGGCAAAGTAACTGAAACCATTACCGAAATATCAGAACAGACTAATCTTCTCGCCCTTAACGCAACCATTGAAGCTGCCAGAGCCGGTGAAGCCGGTAAAGGCTTTGCTGTGGTTGCCAATGAGATTAAAGAGCTGGCCAAACAAACCGCTGAGGCAACTGTTGATATCAAGAGTCAGATCAGTGAAATGCAGGAGACAACCACAGTAACCGTTGAGAATATGGATGCTATTTCGGCAGTCATTGATGATATATTTACGACTATCAACGAAATTGCCTCAACAGTTACTGAGCAGTCCTCGGCAACCAGAGAGATTGCTGATAATATTGGTCAGACCTCCATGGGTATTGCCGAGGTCAATGAAAATGTGGCAAAAACAACAATTGCTATCACGGATATAAGCGGGGAGATCAGGGAAGTAAGTACAGCCGCATCAGAAGTTAACAATAATGCTGGGCAAGTACAAAGCAAGTCCTGTGAACTGTCTGAACTTGCTGAAAAGTTAGATAAGCTGGTCAGTAGGTTTAAGGTGTAGGGGCAACCCTTGTGGTTGCCCGTTTGGGCGACCACACAGGGTCGCCCTTCTACGAACATTTGGATTTACCCATTAAAGCCCCTTTATCAAGGTTCCGTAAATCGCTGGGCAAGCGGATATCTCCAGCCCTGACCAAAGGCTTTACCGGTTATTTTAAGACATGGTGGAGCCTGTCTTCTTTTGTACTCATTTAGCCTAATCCTGCGGATTATATCCACAACTGTTTCGCCGGCGAATCCTTTATTTACCAACTCATTAACGGTGAGACGATCCTCAAGATAACCAGCCAGGATTGCATCAAGAATTTCATAAGGTGGCAGGTCATCTTCATCCAATTGGTTTGGTTTTAACTCAGCACTTGGCGGTCTACTGATGATCCTGGGCGGGATTTCCCCTTTTATCGCCTTATCCTGATTGATAAGAGCCGCCAGTTCATAAACCATGGTTTTAGGCAGATCAGCAATTACCGCCAGACCACCATTCATATCTCCGTACAGGGTACAGTAACCAACTGCTAACTCTGATTTATTGCCGGTGGAAAGAAGCAGGCCGCCAAGCTTGTTAGATAGGGCCATGAGAATCCCGCCCCTGATTCTTGCCTGGAGATTCTGTTCGGTGATATCTTCTTCCAAACCCGCAAAGACAGGAGCAAGAACCTGTGCATAGCTTTCCATAATTGAGATAATCGGTATATTTTCAAAAGCACAGCCAAGATTATCCGCCAGTTTGCTGGCATCATCAATGGACATCTGGGAAGTATATGAAGAGGGCATGGACACACAGAGAACATTATCAGGACCAAGGGCCAGACTGGCAATCACCGCCGTCAATGCTGAATCTATTCCTCCAGACAACCCGATCACCGCTTTAGTAAAACCGGTTTTCCGCATATACTCCCCAAGCCCGAAAACCAACCCATCCAGTACCAATTTAAGCGAATCCTTTGGGGGGGCAATCTGGTTTTTTTCAAAATTATCACTGTCAACCACTAACATATCTTCGCCAAAACCTTTGGCCAACCCACATACTGCTCCACTATTGTTCATTATCAGGGAATGGCCGTCAAAGATCAGCTCATCCTGACCGCCGACCTGATTGACATATAAAAGAGAAAAAGAGTTCTCTTGGCATAGGTGAGAAAAAAGTTTCAGCCGTTCGGATATTTTCCCGTGATAATAAGGAGAAGCTGATATATTTATCAGTAAATCAAGGCAATTATTACCCTGCATCAGAGCTGCCAGCGGATCAATCATGGCATAGCCATCCCGTTGATACCAGATATCCTCACAGATGGTCAGGCCAATCCGAATTCCCTCAAACATAAAGGGAAGGGTAACGGTTCCTGGTTCAAAATAACGGGTTTCATCAAAGACATCATAAGCGGGGAGAAGCTGCTTACGAACCCGGTGACAAACCCTGTGGTTCTGGATAAAAAATGCGGAATTATAAAGGGGTTTCCCCGATCCTGCTCTTTGCTCTATAACTCCAGCTATACAGGCAATGCCACTCACTTTATCAATTAGTTCACTTAAAGCCAGGTCATGGGCCTCGAGAAATGATTTCCGCTCCAGAAAATCCATGGGTGGATAACCGGACAGGGATAACTCAGGGAAAACAGCAAGGCGACATCCCGCTTTACGAGCCTGTTCAAGTTGCTGATAGATGGCTTGCAGGTTGGTAGTGAAATCTCCAATTACAGGATTGGTTTGACAAAGAGCTATTTTCAAAATTACCTCAGAAGTTTCTAAAACCTGAGTTGAGCGATTTTTTAACTTGATCTGCACCAGGTAAGCGAGTGCAACGAGACTCCGATCTCTTGCACGCCAAGGCTTCTAAGAAAATCCGTGGGCAGACCAACGGGTATGCCTGCGGTTTT
>CAYRGM010000163.1:0-4460 GCA_964423765.1 uncultured Desulfobulbaceae bacterium
TAAATCGTGAAATCGCGGTCAATAGTTGCAATAGTGTTGAGACTCAGTTTTTCTGCAAGATATACCAAACACGAATCAGCAAAATCCATTGGTAAATCACGATACTTCTCAGTTAGTTCCTTGATCCTTCCGAAATCACTACTTTCGATGTTTTGAATTTCAACAGCCCCTTTGTGTAGCCATTCGATAAAATCTATTTGGGCATTTCGATTAAAATCTAATAAGTGGAGAGTTTCTGTAACCGATGCAATGGTTGTAACTAAAGGATATTTATTGGATTTTATAAAATTAACTGCTTTATTGTGGTAAATATCCGGGTAGCACCTCATATTCGTCCATTCTGACCGGTTCGAGTAGCAAAAGTACGCTTCACCGGCCAGAATGAACGAATCTAAGGCACTACCCAAACATTTACAGTCCTTGCTTATGAGAGTTTTTTTGCCAACCCGAATATTTACTTATTGTGATATCTGTCTGAAGCATCAAACAAGGCAATCAAAGGGCCTGAGTCAATTAGTACTTTTTTCATGTTCTTTTGACTTTGACTTTACTCTTTACTAACTCTTTTCTGTCTGACGATAAGTTGCCAAGTCCACTTGAATATTTACCAAATAAATCTTCTCCAATTTCCCAAGCATCAGGCTGTTTGAGCTTGCAAAGATATTCATTAATACTTTTCCTGATTAATTCAGACTTGGTTAATCCAAGATTTTTTTGCGGTATTATTAACTTGTTGTTCTAGCTTGTGACCCAATCTTAGTGTAATCATAGTCTCCCCTCCGTATTACAAATTGTAATGCAAAGCGGTTAAAGTGTCAATTGCTATTTTTCGTAATATTCAGCGAGATAAACAAACGCCCATAAACTTGGGCTGTAACTGTTTACTTATGTTCGTGCCTGCCGCCGATACTTAACCGGCAATATTTTTAGTTGGGTTCTATATTTTGCCACAGTTCTTCGAGCAACCTTGATTGTCTCCTCAGCCAATATATCAGAAATCCTACTATCACTTAAAGGTTTTTGGGAATCTTCAGCGGCTATGAGCTGTCGGATTCGTGTTTTTATAGCCTCTGCCGCCACTGTTTCACCATCTGTAGTGGCAACAGCAGTGGAAAAAAAATATTTCAGTTCATAAATGCCCAAGGGGGTATGGATATACTTATTGGAGGTAATACGGCTAACTGTTGACTCATGCATGCTTATATCTTCCGCTACATCACGAAGAACAAGTGGTTTTAAATAACCGGAACCCCGTTCAAAAAAATCCCTTTGAAATTTAATTAGACTCTCGACAACTTTATAAATTGTCCGCTGTCGCTGCTGAATGGACTTGATAAACCATTCGGCATTTCGTTTATTTTCTCTCAGGAAATTTTTTGAATCTTTGGTCATGGAGTTTTTTTGTTTGAGCAAAGTTTTATATTCTTCCGATATCTGAAGATGTGGCATGCCATCATCATTAAGATGAATAACAAATTCGTTGTCAATTTTATATACGAAAACATCTGGAACAACATATTTTGTTTGCTCATTTGAGTATTCATTACCAGGATAGGGGGTCAGCTTTTTTATGATATTAACAGCTTCCTTGACCTGCCTGATTGTTGCTTTTGTACTCCGGGCCAATTTAGCAAAATTTCTTGTTTCCAGCAGGTTTATGTGCTTATCAATAATTTGATAGGACAGAGTTTCCTCCAAACCTATCCTGTCAAGTTGAAGGAGAAGCGACTCCCTGATGTTCCGTGCCCCAACCCCAGGCGGATCAAGGCTATGGATAAGGCGAAGCGCGGCCTTGGCTTCCTCTCTATGACATTTATTGCATGAGATAATATCGTCAATATCTGCCTCCAAAAAACCATGTCCATCAAGATTACCGACAATAAATTGCGTCAACCTGGTATCAAGGTCATCAAGTTGCAGATGGGCAAGCTGCCAGAGAAGGAATGCTCTTAATCCTGGTTTTTCAGAAATAAAGTCAAATTGGCTAGGAGCATCTGCCGGGGGGATTTCCCGGGCAAAAGAGAAATCACTATCAAAATTATTACTGTAGTCTTCCCAGTTTACTTCTGCTACTGTCGCAGCCCCCTCTCCTTCAACCTTTAAAGTTACAGTTTTTTCAATAATTTCTTTTGTTTCGGCAGCATCAATAGAGTCAGGATTGGCATCAGGCTCTTTATACAATTGCACTTCTTCAAGCATGGGATTCTGCTCTATTTCCGCCCGCAAGGCATCTGTAAGCTCCATGCGATTTAGCTGAAGAAGCTGGATAGCCTGGCGCAACTGTGGTGTCATAACCAGTTTCTGAACGAGTTGCAGATTTTGTCGAAGTTCAAGCATTTATGGTTTTTATTTTTAGTTTTGAATTGCAGATTGTGTAAGCGTTCACCAAGGGTATAGATTCGCATTAGCAGTGTAGCGGCGGCAGTGTAACGATTACAAAAAATCACATCCTGAAGTTCTCACCAAGATAGATTTTACGAGCCAGGGTGCTTTCTATAATATCCTGGGCAGAACCACTAATCAAAACCTGACCATTGTTCAGGATGTAAGCAAAGTCACAAACCTGAAGGGTTTCCCGGACATTATGATCAGATATCAACACCCCCAATCCTTTTGTTTTCAGATTCCGGATAATCGCCTGCAGATCCGCAACCGCTAAAGGATCAACTCCGGCAAACGGTTCATCAAGAAGAATAAACCTGGGTCGGGTTGCTAAGGCTCGCATGATTTCAACCCGCCGCCGTTCACCTCCGGAAAGAGCATGCCCTTTGTTATCAGCGAGGTGGGTTATTTTCAGCTCGCTCATCAACTCTTCAATACGATTATTGATTTCATTGCGAGACAGTCCAAGCGGCTCTAGGACAATACGAACATTTTCAACCACAGTCAGCTTTTTAAAAACCGATGGGTCCTGGGCCAGGTAGGTAATGCCAAGCCGGGCTCGTTGGTGAATGGGCAGTCCGGTTATATCCTGAGAGTCTAAAAGAATAGAACCACTCGCCGGGCGAATAAATCCGACAATGGAATAAAATGTAGTCGTCTTGCCCGCTCCATTTGGACCAAGAAGCCCAACCACTGACCCGGCAGCAACTTTTAAACTGACCTGATCAACAACCCGGCGCCGACGATACTCCTTGACGATATTTCTGGTTTCAAGAAGAGAATTATCCATCATTGCTTCTTGTCTGACTCCGGATGGATGATCGCCTTGACTCGGCTTGTACCAGTTTCATTCTGTTTAACAATGGTTCTTTTTTTATCGAGATAATAAATTATTTTATATCCGGAGACCATATTCCTACCTTGCCAGGCCTTGGCGTTGCCGGAGAGGATAACTTTTCGCTCCCTGGCATGATAATCCATACGGTCACCTGTGCCGAGCCAGTCGCCCTGTGATATTTCCACATTATTCCTGCAAATGATTTTTATTACCTCGCCTGCCATTTTTCCTTCGCTTTGGCCATCTTGCCGGGCATAGTAAACAGTCATTTCCCCGGCACGAATGGTAATGTCACCCTGCCTGGCTTCCACAGCACCAAGAAAAACCACAGAATTATCCTGTTCTCTGGAGATCATTTGATCTGCCTCTATCAGGATGGGAGGTGCTTCATCAGCAATTGCCATTGATAATGGCAACAGCAGACTAAAGGCAAGGATCAGCAATTGATTTTTTTTTATTGAATTCATTTTGGAAAAAGTATTTAATTATTTTATAAAGGTGTAATAAAAAAAGCACTTACAAATCGTTCCGGTTTGATTTTTGCATTACAAAAAAATTCTACCTGTTTATCCTAAAAAAGTAAAGAACTTCTCTGTTATTTTTTCGTCTTATTAGCCAGGCAAGCTGTCTTCTAATTTCTGAACATGCCCGCAGGGCATCATGGGCTAGTGTCGCGTCAAGGCTGAAATGACATAATTCTCGTTCCCACGCTCCTGCGTGGGAACGAGGGAAGCGAGATGCATCATTTGAGAGTTGACGCAACACTAGATGTTTTACCCTCGTTCCCACGCACTGTGGGAACGGTTATTTTTTCTTGACAAGCCCAAACAGGACTAATAGGGTCTTGGTTGGACATGATTGCTGAAAAAGCTTTCACTACGCTGGAGATGACTTATGAACACATCCCTGAAGCCGGTTATTCTGGTTGTGGATGATATGCCCGAAAATATTGATATCCTTGCCGCCGTGTTAAATTCAGATTATAAGATCAAGGCTGCGACCAGCGGCGAAAAGGTCCTGAAAATTGCCGGTGCTGCTTCCCCTCCCAACTTGATTCTCCTTGACATCATAATGCCCGGGATGGACGGTTATGAGGTTTGCCGAAACCTGAAGTCTGATCAACGGACCCAGGACATTCCGGTCATATTCGTTACCGCACTCGGCGAAATTGAAGACGAGCGGCAAGGGCTTGCAGTCGGTGCCGTCGATTATATTACCAAACCCATATCACCCCCTATTG
>CAYRGM010000164.1:0-4353 GCA_964423765.1 uncultured Desulfobulbaceae bacterium
CTTAGATTCTCAAAAGTTTGAACAACATGCAAGTCCTTAACCGGACACTACTGATATGCCTGCGGTAAAATTTTTCTTGTGCCTCGATTTTGAACGAAAATTCTAATTTTTTCAAGGCACCCTTAAATCTATACAAAAAATAGCCAACGAGTTGCCAGTCCACTAAAGTGGGTTAGCAAAATGGGCCAGCCCCCCAGTCTTTAGCACCGCATTACTATCAACTTTGCTCTTGGAAATTAAATCTCTGCCTTAAACTCAATTTTTTCATTTCCGTATGTAGACTCAATGACTTTATGGACTCCATGACCTGGATTAGGTTCTTTGAAGATTTTAATCAATTGATATTTTGATAACAGTTTCAGGTCGTTATTTAAGCTTATAGGTGTTCGATGCATTTCTGACATAAGTTCAGAAAACATAACCCTTCCTTTCTTTCTTAAATACTGGACCAATCTTGTTCGTTCTGGCTTAAGAATGTAAATATTCGGGTTGGTAAAAAAAACTCTCATAAACAAGGACTGTAAATGTTTGGGTAGTGCCTCACGGAGTCTCGTTCCTCGCTTACCTTCGTTAATCTCTTTTGCTGTTTTTTTATGACAAATTTTTCAAAACCTTGTATCATGTTGAAATATTGAATGTTTATCGTGGAGCAGGATTCGTGTGTTAAGGGATAATAAAACCTGAGTTGATCAAGTTAGACATCGCTCAATTCAGGTTTAAATTTCTGTCTTTTTTCTATGCAATTGGTTGTGTATAGCTACGGCAAGTTCCTGACCAAAGCCCGGGACTTCTCTCAGTTCAGCAATGGTTGCTTTGCAGATTCGTTTATAGCTGCCCAATGATTTCAGCAATTGTTTTTTTCGTTGCGGGCCGACTCCGTTGAGCTTGTCTAATGGAGAGGAGATGGTCTGTTTGTTTCTTAATTTTCGATGAAAACTGATCCCAAACCGATGGGATTCATCACGAATTCGCATCAGGTAGAGCAGGGCAGGGGCATGGCTTTCTAATAGAATCAGATTTTTACGACCGGGGCGGAACAGCTTTTCTCCTTCTTCCTGTTTTTCCTTGGCAATGGCAATCAAATCAATCTTATCAAGCAGGTTGTATCGGGATAAAACTTCAACTCCTATGTTGAGATGACCTTTACCACCATCCAGCAGAAATGTATCCGGCAGGTTGTCTTTTTTCAGGCCGCTTTCTATGCGTCTTTCCAGAACTTCCCTCATCATCGCATAATCATCCGGTGTTTTTTTAAGTCTTATCCGATAATGACGATAACCTGTTTTTTCCGGTTCTCCCTTAACAAAACAGCTCAGAGAACCAACTGCCTGTTTTCCGCTTAAATTGGAAATATCAAGACATTCAATTCGGGTTGGGCTATTTTTTAAGCCTAATTTTATCTGGAGAGTTTTAACCAGAGCCTGCCATGATTTTTCTTTTTCCGCCTGTCTGGAAAAAACTTGATCGGCATTGGATTTTGCCATTTCCATAAGCTGCATTCGTTTTCCTCGTTTTGGGATAATAAGAGATACAGCACCTCCTCTTAATTCGACAAGCTGTTCAAAAACAAGTTTTTCATCATCAATGCCAAGTGGCAGCAGCAGTTCTCTGGGCGGTTGTCTTAAGGTGGAATAATACTGCATGATTGTTTCGGTGAGAATTTTACTGTCTTTGCCTAAGGGGTCGGGAATAAAAAAAGTTTGCGAACCGGAGATCATGCCCCGTCTTATAAAAAGAATAGCTATGCCAACCGCGGCACCCTGACGGGCAAGGCCAAATACATCCTGATCTTGAAAATGATCTCCGGCCACAGCCTGATGCTCAAGGGTTTTTTCAAGGGCGGTGATCTGGTCACGAAACATGGCTGCCTGTTCATAATGGAGGGTCTCAGCAGCCAATGCCATCTTGTTTTTTAAATCGGTAAGTATCTGTTTGTTCTTACCTTCCAGGAAAAGAAGCGATCCTTTCACCAATGCCTCATACTGTTTATTCTCCACCATATCTGTACAGGGAGCTAGGCACATTTTCATCTGATGGTTAAGACAGGGGCGATTGCGTTTATGCAGGGTTTTGCAGCGTCTGAGTGGGAAAAGGTTATGGAGAAGTTTTAAGGTAATCCGCATTGCCGATCCGGATGAAAAGGGACCAAAATAACGATTCCCGTCCCTGGTCCTTTTGCGGGTTATCACAATCCTTGGCCATTTATCCTGTACTGTGACCTTAATGAGCGGGTAGTTTTTATCATCTCGGAGAATGACATTATAGCGGGGGCGATGTTTTTTGATTAATGAGGCTTCAAGAAGAAGAGCTTCTTTTTCTGTAGTGGTAAGGATGGTTTTTACCTGCCGGACATGGCTGAGCATGACTGCGGTTTTTGAGTGGGCAGAGCCTGAAAAGTGGGCATATTGACTGAGCCTTTTCCGGAGATCCCCAGCTTTGCCCACATAGAGGATTTCCCGTTTGCCTGACATAAGATAAACTCCTGGTGAATGACTGATCGTTGCCAGGAAGGCATGGGAAAGTGCGGGGGGAGGCGATGTTTTTTCCTTGCAAATTGTCACAAGAGGTTGAATGGCTTAATATTGTCTAAGGGTATGTCATCATTCTTTTCGTCAATCCGACGCAGCCCCTCCATGATCAATCCCATGAATCCACCTATAATCTTAAGCCGTTTTGCCTGTTCTGAAAGACCAGAAGTATATAGAAATTTTCCTGAACGCCTCTTTAGCATAATAAAAAAAGCTTCTTTGCCGACCAGGGTATTATAGCGGGCTTGAATTAGCTCTCCTTCATGAAAAATAACGAATGCCTTGCCGTCGTTGAGGTCAAGTTCTACCTGACCGGTTTTCCGGGTGGAATGAATTAGCTGAAACAAATCTATCATGTTGATTTCAGATAAATTGCCACTCATGCCGGAGTTGATCTTTCCGGAACGAAGAGTATTAAGCTGGGCTCTTTCCACCAGCATTTTGTAAAAAAATACCTGAAGAATCGGGAATTTATTGAGGATATGTTTGAAATCCTTACTGGATAGAGTGGCGAGTTTAGTTTGAGCCCTGGTATGAATTGTAATGGTTATGGATTCACCGGAAAGCAGGCTCATTTCGCCAAAAATTTCACCAGTTCCCATTCTGGTAAGAGTCTGGCCGTCATCAGCAATCACACCTACCATACCTTCCAGGATAATATAGAGATGGGTGCCAGGGTCTCCTTTGCTTAAGATAACCTTATTGTCGTCGTATTCTTTAAGCTGTAACATGGCCGAGAGATTGCGAAGTCCATCATCATTAAGTGATTCAAAAATTTCCAGTTGTCGCAGACTATCGAAAAAACGATCCATATGCTTCATCCGTTCCCGCTGTTCGGCAACATCAAGCAGTTCCATCTGTACGGTGGCAAATGCTTTTTCTTTCTTGAATTCAAAGTGAATTAACCCATCACATCCGCCACAGTCAAACTTTGATTTATGAACACCTCGCGGCGTAAACTGTTGGTAAGAGGAGTGTCCGGAAGTTATTTTGAAAATGCTCATGACAAGCTGTAGGCAGGTCGGTTTGGCTTCAGGCACGCTTAGTTCCAGACCTTCAATTTTAAGCTCATCGCCGACATTGTAAATAGGGCAGGCACGCTCCTCGGTAATGTTGAAGATAGCGTTTTTAAATCCTTGGAAGCTAGAAGATGAATGAATCATATCTTTTTGTTAAAAAAAATCAGTCTGAGCGTATGAAAAATAGATAAATAATTAGGGCAAGAGCTGCGGCACCGCCAAAGAGTAGAGGCAGAACCTTGTTTAACTGTAGTTCATTGCCAATAACAAGGGTCTGCATATACTCGGTGCCAGTTAAGTACCAACCACCTATGAACATGGCAATGAGAATAAAATTTCTCAATTCCTTTTTGTATAATAAATAGATGATAAGTCCTATAAAAGGGACGAGGAACCATGGATTGGAGAACAGTGCTGCTGCATCAACATCTTTGACCTGCTCTGGTATACCGGTTAACTCTGCCAACTCCCCAAGATATGCAAAAAAAGATTTAATTTTTTCATACACATTGTCTATTAAACTGCCAAAATCCATATTTAGATTCCTTTTTTGTTTTTTTTGTCAGGAGTGAATACTCAAAACAAGTCCTTATTATTTCTATGACGGACCCTTAGCCATGCCGTAGCGATTACCTTTCATTATTCGCTTAAGGGCTGACCAATTTGCTCATAGATCATGCTGATTATTATAGATAGAATAGCAGTTTCTTCCCCTTCATGTCAAAAATAAAGAGAAAATACTTGAATGGTGTTAAAAATTATGCCGGGAATGTAAAATGTAAACATTACATCATTGGAACGAAAAA
>CAYRGM010000165.1:0-4342 GCA_964423765.1 uncultured Desulfobulbaceae bacterium
ATTTTCTTGATTTCACAAGGGTTAAAGTCTAATATCGTGGCTTATTTTACGATGTCTGCAATTATTAAATAACACTATTATTCATTATCAATTCTCAATTATCAACTATCAATTATTAATAAAGTGCAATCTGGTCATAGGCCCGTTTATATATATCGATAAGCTCTGTTATCAAGGGCATCCTGGGATTGGCAGTGGTACATTGATCCTCAAATGCTTTTTCTGCCATTTCATCAACCAGGGATGCAAATTCATCCGCATCAACCCCACACTCGGCAATGGTTAAGGGCATGTTCAGTTTACGCATTAAATTGTAAATTGAATCAATCAGACTTCGCACTCCTTCTTCCGGGGTAGAGGCAGGCAGACCGAGATGCCTGGCGATCTGCTGATACTTGAGATCAGCCACATAATGTTCATAATTGGGAAAAGCAGCAAACTTGGTGGGAACCTGGGCATTATAAGCAATAACATGGGGCAGTAAAACAGCGTTTGCCCGACCGTGGGCAATATGAAACTGTCCGCCTAATTTATGGGCCAAGCTGTGATTTATGCCAAGAAATGCATTAGTAAAAGCCATACCGGCAATTGTTGAGGCATTATGCATTCTCTCCCGGGCATTTTTATCTCCCAGCTCATAAGAGCGGGGCAGATAAGCAAAAACAAGCTCAATTGCCTTGATGGCCAGGGCATCCGTATAATCAGAGGCCATGACTGAAGTATAGGCTTCAATTGCATGGGTAAGCACATCAACTCCGCTGTCAGCAGTAACCTCTTTGGGAATTGACAACACAAAATCAGGATCTATAATCGCCACATCAGGAGTCAGTTCATAATCGGCAAGAGGATATTTAACCTCATCTCCTTGGTCAGTAATAATGGTAAAGGCTGAGACCTCGGAACCGGTACCACTGGTGGTGGGAATAGCTACCATTTTAATTTTACGCCCTAATTTTGGATATTTATAGGTCCGTTTGCGAATATCCATAAACTTCAGCTTTAAAAACTCAAACTCCACATCCGGATGTTCATAAAATAACCACATTGCCTTGGCAGCATCAATGGGAGACCCCCCGCCCAAGGCAATAATGGTATCCGGTCGAAACTGTTTCATCACCGCAACCCCGGCGGTAACAATATTTGTGGTTGGGTCAGGTGTTACCTGATCAAACACCTCGACACTGATATTATTTTGTCGTTTGTTTAAATGATATAGCACCTTGTCTACATAGCCAAGTTTTACCATTACCTCATCAGTTACAATAAAAACCCTTTCCACCAGCGGCATCTTGGTTAGATACTGGACAGCACCCGGCATGAAATAAATCCTTGGCGGTACTTTGAACCATTGCAGTTTGTCTTTACGGCCAGCCACTCTCTTGATATTGATCAGGCTGTCAACGCTGACATTGGCAGTTGTGGAATTGCGGCCGTAGGAGCCGCATCCCAGAGTTAATGAAGCGACATTGGCATTATAAATATCGCCAATGGCTCCCTGGGTACAGGGAGAGTTAACAATTATTCTGCCGACATGGACTGCTGAAGAGAACTCAGCAATGATCTGTTTGTCTTCAGAATGAATAGCTGCCGAATGACCCTGGCCGCCAAATTCTATCATCTCTTCACATCGTTTGATTCCTTGCCGATAATCATCAACCACATAAAAAGCTAAAATGGGTGATAATTTTTCCTGGGACAAGGGGAAATCTCTGCCCACTCCAGCAAGCGATGCCATGAGAATCTTGGTCTTTTCAGGCACGGTTATACCGGCAAGGGCAGCAATGAAGTCTGCAGACTGACCTACTATTTTTGAGATAACGGTTCCGGAGCCTTTATCAATTATGGTATCCGTTAATTTTGCGGTCTCACTCTCATTTAAAAAATAGCAGTTATTCTCTTTAAAAAGAGCTACTACCTGGTCGGCAATTTCCTCCTCAACTATCACCGCCTGCTCAGAAGCACATATCATGCCGTTATCATAAGTTTTACTTAAAATAATATCTGAGATAGCCCTTTTTAATTTTGCTGATCTTTCGATGAAAGCCGGGACATTACCCGGACCAACCCCAAGGGCCGGTTTCCCTGCACTATAGGCGGCATTAACCATTTTATGACCGCCAGTGGCCAGGATTAACGCTATGCCGGCATGGTTCATCAACGCATTTGTTGCCTCAAGAGAAGGTTTTTCAATCCAGGTTATATAGTTTTCCGGAGCCCCGGCTGCAATACCTGCCTGGTATATACATTTTGCCGCGGCCACACTACATCTCTGTGATGCCGGATGGAAACTGAACACCACCGGATTTCTGGTTTTAGCACAGAGAAGCGATTTAAACATGGTGGTTGAGGTGGGGTTGGTAACCGGAATAATCGCGGCCACCACCCCAAGCGGTTCTGCTATCTCATAAATATCCTCTTCTTCATTCCGGTTAATAATACCCACGGTTTTTTTGTACTTGATACTATGGTAGATAAACTCAGTGGCAAAGATATTTTTGCTTATCTTATCTTCATAAATTCCCCGTCTGGTTTCATCTATTGCCAGCCTGGCAAGTTCCATATGACTGCCAAGCCCGGCAAGGGTCATTGCTTTTACAATCTTGTCTACCTGCTCCTGGTTCAGTTGCTTAAATTTCCGACCGGCAACAAATGCTTTTTGCACCAGCAGGTCAACATCAGCACTCACACCGGTTAAGAGAGCAGGTAATTGCGACTGCAAATCCTTCTCCGGAGTGCAAGTAATTACCTGTTTGGTATCGGATTGTCCGTTCATGGGAAGGTCTCCTGTTTTTCAATAAATTAACCAGCATGGTTGGAGATAACAGAGTAGCCTAACTCTTTTTCGATACTCATAACGATGAGAACATTATAATTTATATTTTAAACTGTACTTGTATGTTTGTAAAAAATATTATTCCTGTAAGGAAAAAGGGGAACATTTTTCTCAATTCTCAATTACCTGTCCCCTAATAATCAAGCCCCAGGATATTCCATGCGTAATGCTCTGGACATGAGCGATACAATATCACCCAATCTGCAATCAGATAAAGTCAAATGTAGACTCGACCCATTTATTTTTTCCTTATTTTCTTGTCCCTGCTATTCTTGTTTTAGTAACTCCCTTCTGATATTATATTTTACAATAGCTCAATAATGACAAATCTTTTAATATTTTTTTGCAACATATTGTCAATTTCCATTAAACAATTACATTCAGGAGCTACAGATGACACTATCTTCCTACGAAGCAAAAGACCTTTTCAATGGCTAACAGACAAAGAAGATATTATGGTTCTCGATGCACGAAACTCTAAAGATTTCAGTCGATTACAGATCGATCACCCTACCCATTCGACACGCTCAATCTTGCATATTATGATTTTATGGAGCTTGAGGATGACTGTGTGGCAAAAGTTCCCAAAGGGCGTGCAATATGTATTCTGTGTCCAAGAGGGATATGCAAAATTTGTGGGAGAAATCCTTGTTAAACGAGGTTTTGATGATGTCCGCTATCTGACCGGAGGCATTAAAACATGGGGAAACCTGCTTATTCCCAAAACAGTTTGTGAAGGTGATGACTACAACCTTTTCCAGTTGTTTATCCGTCCCGGCAAGGCATCCTGCAGTTACGGTCTCTGTTCGGGGGCTGAGATGATGATCGTTGATCCCAGCCGCAATGTGGACTTTTATTTAGACTTTGCCAAAAATAAAAACAGTACAATCATCAAAACATTTGAGACCCACCTTCAGGCCGACTATATTTCAGGTTCACGGCAAATAGCCGGCCAAACCAGTGCTGATTTTTTCGGGGGAATCGATTTTGACGGCACAAAAGCCCCCTGTGTCAAGATAGTTGTCGGCAAGGCAGGCATGCCGGTTTGTGGTGCAGGAGTTGAACAAGAAAAAGAGTAGCGTGAGAGAAGCGTATAGGCAAAAAAGCAAGATATTGGAAGACAAACCAGAAGTGGGGACAAATGTCACCACCCCAAAAATCAAAGCAACAACGAGTAATAGCAAGGAAGAATTAGTCAACTTCTTAACATGTAACGCAAGATGCACGCACAACTGCCCTAATATATCCCGTCTGTAAACAGGTGGTATGCACTTTTTGCCAGTCCTTGTCTGTATTTTAGGGGTACAGGCTGTACCCTTATTTATACGATTTTTACCGTGAAAGAGTTGCACTCTAATTACCCATTATTATGCTCTGTAGGTTGGAAATAGGGTTGAAAAAGCAAAAAAGAGGGTGTGACGAGTGCTGTCTTTTTAGTTGTTAAGTATTTGATTTTATTATGGTACGCCAGGCAGGATTCGAACCTGCGACCTACGGCTTAGAAGGCCG
>CAYRGM010000166.1:0-4307 GCA_964423765.1 uncultured Desulfobulbaceae bacterium
GGTAACTATCTGTAATAAGAGGAGTTTTTTCTCGCCTATTACGAAGTTGGGCTAAGGAAGCTACTAAAAATTATTTAAAAGTGAGGAATATAAAAAATGAAAAGAAAAGGTATGTTAAAGGCTTTAATAGGAATTATCTGCATTGCCCTGTTTACAGGTGTTTTTGTAGATAAGAGTGTTGCCTGGTGGCCATGGGGGAAAGAGGAAAAAAAGGTCCTGAACTTTGGTTTGATGCCAGCAGAGGATCCTGAGAAGATATTGGCATCCTTCCGTCCCATGCTTGACCATATAGCACAAGTGACCGGAATGGAAATCAAGCCATTTATAGCTACTGATTATGCAGGGGTTATTGAGGCTATGCGGGTTGGCAAGATAGATATCGCCTGGTTTGGTCCATTTTCTTATATTTTGGCTGCAGAAAGGGCCAATGCCGTTGCTATTGCCAAGGGCATGGATAAAAGGGGCAATACCACCTACAGAAGCATTATAATAACCCATAATAAAAGTGGCATCAAAACCTTAAATGATCTGAAGGGAAAAACGATTGCCTTTGCAGATCCTGCTTCTACATCTGGCCATCTTGTTCCGCGTTACATGATGGAAAAAGCGGGCATTGATACCGAGAGAGACTTTGAAAATATTGTCTTTACCGGCGGGCATGAGGCAGTGGGACTGTCAGTTAAAAATCGGCATGTAGATGCTGGAGGAATGGGTGAAATGAGGTTACAAGGTATGATAGACAAAGGTGTTGTCGACAAGGATGAGATTATTATTCTTGCTACATCAGACCCTATTCCCAACAGCCCGATTGCGGTCCGAAAAGATATGGATCCTGAAATGAAAAAACAAATAACCCAGGCTATTTTGGAATTGCATGAACACCTTGGCGAAGAAAAAATGATGGGCTGGCATAAAGTAATTAAATATGTAGAAGCCCGAGATGAAGACTACGATGTTATCAGGGATATCGCCAGGATATTGGAGATTAAATAAATCGACATAAAATCAGGTGGCCGAACCTCCCTTGATTCGGCCACCTGTCCGGAGACAAAAAAATGATTACTTTTAAAGATGTAAGCAAGATTTATAATGGAGGGGTTTATGCATTGCAAGGGATCAATTTAACAGTTGAGCAAAAAAGCTTTACAGTTATACTCGGCCGCAGCGGGGCAGGAAAATCTACCTTGCTCCGTTGCATCAATGGCCTGGTGTCTCCTACTGATGGAGAAATATTGATGAACAATATCTCTGTCAATGGCAATAGGCGGAACATAAGGAAAGTTCGCCAACAAGTAGGGATGATTTTCCAGCAATTTAATTTAGTAGGAAGACTCAGCGTTTTATTAAACGCTTTAACGGGCAGACTCAGCTACATTTCTGTCTGGCGAAGCCTTATTTATCACTTTTCCAAATCTGAAATTGAATTAGCTGAAAAGGCATTGGCACGGGTAGGACTGGCAGGAAAGGCCAAGCAAAGGGCCGACACCTTAAGCGGCGGTGAACAACAGCGCTTAGCGATTGCCAGGGTATTAGTCCAGCAACCCAAGGTTATTCTGGCTGATGAGCCTGTTGCCAGCCTCGACCCCAAGACTGCTGACGGGATAATGAGCTTGCTCAAGACCATTAACAGGGAAGAAGAAATTACAGTACTGTGCAACCTTCACCAAGTGGAATTTGCCCGGAGCTATGCCGAAAAGGTTATTGGAATCAGGCGTGGAAAGGCGGTTTTTGAAGACAAAATTGCCAACCTGAATGAAGATAGCATAAGAGATATTTATGACTATGAGGATTATGCAGACTGAAGACATCATAAAAAAAGCCCAGGTAAGCCGCCTTGTCAATAGTAAGGGAAAGTTCCTGTTCTGGTTAATCTTCATTACGATTATTATGGGCTGGAGCATGCAGCAGACAGATGTAAGCCCCAAGGCATTTATTGAAGGAATGCCGCGGATGTTAGATTTTCTCTCACTGGCATTTCCCCCGGACTTTTCTAAATTCCGTAAATATATTTCATTGATGATAGAAACCATTCATATTGGCTTGTGGGCTACCTTTCTTGCCGTTTGTTTGAGTATTCCCATGGGTTTAATGGCAGCAGAGAATACCACACCGGGCAAAATGTTTCGTTTTACTGCCAGGGCTATCCTGGATTTCTTCCGTTCTATACCGGATTTGATAATGGCTCTTATCTTTATAGTAGCAGTTGGGATGGGACCTTTTGCCGGAGTCCTGGCACTGACTCTTCATGGAGCGAGTCTTCTTGGAAAGTTCTATGCAGATGAGATTGAAGCGGTTAATCCCGGGCCTGTGGAGGCACTTCGGGCTACAGGGGCAGGCCGTATCCAAACAATTCTTTTTGCAATAATCCCGCAAGCATTGCCAACAGGCATTGCCTACACTCTATATATTTTGGACCACAGCATTAGAATGGCAACAATGTTGGGCGTAGTAGGTGCTGGAGGTATTGGTCTTGCTTTGATTCTATCAATGCGACTTTTTGAGTATGACGAAACAATGGCAATAATAATAATTATCTTTGTAACTGTCAGCCTGCTGGATAAGATTTCTATTTATTTGAGAAGCAAGATAATCTGATGCCATTTTCTAAGAAAAAAATATTAGTCTGGATGATCATATTAGCCTTGGTACTCTTATGGGGAGCTGTAGATATAGGCTTAAAACCATGGATTTTCATCAAAGGTATTCCTAATATTGTCCACCTGCTTGCCGAAATGTTCCCTCCTGATTTCAGAGAATTACCCCGCTACCTTGCCTCGATGGTTAAAACAATTCAGATTGGACTTGTGGGGACTGCTTTAGCGATTATTTTGAGTATCTTTTTAGGGGTGCTGGCTGCTCGAAATATTACACCAGCCTGGTTTTTTTATGTTGTAAGCCGCGGAATTCTTGATTTTAACCGCTCGATATCAGATATAGTATTGGTTCTGATTTTTATTATTGCCGTAGGGTTTGGTCCTTTTTCTGGTGTCATGGCCCTTGCTCTCAGTTCATCTGGTTTATTAGGAAAGCTTTATGCTGATACGATTGAGGCCATAGATATCAAATCAGTAGAAGCTATTCAAGCTACTGGAGCAAGTCGTATTCAAACCATTCTTTTTGCTGTTATTCCCCAGGTATTACCAACAAGCATTGCTAATACTCTTTTCATCGCAGACAGAAATATACGGATGGCGGTAGTGTTAGGAGTAGTAGGTGCCGGAGGAATTGGGCATGACCTGATGGTGCATATGCGACTTTTTCATTATCCACAAGCTGCGGCCATGATATTGATTATCTTTATAACTATCTGGTTATTGGGTTTTCTCTCTGACTCTTTGAGAAAAAAGATAATATAACCTAAATTGAGCGATTTTGACCATCAATAACGCAAACCAATCCTATCCCGAACCAGATCAAGGGTTTTAACCGCCTCGACCCGGGCCTTATTCCCGCCTTTTGCCAGAACATCCCTAAGATAGTCTCGGTTTGCCAGCAGCTCTCTTTTCTTCTCCTTTGCTCCGGAAAAATAATCCCTGATCAGTGTGAAAAGATCTTGTTTAATATAACCATAAGCTGCTCCACCATTCACATAAAGGTTACGAACCTCGTCTAACTGCTCCGGTGGGGCAAAAAGCTTTAACAGGGAAAAAAGATTACATGAATCAGGGTCCTTTGCTCCATCAACCGGGGTGGCGTCGGTCTGAATAGACATAACCTTTTTGCGAAGTGGTTTATCATCTAAAAAAACAGCAATGGTATTACCATATGATTTGGACATCTTTTGACCATCTAATCCCGGAACAATGGCAGTGGTTTCACTGATGTCCGGTTCTGGAATAGTAAAGGTATCACCAAAGCTGTTGTTGAATTTAATGGCAATATCCCTTGCCACTTCAAGATGCTGTTTCTGATCTTTGCCCACCGGTACCACTTCTGATTGGAAAAGCAGAATATCTGCTGCCATCAGCACCGGATAGGAAAAAAGACCGTGATTAGCCGCAATCCCTCTGACCACCTTGTCTTTATAGGAATGACATCTCTCAAGAAGTCCCATGGGAGTCAAATTCGACAAAATCCAAAACAACTCACATACTTCAGGGACATCTGACTGTACCCAGAAGGTACATTTATCCGGATCAAGTCCAAGAGCCAGAAAATCAGCCGCCGCTTCCAGAGTTCCCTGACTGAGAGCTTGCCTGTCCTGAACAGTGGTCATTGCATGCAGGTTGACAATAAAAACAAAAAGGTCGGCATCTTCCATATTGGCAATCATGGTCTTCATCATGCCAAAATAATTGCCTATATGG
>CAYRGM010000167.1:0-4289 GCA_964423765.1 uncultured Desulfobulbaceae bacterium
TGCCCCCATAATCATTCTTGACGAGGCCACCGCCTATGTGGATCCTTTAAGCGAACGAAAGATCCATGATGCAATTCGTCGTTTATGTGCTGAACGCACCGTTTTTATCATTACCCACCGGCTTGCTTCTATCCAAAATGTCCACCAGATAATCGTAATTGAAGAAGGTCGTCTGGTGGATTGCGGCCGGCATGAGAATCTCCTGAAGAGTTGTCCACTGTATCGGCAGCTCTGCTCAGCCTGGAAGGATTCCTCGCAGGATGACAGCCGGAGTTCAGGGCAGCAGGCTTCCATCGCCGCAGATTCAAGGAAGACCGTATCATGACCATCACCGATGTATTCAAGCTCGCAAAAGGGAAAAATGCTCAACGCATGAAACTGAGCATTCTCTACAAAGTCCTTGAGATAACCTGCTCCGCCGTTTTGTACGGTGTTATTTATCTGACCCTGCGGATGCTGTTTAGTGATAAACCATGGGATTACTCGGATATTATGATGCTTACCGGAGTAACAGCCATCGCTCTGGGAGGACAGTTTTTCTTTGGTGTGCTTGGAGCCCGGGCGGCGTTTGCCAGCGGTTACGCCATGATGTGCGATTTTCGCCTTGATCTCGTGGAGCACCTAAGCCGCCTGCCCCTGGGATTTTTCCAAAACAAGCGAGTAGGTGTTCTTACCTCGACCGTCGCCGAAAATGTGAAAAATATAGAAGACATTTTCACCAGAGTGCTGGGAGACTTTGTTGCCTGCTTTACCCTGCCCTTATTTGTCGGTCTGATACTGCTGGTCATCGACTGGCGGATGGGTATTGCTGCAATGGCATCTGTACCCATTGCCTTTGCGGTTCTCAAACTGTCGCAAGGATACTTTAGCACCCTGTCTTCCGGCCGGATCCACTCTCAAGCAGAAGCCTCTGGCCGGATTCTTGAATATATAGATGGAATCCGCGTTATCAGAAGCTTTGGCCTGGCTGGAGAGAAATTTGCGGCCCTGGAAAAAAGTCTTGATGAGCAGCGAAAACTCTCCATCAAGCTGGAAATCAATGGCGGCCTGACCTTCGTGCTTTTTGCAATGGTGCTGGAACTCAGTTTTATCGGTCTGCTGATCGTTGGGGCTTATGGCATACTGGGAGGTCATATCTCTGCCACCACCTACCTTATGGGTATGATACTCGCTCAGAAATTCTTCGCTCCTCTAACCCGTGCTGCTCTTCTGCTGGTTGATCTTAAATACCTGGAGCTGGCCTTAAAGCCCATTAATGTCATACTCTCACAACCACAACTGCCGGAACCGAAGTTTTCTAAAAAGCCAAAACATTCAGGGGTGAACTTGAATCAGGTAACCTTCAGGTATGACGAAAACGATAAGGAGCCGGCTCTTAAATCTGTCAGTATGGAGCTGAAACAGGGCCAGACCACAGCTCTTGTCGGCCCTTCCGGTGCGGGTAAAAGCACGCTTATCCACCTGATTGCCCGTTTCCACGATCTAACGGAAGGCAACATCCTAATTGGCGACATCGATATCCGCGATCTGTCGTTTGATGACCTGATGGAGCAGGTGTCAATGGTTCTTCAGGATGTATACCTTTTCAACGATACCGTGGCGGCAAACCTGCGGCTCGGTGCTCCGGATGCCACTGACGAGGAGATCATGGAAGCAGCCCGCAATGCCCAGTGCCATGACTTTATCATGAAACTGCCCCAAAAATACCAGACCCCGGTCGGTGAGGGCGGGGCATGGCTTTCCGGGGGACAAAAGCAACGGCTGTCCATTGCTAGAGCGTTGCTGAAAAACGCACCCATTATATTGCTGGATGAGTCCACAGCTTCTGTTGATCCGCAAAACGAACTGGCTTTCCGCAGAGCATTGGCAAAACTCTCCATCGGAAAAACCGTCCTGGTGATAGCCCATCGTTTAAACACCATCCGTTCATCTGACACAATTATCGTCATGGACAAAGGGCAGGTTGTGCAGACAGGCACACATAATGAATTGATAAAACAGCAGGGAGTATATCATACACTCTGGCAGGCTGTATATTCCACCAGCCAGAGAGCATAACCCCACAGGAAAATCAATGTCTCAAGCTGAAATATCTTCATCGAAATCCTCCTCCACTCTCTCTTGCCGCCCGGAACTGAAATCTATACTGGTTCTTTCCGTACCAATTATCATCTCTCAACTGGCTCAAATCGCAACGGGCGTGGTCGATGTTGTCATGGCCGGTCATCTGGGGCCTGTTGTGCTGGGAACAGTTGCAACCGGTGCCGCTGTCTGGACACCGACCATGATTTTCCTGCTCGGACTACTATATGGATTGACCCATGAGGTTGGTTCTCTCAGAGGCCAGGAGCATATGGAAAAAATTACATCCCTGGCAGCAAGAGGTGTCGTCGTGGGGTTATTAGGCGGAATGATACTCGGAGCAGGATTATACTTCGGAGCAGGTCCCCTTTTTACCCTTATAGGATTGCCTGGAGATATGATCTCAGGTGCCACCTCCTACACTCGCATCGTCGCGTTCGGTTTCCCCGGGCTGGGTGTATTCTGTGCATGCAGATTTCTTTTAGAGGCTTCAGGCGGGGCAAAGGTGGTGACATTCACTGTTATCGGCAGCATTGGCTTGAAGATTTTACTTAACAAGCTCTTTGTGTTTGGTGGACTGGGGATAGAGCCCATGGGGGTAGACGGGTTCGGAGTCTCCACCGTAGCCGTATTCTGGATAATGGCTGCGGTACCTGTTGTGGTATTTATAATGGTACCTCGCTTCAATCTTCTCTGGCGTGGCCCTTGGTCACGGGATGATATCTCTTTTACCAACCTGGTTAGATTTATCAGAAATGGACTCCCCATAGCCTTGAATTTTCTCTCGGACTATCTGGTGATGGCAGTGGTGGCGTTGTTTATTGCCTCAATCGGCCCAGTGGCCATAAGCGGTCATCAGATTACGGTCAATATCGTCTCTGTTTTTCTTATGATTACAACCGGAGTCGGTATGGCCGGAACAATTATCGTCTCAAATGCTGCCGGCAGCGGCAATAGCGGTTATGTCCGCCGTGCGGCTGGTTTATGTCTTGTTGTCAGTCTCTTGCTCTCATTAATAATAACTGCAATCCTATTTTTTAAAGGTGACACTCTTGCCCGTCTTTATACCAGTGACCCTGATACTCTTGCCCAGACCTCAACCCTGCTTGGGGTGGCCGCAATGATCTTCACTGTAAATGTGGCATCGATAACCCTCGGATTTATTTTCCGCGGCGTTGGTCAACCCGGGACACCATTTCTGATCATGATAATCTCTCACTGGGGTGTGAGCATTCCATTGGGATACCTGCTCGCCAAAACATCGTTTATTACTGACCCTCTTGGTGTGGTCGGCTGGTGGTATGCCCTTATGGCTGGTGTGATTCTTGCTGCTTTTCTGTTAACCTTGCGTCTGCCCGCAGCTTTGGCGAAAGGGTAGAATTCATCGACATTATTTATCTCCCAGCTTCACGGTGATAAATACCCACTGATCAACATAAAATATCGAAAAGACATAAAGTTGAAGGTAAAGGAGCTATCTTTTCGGGTGATATCATCGGGGTAACCCTCACTTTTGCAAGTGATATGCCAGATTAGATCGGAACTAATACATCTTCTTCAGTTTCAATATATTCCCACATCTCATTTTGATGTAGCCAAATTGGGTCGGCATTTTGCTCAATGAATTCATCAACACTTATTCCGTCAATAGTGGGCGGTCTTTTGACTCTGACCTGCTTCCATTTATGAAAACCCACATATATTTTTTTGCCTTTCTGCTTTTGCCTTTTTTCTAGCACGTTTTTGTGCGGCAGTGAGTTTCTTTTTTACCTTTGCCATTTTACTTAATTGCCACATCATTTTTGTCGAGCGGATTGTTTCGACCAATTTTTGATAAAGCATAGTCAAACTTATCTCTATTACCTCTTAAGGCACGACTTTCGAGATATTCCTGAGTCCTTAATGCTGATATTTTCTCAGCAAGAGCTGTAGATATAAATTGGTTGATAGAAATACCTTCTTCTTTTGATATTTCTCTTACTTCTTTATGAAGGAAATTAGGTAATCTTAAGCTTGATGGCCTCGTAAAAAGTCCAAAAACCAATTTTCGCACCTAATGATTTCAATAGGTTAGCTATGGTAAAAATGCACAATTCGGACTTTTTACGAGGGCATCAAGCTTGCAAAAAGGTAGCAACAAAAACATCAAGAAAACAATATATTCGCAGGGCCAACAATGGCAAAAACGTAACCGTTCATAACTTGTG